>JBCKLP010000343.1:0-2000 GCA_038903735.1 Burkholderiales bacterium | reverse complement strand
CCCTTGGCGGTGAACCGAACTGAAGTTCACGTCTATCCGGTCAAGTTCAAGGGTGCGCCCGAGGAGATGAATCAGGGCTTTGTGCGTCATCTGAACATTACGCATTCTGCATCGTCTTTGATACAGACCGACGACCTTGAGAATTTCCGCCGCTGCCAAGAGGGACTCGAGGGGCAGGGCTCAGACTGGGTATGGTTTAAGCGCGGCGTAGAGACCGATCGAGAGGACGAGTACGGCGACCTAGTCAACAAGGGCACCATGGAGCTGCCACAGCGCTCGCAGTATGCGGCATGGATCAGATGCATGACTGCTCAGTAGTTTTTTAAATGGGCGGAGAGAAGGGGCCGCACTGAAAGGATCCCTAATGAACACCGAAACCGTAGAACGGAACAACCTCGAGATAACGGGACTTAACGACCTGGCGCGTATCCAGGCATTCCTGATTCACGAGGCATCGCTCCTCGACGACAGGCTCTTCGACAAGTGGAGCGAGCTTTTCGATGACAACGGCTATTACTGGGTGCCGCTGCGGCCGGACCAGGAAAGTCCTCACACCGAGGCGTCGCTCTTTTACGATACCCCGGACATCATGAAGACACGCATCGAGCGGCTCCGACATCCGCGCATTCATGCGCAGACCCCACCGCATCGTACCTGCCATCTCATTGGCAACATCGCTATATTGCAGGCGGATACAGCAGGCGGGCAGTGCACGGTGCGCTCCTCTCTCATTATGGCCGATTACCGATTGCGGGTGCAGCGAGTCTTTGCGGGTAAGGCGCAGCACCGCCTTCGTCGCGAAGGAGACAGCTACAGGATCGTTTGGAAGCGTGTTGATCTTATCAACTGCGACGACTCTTTCGAGCTGATCGCGGCACCCATCTAGACTAGCTGCAGGGAAGCAGTTGATATAGGAAAAAGCCATCGGAGGACTACAGATGAGGAAATCGCTGGGGCGCATCGCACTGGGAGCGGCCGTGACGGTGTCCGCGGCAGGGCTGCAGGCGCAGGACTATCCGGTAAAGCCGGTCCGCTTGGTCGTGCCGTACGCGCCGGGCGGAGCCGCTGATACGCTCGGACGCATCGTAGCGGACAGAATGGGCCGCAAGATAGGCACGCAGTTCATCGTGGAGAACCGCAGCGGCGCAGGTGGGGTCATCGGCTCGGAGCTGGTGGCGAAGTCGGCACCCGACGGCTATACCGTCGTAGTGTCGGGCCTAGCGTCGCATGTCCTCGCGCCTTTCACCACGCCGACGTCGTTCGACCCGATAGCTAGCTTCACCCACATCGCGTTATTCGGCGGGCCGCCGGCCAGCCTGATGGTCAATCTTTCAGTGCTGGCGAGGAACGTGAAGGAGTTCATCGCATTCGTGAAGTCGAACCCGAAAGGGCTGTCGTACGCCTCGCCCGGCCACGGCACGCATGCACACCTCGTGGGCGAGCTGTTCGGCCAGCTCACCGGCCTCAACCTAGTGCACGTGCCGTACAAGGGCGGCGCACCGGCTATCGCCGACGTTGTCGCCGGGCACGTGCTGTCGGGCTTCAGCACGGTGGTGCCGGCTTCGCCTTTCGTGAGGGCAGGCAAGGCACGCTTCCTCGCGTTTACCTCGGAGAACCGCCTCAATGACTTTCCGGACGTCCCGACCTTTGCCGAACTCGGCCAGCCCGAACTCACCACCATCACCTGGTTCGGCCTGTCGGGCCCGGCGGGCATGCCGCACCCCATTGTCAATCGTCTGAACGCGCAAGTGCGCGACGCGCTGCAGCAACCGGACGTGCGCCAGAGGCTTGCGGCCGACGGCATCGGGCCGAACAACATGGATGCCGAGACCTTCACCGCATTCTTTAGGAAGGAAATCGAGCGCTGGAGGCCACTGGCCAAAGCGCTCGGAGGAAACAAGGAGCCTTGACGCCGAGCGTGGCGACCAGCCTCCGCGCTAGCTCGGTCCCAGTGCATCGCGCCTCCGACTTCCCTTGCTCCTTCATCAGCGGCGTGCGTC
>JBCKLP010000342.1:0-2006 GCA_038903735.1 Burkholderiales bacterium | reverse complement strand
CATTTGTCGCGCTCGATCCGGACGTACTCGGCGAACTGGTCCGGCGAGAACAATTGGGGCGCGATCCCGGCGGGAGTCAGCAGCGCCAGCGTTTCAGGCTTTTTGATGGTACGCGCCGTTTCCGCCCAGAGCCGGTTGATGATCTCCCGTGGCACCCCTGCGCGCGTACCAAGCCCATACCATGACAGAACCTCGAACCCCGGCACGCCCGATTCGTCCAGCGTCGGTACGTCCGGCAGCCAGGACGAGCGCTGCTTTTCGGCACCCGCGATCGCCTTCAGCTGTCCCCTCTGGATGAAGGCGAGCGACGCGCTGGTGTTGATGAGCGTGAGCTGCACAGTGCCGCTCAGCACGTCGGCGGTCGCTGCCGGCGCCCCCTTGTAGGGAATGTGCACCATGTCGACGGCTGTGAGCCGCTTGAGCAGCTCCATGCCGAGATGGGTGGTAGTGCCGATGCCTGCCGAGGCGTAGCTCACCTTGCCGGGCCGCTCCTTGAGCCACGCGGCGAACTCCGGCCAGTTTTTCGCCGGCACCGACGGGTGCGCCACCAGCATCAGCGGCGAATACGCGAGCATCGCCACTGGCGCCAAGTCGGTCTGCGCATCGAACGGCATTTTTGCGTGCAGATGCATGTTGATGCTGAACGGCCCCGGGGTGGTGACAAACAGCATGTGCCCGTCGGCCGGCGCGTTGACAACGGCAAGGACGCCGATGGTGCCATTAGCCCCGGCCCGTGCTTCAACCACGAACGGCTGGCCGAACGCCTTGGTGAAACCTTCCGAAACGATGCGCGCGAGCAGATCCACCGCGCCGCCGGATGGGCTGGTGATGATGACGCGAACGGGACGGTTCGGCCAGGGCTGCTGAGCTGTGGCAGCGGCGGCAGCGAGCGACAGCGTCAACACGGCCGCCAGTGGCAATATACGGATCAAGGTTTATTCCTCCTCAGGTCAGGCTCGGCACGGCCATTGGCGCACATCACGCCATGGGGTTCTGGTTGCGAAACGAGGGATGTTCAATTGGCTTCGATTTTTGCGGCTTTGATGACCTTCGCCCACCTGGAAATTTCGGATCTGATGAGTTCCCCGAACTCCTCGGGCGAGGACGGGCTCGGCTCGACCCCCGCGGCCAGAAGCTGTTCGCGACTATCCGGACTTTCAAGGATCGCCACCAAATGCGAATTCAGACGACGAACGATCTCGGGCGGCGTCCGCGCGGGCGCGATAACGCCGATCCAGCTCTCGGCCGCAAAGCCCGACAGACCCGATTCCGAAATCGTCGGAATGTCGCTCGCAAGCTGCGACCTCTTCGGGCCCATGGTACCCAGAGCCCTCATTTTTCCGGCCTTGATGAAGTTGCGTGTCGTCGCCACATCGAGAATGGCAAGGGGAATCTGCCCGCCGATCAGATCGACGGCGGCCGGATTCGAGCCTTTGTACGGAACATGCACAAGCTCAATGCCAGCCATCAGGGTGAGCAGCGCGCCTGCCAGATGATGCGCCGTGCCGCTGCCGGAGGAGGCGTAACTCAATTGCCCCGGCTTGCCTTTCGCAAAAGCGACAAGGTCCCTGACATCCTTAACCGGAAACGATGGATTGGCGACCAGTATCAGCGGGTTCTTGACCGCCATGGTGACGGGAGCGAGATCCGTAAGGGGGTTATACGGCAAATTTGCCAGCAAGCTGACGTTCACCGCCAGCATGCCGAGATTGCCGAAACCGATCAGGTAGCCGTCGGGCGGGGCCTTCGCCACGCTGTCCACGCCGACGATGCCGCCGCCGCCCGAGCGGTTGTCGACGATGACCGGCTGACCTAGGCGCTCCGAGAGCTTCGGCGAAAGGATACGGGCAGTGATATCCGTCGCCCCGCCCGCCGGATAGCCCACCATGAAGCGGATGGGCTTGTTCGGGTAGCTCTGCGCCTGGGCGGCGGCGTGGCCCCACCCGCAGACGGCCAGCGATACTGCCGTGACGCAACGGGCCAAAGAGCGATTCATAGCTATACGC
>JBCKLP010000341.1:0-2007 GCA_038903735.1 Burkholderiales bacterium | reverse complement strand
TAGAGGTGCCCATCAATAGGGGAGACCTCGCGCTGCACATGTCCAAGGCGGGGCCGACCAGAGTCTAGGAGGAGACCATGCATCTGCTCGCCCGCTGCCTGCTTGCCGCTGCCTGTGCACTGGCAATTGTTCCGTTAGCCCGGGCCCAGGCGTGGCCCGTCAAGCCGATTCGACTGATCGTCAACTTCCCGCCAGGCAGCGGCCCGGACGTGATTGCCCGCATCTATGCGCCGCGGCTGGGCGATGCTCTGGGACAACCGGTCATAGTGGAAAATCGCGCCGGCGCGGCCGGCAACATCGGCCTCGAGGCGGTAGCCAAATCCGCGCCGGACGGCTACACGCTGCTCAGCGCGCCAGGCGGCCCCATCATCATCAATCCGCACCTGTACAAGCTCGGCGTGGATGTGGCGAAAGAACTGGAGCCGGTCGTCCCGATCGCGCGAACCTCGATGCTTCTGGTGGTGCGCCCGGGTTTGCCGGTTCACAGTCTCGCCGATCTGATCAGCCACATTGGCGCCAATCCCGGCAAGGTCAGCTACGGTTCGCCAGGCGGCGGCAGCATGCCGCACATCAGCGCGGAAATGATGATGCGTGCGGCGAAAATCCATGCCACCCACGTGCCGTACAAGGGCTCAGCGCAGGTCCTCACCGACCTTCTCGGCGGCCAGATAGACTTTACATTCGACCCCGGGGTGGCAGTCCCGCAGATCAGGGCCGGCAAGCTGCGTCTGCTGGCGGTGACGAGCGCCGCGCGCTCGCCGATCTTCCCCGACACCCCGACCATGGCCGAGGCAGGGATGGACGTGAACACGAGCACCCTGAGCGGCGTCTATGCACCGGCCGGCACGCCGCGCGAGATCATCACGCGCCTGAACCGCGAAATCGGCCGCATCATGCAGACTGCGGAGGCGCGCGCCGGGCTCGCCGCGATTGCGACCGAGATGGTCACGGCCTCGCCCGAGGAGTTCGCGGCGCACCAGCGCAGAGACCGCGAGCGCTTCGGCGCGGTCGTGCGCGAGGCGAAGATCCGCGCCGATTGACTTCCCTTGTCAACACACTCGCAACAGGACGTCGTCGTCGATGAAGTGCACCATTTCTTCCATTCCCTTGTTTCTTTGCGCCGTCCTTGCCGCCGGCCTGATACACGCCCAAGCCTATCCGGCCAAGCCGGTGCGCTTTATCATTCCCCAGACCCCTGGCGGGCAGGTCGATGTCATGGGGCGCACCGTGGCACTGTATTTGTCCGAGCGTCTAGGCCATCCCTTCGTAGTGGACAATCGCGCCGGGGCCAACGGCGCCATCGGCTTCGAGGCGGGTGCCAAGGCCGCGCCGGACGGTTACACGTTGCTGATGTCCAACCAGTCGGGACTGGTATTCGCGCCTATCGTGAAGAAGTGGCTACCCTACGACGCGCTCGCCGACTTCACACCGATCTCGCTACTGTTCGAGCTGCCCTACTACCTGCTGGTGCATCCCTCGGTGCCGACGAGAAACGTGCAGGAGCTGATTGCGCTGGCGCGCGCGCAGCCGGGCAAGCTCAACTACGGGACGGCGGGCATAGGCACCGGCCAGCACCTTTTCATCGAGGTATTCAAGGCGGCGACAAAAATCGACATAGTCCACGTCCCCTACAAGGGTGCCGCGCAGTTGGGCACCGACATGCTGGCCGGCGCCGTGCAGATCATGTTCGGGTTCTACGGCTTCAGCGTTCCTAATGCGAGGACCGGCAAAACCCGTGCGCTTGCCAGCACCGGTGCAAAGCGCACGGAAGCCATGCCGGACGTGCCCACGATGGGCGAAGCGGGCGTGCCGGGTTACGTCGCGGTCACCTGGTACTCATTGTCTGGGCCGGCGCGCCTACCGGCGCAGATCGTCCAGCGGCTCAATCGCGAAACAGGCGAGGTGCTGCGATCCGCTGCCATGCGGGAAAAGTTTGGTCCCCAGGACGTCATCCTGCTTCCCGGAAAGCCGGAGGAGCTGAATGATCGCGTCAGGGCTGAAACACCA
>JBCKLP010000340.1:0-2014 GCA_038903735.1 Burkholderiales bacterium | reverse complement strand
CATGCCGGCAGTGACTTTCTGCCGCGGATCGTCGAGCAACAGCGCGATCCCGCTGGAAGAAATGTCGATGGCACGCAGGTGCAGCGGCTCATTGCGTGCATCGCCGGCACGAAAGTCACACACCGGCGGATTCATGCCGGGCACCGGATAGCGCATTGAATCGCGGCGCTGCAGGCGCTCGATCGTTGCCGGCAGCCGGGCGCGAAATGCCGGATGCGCGTAGCCCCTGACGCTGACCGCGTGCTCGGCTTCGAATCGAAACCAGATGGCATCCATCTGGGCTTCCGCTACGAGGCCCGCGCTGCCATCCAGACGCTCGGCGCCATCGAGACCGGTGGCGTCAAACACCATCTCCTCGAACGCCGGCGTGACCGCGATCATGCGCGAAGAGAAAGACGCAGAGAGTTGATTCAACTGCAATCTGACCGGAATGGGCCACTTCGCCAGCGACTGCAATACCGGCAGCACATCCAGGCGCGAGCGCAGTACATAGCGCTCCTCGTCGGTCTGCGGATCGTAAAAAAACCGTGCTTTATCCTGTTTGCTGGACGGCATCGCTCACTCCTGGTCGGCACGCGGCCTGCAAAGCGCAAATTACAGGAAATTATCCCGCACCCGCACTCCAAACCGTACTAGAAACTAAAATTGCTCATCCGACAGCGCCATTACGCCCCGGGCGCCCTGCACCACCGTGTTTCGCAATCCGCCCGCCTGGCTGAGCACATGGTCGGCGTAAAAGCGCGCCGAGATGATTTTCGCCTTGTAGAAGGCCTCGTCGGCCGAGCCCGATGCAATGTGTTTCTGCGCAATCACGGCGGCGCGTGACATCTGCCAACCACCGCAAACGATGCCCATCAGGCGCAGGAAAGGAACCGCACCCGCATGTGCCGCCTTGATGTCGGTGGAGAACGTAGCCACGATCCAGTCAACGCAATCGGAGACCGCGGTGATTCCGTCGCCCAGCGCCTCGCGGATGTCGGTGAAGTCCTCGCCCGGCAGTCGGGCAAGATCGGATTCCGTGGTGCGCATCATGGCAACCAGCGCATAGGCCGTGCTGCCGCCCTCGCGGGCGATTTTGCGGCCGATGAGGTCATTGGCTTGAATGCCGGTGGTGCCTTCGTAGATGGTGGTGATGCGCGCATCGCGCCAATGTTGCGCGGCGCCGGTTTCCTCGATGAATCCCATGCCGCCGTGGATCTGCACGCCGGTGGAGGCGATTTCGATGCCGGTTTCCGTGCTCCAGCCTTTCACCACCGGGATCATCAGATCGACAAAGGCCTGTTGCCGCGCGCGCTCATCCTTGTCGGGATGCCGGTGCGCGCTGTCCGTGGCCGCCGCCACCACATAGGCCAGCGCGCGCATCGCCTCAATCTGCGTTTTCATGCTCATCAGCATGCGCCGCACATCCGGCTGGCGGATGATGGGCACCGATTTGCCGCCGCCGGCAAGATCACGGCTCTGGATGCGTTCACGTGCATAGGCAAGCGCCTGCTGATAGGCGCGTTCGGCAATCGCCACGCCCTCCAGGCCCACCGCGAAACGCGCCGCATTCATCATGATGAACATGGTTTCCAGGCCGCGGTTCTCCTCACCGACCAGGTAGCCAAGGGCACCGTCCTTCTCGCCGTAAATCATCACCGCCGTGGGACTGGCATGGATGCCGAGCTTGTGCTCGAGCGAGGCACACTTGGCGTCGTTGCGCGCGCCGGGCGATCCATCCGCGTTCAGGATGAATTTGGGAACGATGAAAAGCGAAATGCCGCGCACCCCTTCGGGCGCATCGGGCGTGCGCGCCAGCACCAGGTGGATGATGTTCTCGGTGAAATCCTGCTCACCCCAGGTGATGAAGATCTTCTGCCCGCGGATGCGATAACTGCCATCGGCCTGGCGCTCGGCGCGCGTCTTGATGAGGCCCAGATCGGAGCCCGCCTGCGGCTCTGTCAGGTTCATGGTGCCGGTCCAGATACCCTCCACCATTTTCGGCAGATAGGTTTTTTTCTGCTCCTCGCTGCCG
>JBCKLP010000339.1:0-2034 GCA_038903735.1 Burkholderiales bacterium | reverse complement strand
GCCTGCCCGGAGAACATTGCTCTGGTGGACATGGTGCTTGCGCTGCGTGGCGAGCTGGCCGGCGCCGACAAGGAGCGTGCCGCGCGCATTGAGTGGCGCAGAAAGCCGGGCGGCGAACGCTCCGTGTATCGCTCGCTGGTATTACTGCCCGTGGCGGGCACCCCGGAGATCGGGCGCATCTGCGTGGCATTGGGGGAAGATGTGCTGGCTGCGGAGGATGATGGCAGTGATATTGCTCTGGCGATCGAATCCGGGGTGGCGATACCGGAGAACCGCCGTGCCGAGTTCCTGCGCCCCCTGCGCAGTGCGCGCGGCCTGGTGGTGGGCGATGGTTTGTTCGCGCGCCGCCTGCAATCCTGGCTGCCCGGCGCGCGCATCGACACCCTGGGCCTGGTGCTGAGTGCCCTGCCAGCATTGCGTTCGCGGCTCGATTCCAGGGATCTCTACATCATCGAAACGCGTGCCTACCATTTCGGCCATGCGCGGCTGGTAGGCTACTATGCTGCATTGCGCACCAGCACAGGATGCCGCATGAACCTCGATCTGCAACGTTTTGCCCGCGCCACCACGGCCGGCAGTGCCGCCGAATCATTCGGCCGCAACCGGGTGGATGCGCGCGAGCAGGCACGCCGCATCATGCAGGGTGTTGATTTCGAGCGTGTGATTATCGAAGACCCGCGCGACGCGGCGCCCTTCGAGGCGGTCACCGACAAGCCCGTGCTGCATCTCTCACAGTTGCTCTGAATGGCCGCCACACGCAAAGCTGATGTCCTGATCGTTGGCGCGAGCCTTGCCGCCGCCGCCGCCGCCAAGCGCTTGACCGATGCCGGCCTGGAAACCATCGTGCTGGAGAGAAAGGAACTGCCGCGGCACAAGATCTGCAGCGGCATCCTCTCGCCACGCGGCTACCGCTTCCTGATCGAGAATTTCGGCCCGCTGCCGAAAGAGGCCCTGCACGAGCCCACCTACTGCCGGGGGGTGAGCTTCCACTTCCCCAGCATGGTGTCCTTGAGTATGGATTTCTTCGGCGGCACCACGCCGCATTTGCACCGCCGCTATTCCGACTACTGGGCGATTCAGAGGAGCGGCGCCGAGGTGCACGACCAGACTTCCTTTACCGGGCTCGAAGACCGTGGCGATCATGTGCTGGTCAGCGCGCGCGCCAATGGCGAGGAGCGTGAGTACCGCGTGCGCCATGTGATTGGCGCCGATGGCCCCAGCTCGCAGGTGATCCGCGCCCTTTATCCGGATTACCCGCAGCAGATTCCCTGGTTTTTTGTGGGCCAGAAGTTCCACAACATCATCGAGTGCCCGCTCGATCACGAGTATTTCCATTTCTGGTTCCACCCGGACCTGGGGCACTACACCTGGAGCCATGCGCGCGACGGCCAGCAGATCGTCGGCGTGGGCTTCAAGCGCGGTGACAACTTCGATGTCCGCCACCGCAATGTGGTGCGCTATCTGGATGAAAAGCATGGCGTGAAGCTTGATCCGCACACCACCCATGAGGGCTGCGCGGAGAATTTCGGCCCCTCGCTCATCAACCGCTATGTGTTCGGCAAAGGCAATGTGCTGGTGACCGGGCAGGCCGCGGGCTTCCTCAACATGATAGGCGAGGGCATGAGCTGCGCGCTGCATTCGGGCGCGATCAGCGGCGAGGCGATTATCGAGTCGCTGGCGCGCAACCGCCCGGTGCGCGAAGTCTATGGCCGCATGATCGGCTCCGAGGTGCGCCGCACCACCGATCAGTGGAATCCGCTCAAGATCGCCTTCGATCGCCCGCACGAGGCGGATTTCCCGGCGGCGCTAGCGCGCCTGTCCTGGGGTGACCGGGCACGGGTGCTGCGCGATATGTGGCGCTTCGTGCTGCTCTACAAGGAGTTCAAATGGGGGCGGCAGATCGCGCGTGCGGCGGCCAGCCGGTTGCTGGGTTCGGAGTATCCGGCGACGCGCTGGAGTTGAATCACTGCGGGTTCAATTCCCCGCCGCTTGCGGCGAGTGTATCGGCACGGCTCTGACTTGATACCCCGCTGC
>JBCKLP010000338.1:0-2046 GCA_038903735.1 Burkholderiales bacterium | reverse complement strand
GGCGGGCATCGGAAATGCCGCAAGGGGTCACATGAAACGAATGGTGTTGCTCACTGTCAGCCATGCCGCGGCCATCTTCATCGGCTTTGCGGCGGGCATCTATGCGCTGCCGATCCTGATCGCGCCCCAACCCCCGGCCGCGACAGAGTTGAAGAACCATCAGGGTGCAGCACAGTTCAAGGGCCAGTTCCGCAGCGATCTGAAAGGCAGCGATCTGTTGCACTGGGGCGAGGGCACGGTTTCCCTGGATGCAAAAGCGATAGCGCTGATGGGCAGGCTGGCACCGGGGCCGGATTACAAGCTGTATCTGGTGTCGGGTTTCGTGGACAGCAAAGAGGCATTCCTCAAGGTGAAGGCAGCGGCGCTGCGCGTGGGCGATGTCAGGACCTTCGAGAATTTCATTGTGCCGCTGGCAGCGGGCGTTGATTTGGAAAAGTACGACACGGTGCTGGTGTGGTGCGAGACCTTTTCCATGTTCATCACCGCGGCGAAGTATCGCTAGCGGGGAATTGGGTACTGCGCGGGCTTTGGGCTGGCCCCGGCGTGCGCCGGGGTGACGGTGTTGGGATGCATGATTCAGAACCGCACGGGCTTGGGACTGGCCCCGGCGTGCGCCGGGGTGACGGTGTTGGGATGCATGATTGAGAACCGCGCGCGCTTTGGGCTGGCCCCGGCGTGCGCCGGGGTGACGGTGTTGGGATGCATGATCGAGAACCGCGCGGGCTTTGGACTGGCCCCGGCGTGCGCCGGGGCGACGGGGTTCGAGCGCCGGGGTGACGGCGTTGGGATGTATGCGCGCGAATGACGTTGATGGCACCACGCAACGAGCGCAGCGGCGTTGATGGACAGACTGCCTGAAAGACGAGCGCAACGGTGTTTCCCGGACGGGCCGCCTGAAGGACGAGTGCAACGGCGATGATTGGCAGGCCGCCTGATAGACTTGCGCGACTGAATTCCTTCCGGACCTGCAATGAGTGAATTTGCCGAGCGCCTGTTACCGCGCATGAACCGCTACGGCCCGCTATGCGCGGGCATCGACCCGTCCGCCGCGACGCTTGCCAAATGTGGCCTGCCCGATTCGGCAGAAGGCGCGCTGGAATTCGGCAAGCGGATCCTGCAATCGGTGAATTACGAACTCGCGCTGGTCAAGCCGCAGTCGGCCTTTTTCGAGCGCTTCGGCAGCGCCGGCGTCAAGGCCATCGAGGAACTCGCGGCCCTGGCGCGCGCAAAGGAAGTCCCCTTCCTGCTCGACGTAAAGCGCGGTGACATCGACAGCACGGCCGATGCCTACGCCCACGCCTACTTTCATCCCTCGAGCCCGATCCGGGTTGACGCCATCACGCTATCGCCCTATCTCGGCGTGCAGGCATTGAAATCCTCCTTCAAGCTGGCTGCGAAATATGGCGGCGGCATTTTCGTCGTGGTGCGCTCCTCCAACCCCGAGGGCGAAGCACTGCAGAACGCGCGCATGGCCGATGGCCGCAGGGTGTGGGAAACGCTGGCTGCCGAAATCACCGCATTCAATCGCCAGTTGTCAAAACTCACTCCCGGCCCCATCGGCGCGGTGGTCGGCGCGACCTGCACTGATGCCGGCCCGGTGGTGGAGGCGCTGCCGCATTCCTTCATTCTCTCGCCCGGCATCGGCGCGCAGGGCGCGACCCTGGAGGATTGCCGGGTACGCCTCGGTGCTGCGCGCGGCCGCATCCTGCCCAATGTGTCGCGCGAACTGATCGCCAAAGGAACCTCGCTTGAGGCCATAGGCGCGAGCATCCGGCAACTCAACGACGCCGCGCGCGCCCTCTTGGCTCCGGTTCGCTGAACGGCAGGCGATGCAGATCTGGGTGGATGCCGATGCCTGCCCGGGCGCGGTCAAGGAGACCCTGTTTCGCGCCGCCGAGCGCCTGCAGATCAGCCTGACACTGGTGACCAACCGCATGCTGAAAACGCCGCGCTCGCCCTGGATCAAGACGATACAGGTGCCGCAGGGTTTTGATGTGGCCGACAAGCGCATTGCCGAACTGGCGCAAGCCGGCGACCTGGTGGTCA
>JBCKLP010000337.1:0-2048 GCA_038903735.1 Burkholderiales bacterium | reverse complement strand
CGGCAAGTTCCTCGACCCCGGCATCGACCTGTCGCCCGCTGGCATCGACAACCACGCGATGGGCACCGTCTTCGAGGAGCTGGTCCGCAAGTTCAACGAGGAGAACAACGAAGAAGCGGGCGAGCACTGGACGCCGCGCGACGCGGTGCGCCTGATGGCGAATCTCGTGTTCCTGCCCATCGAAGCCGAGATCAAGTCCGGCACCTATCTGCTCTACGACTGCGCCTGCGGCACGGGCGGCATGCTCACCGTGGCCGAGGAGACGCTTAGCGCCATTGCCGCCAAGCGCAATCAACAGGTCAAGTGCCTGCTCTACGGCCAGGAGATCAACCCCGAGACCTACGCCGTCTGCAAGGCGGACATGCTGCTCAAGGGCGAGGGCGCCGACCACATCGTCGGCGGCGCGGAGTGGTCCACGCTCTCGCACGACGCGTTCCCGGCCCAAGAGTTTGACTTCATGATCGCCAACCCGCCCTACGGGAAGAGCTGGAAGAAAGACCTGGAGGCGATGGGCGGCAAGGACGGCATGCGCGACCCGCGCTTCAAGGTCATGCACCAGGGCGAAGAGATGTCGCTGGTGACGCGCTCTAGCGATGGCCAGATGCTGTTCCTCGCCAACATGGCGTCGAAGATGAACGGCAAGTCGGCGCTCGGCAGCCGCATCGCCGAGGTCCACAACGGCAGCTCGCTGTTCACCGGCGACGCCGGCCAGGGCGAGAGCAACATCCGCCGCTGGCTGATTGAGAACGACTGGCTCGAAGCCATTGTCGCCCTGCCGCTGAACCTGTTTTACAACACCGGCATCGCCACCTATATCTGGGTGCTGTCGAACAGGAAGCCCGCGCACCGCAAGGGCCGGGTGCAGCTCATCGACGCCACGCAGTGGTTCAAGCCGCTGCGCAAGAACCTCGGCAAGAAGAACTGCGAGCTCTCGCCCGAGGACATCGAGCGCGTCAGCCGCATCTTCCTCGACTTCAAGGAAACGCCCGAGTCGAAGATCTTTGCCAACGCCGCCTTCGGCTACTGGAAGGTGACCGTCGAGCGTCCGCTGCGCCTGCACAGCCAGCTCACGCTCAAGGCCATCGAGGCGCTGCGCTTCACCTCCGGCGACGAGGATCTGCGTGCCACGCTCGTTGATGAGTTCGGCGACGAGTTGTTCACCAGGTTTGCGAAGGTCTTCGCCGCGCTGGAGAAGCGCCTGGGCGAGTGGGGCAGTGACGAGGACGAAGGCGACGACGAAGAGGGCGGCAACGCGAAGAAGGGCCTGCCCGAGAAGAAGAAAAAGAAGCTGCTCGACGCCAGGAGCTGGGAGCGCGACGGGCGCCTGGTGGAAGTCGCCACGAAGTTGCGCGAGGCCCTCGGCGACATGCTCTTCAAGGACCACAACCTCTTCCGCGAGCGTGTGGACGCCGCGCTCGACAAGCTGAAGATCAAGCTTCCCGCCGCCGACCTGAAACAGATCCTCAAGGCCGTGAGCTGGCGCGAGGAGACCGCGCCACCTGTCATCGCCAAGCTGCACAAGCCCGGCAAAACCAGGCCCGACCCGCTGCGCGGCCTGTTCGAGGCCACAGTGGAGGGCAAGGCGGCCATCGTCGAGTACGAACCCGACAGCGACCTGCGCGACACCGAGCAGGTGCCGCTCCTGGAAGACGGTGGCATCGAAGCCTTCATCCGCCGCGAGGTACTGCCCTACACGCCTGATGCGTGGATCAAGCAGGACGCCACCAAAATCGGCTACGAGGTGAGCTTCACGCGGCACTTCTACAAGCCGCAACCACTGCGCACGCTGGAAGCGATCAGCGCCGACATTCTCGCCATCGAGAAGGAGGCCGAGGGGCTGCTGGACGGCTTGTTGAAAACCGGGAACGCCCGATGAAGAAAAGGGCCGCTCACAAGCCAGCGAAGGTTCTCTCGCCCGCGCCGACCGAGGTGCGCAAACGCGTTGGCGGCTCTGCCCGCACGGACACTCCCGCCATCGTCGATGAGTCGGTGCTGCTTTCGGACTTGCGTAGCCTGATCCAGTCGGCGCGCCAGCGGATTGCGTCGGT
>JBCKLP010000336.1:0-2085 GCA_038903735.1 Burkholderiales bacterium | reverse complement strand
GTCGGCGCATTCTCGACCATGGCCGAGGTGATGCCGGTCAGCGATTCGATGAAGGGCGGGATGCGCGATTCGGGATTGACGAGCTGGCTCCAGCTCTCCTGCAGCACGCCCTTATGGACCTCCACCAGTCCGATTTCGGTGATGCGGTCACTGGTGGGTGTGGCGCCTGTGGTTTCCAGGTCGAGGAATACCAGTGATTCTTCCAACATCGGCTATGCTGTCGCGCATGGATTGTGTGCGGATTGTGCCGTATTTGCCCCTCGGGCGGCGGCCATGAGCCCACATCTGCCTTCAATCATGCGGCCAAACCGATGTTGCTTGCCCTGCTGAAACGAATTTTCAGGCGCCCCGCGCCACAGCCTGTTGCCTATGAGTCGCCCAACGGCCTGGATCTGCAGCCCGACAGCCAGCGGGTACTCAATGCCGCCATCGCTCACATGCAGCGCAGGGAGTTCGCGGCAGCGGCGGCCTATTGCGAAGACCTGATCGAGCGTGATCCCGGCATCGTCGGCGCGCACGAGGTGCTGGGCCTTGCCGCGCTGGAAAGTGGTGACGAGGAACGCGCTGCCCGCTGTTTCGATGCCGCCCTTGCCGCCGCCGGCCCGCAGCCGCGCAGCTTGAGCAACGCCGCCGAGATGCATCGCAGGGTAGGGCACTTTGCGGAGGCACTGCGTCTGTGCGATGAGGCTGTCAAATTGGAACCAAAGCACGCGCCGGCCCTGCATGTGCGGGCGCTGGCGCTGGAGTCGTGCTGGCGCATGGAGGAGGCGCTGGCGGCTTATCGGGCGGCCGTGGCGGCGGACCCGGGATTCCGGCGCGCGCACACCGGTTACCTGTTTTTCCTGCTGCGTGCGGGTGCGCCGCTCGAGGAAGTGCTGGCGGCGCACCGCGCATGGTCGGCGCGCGAATATCCGCAGCATGCGCTGCCGTCCTTTGGTAACCGCCCCGATCCGAAACGAAAATTGAAGATTGGCTATGTCTCTGCGGATTTCCGCAATCACGCGGCTGCTGCTTTCATCGCGCCGGTGTTGTCAGGCCATGACCGCAGTCGCTTTCAGGTGATCTGTTATTCGAACAATGGACGCGATGATGCCGTCACCGGGTCGCTGCGGAGCTTGAGCGACGAGTGGCGCGATGTGCGTGACATCAAGGATCCGCAACTCGCGGAAATGATTCGCTGCGACGGCATCGACATTCTGGTGGATCTCTCCGGCTTGAGTGACGGCAACCGCCTGGGCGCTTTTGCGCTACAGCCGGCCCCGTTACAGGCCACCTGGCTCGGCTATCCGGGAACGCTGGGAATGCCCGCCATCGGCTACCGGATCACCGACAGTTATGCCGATCCACCCGCGTTTGATCGCTATTACAGCGAAACCCTGTTGCGCCTCGGCTGCCTGTGGTGTTTCCAGCCGCCTCCCGAAATGCCGCCAGTGGCGCCATTACCCGCCCTGCGCGCCGGGTATGTGACCTTCGTATCACCCAATTCCATGTTGAAAATGGTAGTGAGTACCGTTGCGCTCTGGTCGCGCCTGCTGCTGGCGGTGCCCGGCTCGCGCCTGCTGATGGCGACCGTCCCGCAAAGCCAGGCGCGCGAACGGATTCTTGCTGAATTTGCAAGCAACGGCGTTGATTCGCAGCGAATAACTTTTGCGGAGAACGCAAGCCGTCCGGCATTCTGGCGCCTCTTGGACGCTGCGGATATCGCGCTGGATTCCTTTCCGTGCAATGGCGGGGCAACCACCAGCGAAACGCTGTGGATGGGGGTACCGGTGTTGTCCTTGAGCGGAGACGTATTCGTATCGCGCGCCGGCTTGAGCCTGCTCAACAACACTGGCTTTCCCGAATGGGTGGCGCAATCGGAGGAGGAGTTCATCGCCAAGGCGTGCGCACTGGCGGGCGATCTGGATGCGCTGGCGCAGATCAGGGCATCCCTGCGTGAACGCCTGCGCGCTTCGCGCCTGCTGGATAAGGCCGCGTTCGTCGGCGAACTGGAGGAGCGCTACCGGGAAATCTGGCGTAACTGGTGCGACAAGCCGACAGGCGCCGCGGCGCGCGTGGTTTAAGCGCGCACGCCGCACCGAATCC
>JBCKLP010000335.1:0-2121 GCA_038903735.1 Burkholderiales bacterium | reverse complement strand
ACCGAAATGGGGGTCGAATTTTACGCGCAGGCTGTTGTGCTGACGACCGGTACCTTTCTCTCGGGATTGATTCATGTGGGCCTGGATCGCTATCAGGGCGGCCGGGCTGGCGATCCGCCGTCGATCAGCCTTGCCAAGCGATTGCGCGAACTCAATCTACCCATAGGCCGCCTGAAGACCGGGACGCCACCACGCCTGGATGGCAGGACGATTGATTTTTCTAAAATGCAGATACAGCCGGGTGACGAGCCGCGCCCGGTATTCTCGTTTATGGGGACGGCAGATATGCATCCGGCGCAGATGCCCTGCTGGATAACCCATACTAACGAGAAGACCCATGAAATCATACGCGGTGGCCTTGACCGGTCGCCCATGTATACCGGAGTAATCTCCGGCATCGGCCCCCGGTATTGCCCCTCCATTGAGGATAAAATCCACCGCTTTTCGGCAAAGTCTGCACACCAGATATTTCTCGAACCAGAGGGTTTGTCGACCCACGAGTACTATCCCAACGGAGTCTCAACCAGCCTGCCATTTGATGTGCAGATTAATTTAATTCAATCAATCCAAGGTTTGGAGAACGCTCATATCCTGCGCCCGGGCTATGCCATAGAGTACGATTACTTTGATCCACGAGCCCTGCGATCGTCCCTGGAGACAAAAGCGATCCAAGGACTGTTTTTTGCCGGCCAGATCAATGGCACCACAGGTTATGAGGAAGCTGCGGCGCAGGGATTGCTGGCAGGAATCAATGCAGCACTTAAGGTTCGGGGTGAAGACGCCTGGTGTCCGCGTCGCGATGAGGCTTATCTGGGTGTGCTGGTTGATGACCTCATCAACCGTGGTGTGTCCGAACCCTATCGGATGTTCACCAGTCGGGCTGAGTACCGGTTGATGCTGCGTGAAGATAATGCCGATCTGCGCCTGACGGAAAGCGGACGGCGGCTGGGGATTGTTGATGACCAGCGCTGGCAGGCTTTCTCTGCAAAGCGCGACCTTTTGCTTGCCGAACAACAACGGCTGACGAGCACCTGGCTGTCGGCTCACCGCCTTGCTGAGGCCGATTCTCTTCGGGTATTCGGACAGATATTGGAGCGTGATCAGACGCTGGCCGATTTACTTCGTCGCCCGGATGTCAGCTATTACTCACTTATGAGTTTGCCGGGGGCCGGGTCGGGGGTCATCCAGCCGGATGTCGCCCAGCAGTTGGAGATCCAGGCCAAATACCACGGCTACATCGAACGGCAGAAAGACGAAGTGGCCCGTCAGCAGCATTATGAGGATCTAGCGTTACCCGACGATTTTGATTACCGGAATGTTCACGGGCTGTCGATCGAGGTGCAGCAAAAACTGAACTTTCATAAGCCAGAAACCCTGGGCAAGGCCTCGCGGATTTCCGGTGTCACGCCTGCAGCGATTTCCCTACTTTTGGTCCACCTTAAGCGCGGACTACCCAGGAAACCGGCACCGGAAGTGCAACTTTCCGCATGAGTGCAATCACGGAAGACACGGCTCCACAGGTGTTGGAAACGCAGTTAGAGTGGGGACTAACTGCCCTGAAAATCCCCTTAAATACTGATGTTCGACAATCCTTGCTCACTTACCTTCGCCTGCTGAACAAGTGGAACCAAGTGTACAATTTGACTGCGGTGCGTGACCCTATACAGATGGTTAGCACCCACTTACTCGATTCCCTTTCAGTAGTACCCGTCCTTCCTCCCGGTGACCTTCTGGATGTCGGTAGTGGCGCAGGCCTGCCGGGCATCCCTTTGGCGGTGGCGCTGCCCAAGAGGCAGTTCACCCTGCTGGAAAGCAGCGAGAAGCGAATCGCGTTCCTGCGTCAGGCGATCGCCGAACTGCGACTCGGCAACGTCAGCATCATAGGTGCCAAAGTTGAAACTTGGTGCGGCGCAACAAAATATCAGTGCATCATTGCCCGGGCTTACGCTGACATGTCCAAATTCATCGAATCAACCCAGCATTTGCTCGCCGACGACGGCCTTTTCGCCGCGATGAAAGGACGTTACCCGGCCCCCGAATTCGACAATTTACCGCAGGGTTTTGCCATTAAAGAGGTCATCAAACTATCAGTTCCCGGGATGGACGCAGCGCGCCATCTAG
>JBCKLP010000334.1:0-2125 GCA_038903735.1 Burkholderiales bacterium | reverse complement strand
GATCAGGGTGCGCACGATATCGCTCGCCACGAACGGAAGCACGCCGACATAGGTGTCTCGTATCGGCACGTCCTTCGCCATCGCGTTGATCACGAAGAGGTTGAGCCCGAAGGGCGGCGTGATCATGCCCATTTCGATCGCCGTCAGGGCAAGAATGCCGAACCAGATCCCGAGCTGTTCCTGGTTCAGGCCGAAGTCCTGGGCGAGGATGATCGGGTAGAACACCGGAATCGTCAGCAGCACCATCGCCAAGGACTCCATGACGCAACCCAGGATCAGGTAGACGAGCATGATCGCCCCGAGAATGACCATCGGCGACAGCTTGAGCGTGCCGACCGCCCTGGCCAGTTCGGATGGCATCTGGCTTAGCGCGAGAAACACGTTGAACACCTCGGCGCCGAGCAGGATCAGGAAGATCAGCGCGCTGGTCTCCATCGTCTCGAGCAGCGCCTTGCGCAGCCCGCGCCAGCGCATCCCGCCGATCACGACCGCGAGCACCGCCATCACCGCGGCGCCAACCGCCGCGCCCTCGGTCGGTGAAAACCAGCCGGCATAAATCCCGATGACGACGACCGCAAACACGAGCACGACGTGCCAGATGCCGAGAATGCTCCGGAACCGGTCACTCCAGCTCGCGCGCGGACCGGCCGGCCCGGCATCCGGCTTGATCCGGACATACAGGCTCACCACGATCATGTAGCCAACGGTCGCGATCAATCCCGGGATGATGGCGGCGAGGAACAGTTTACCGATCGACTGCTCGGTATAGATCGCATAGATGACGAGCACGACGCTCGGCGGAATCAAGATGCCGAGGGTTCCTCCCGCGGCGAGCGTACCGGTGATGAGCGCGTTCGAGTAGCGGTACTTGCGCATCTCCGGCATTGCGACCTGGGACATCGTTGCAGCGGTCGCAAGCGACGAGCCGCAGATTGCGCCAAACATGGCGCAGCCGCCGATCGTCGCGATCGCGAGCCCTCCGCGCAGGTGACCGAACCAGGCGCTGGCCGCCCGGAACATCCCGCTGTTGACGCCCGCTTGCGTCGCCAGATGCCCCATCAGCAGAAACAGCGGCACCACCGACAAGTGGTAGTTCGCAAACCGGCTGTAGGTCGTGGTGTTGAGGCTGCTCAGGAGCGGTTGCCAGCCCGAGAGCGAGACGTACCCGATAGCGCCAACGAAGAGCATCGCGATGCCCACTGGCATGCGCAGTGCCATCAGCACCAAAGTTGCGCCGAATCCGATCAGGCCGATCTCGAAATTGCCCATGTCAGCGGCGAGGCCTCACCGCCGGCCCGGTTGCCGCGCGCCAGGATTGGCGCATCGCGTAGGTGCAGGTGAGGCACCAGACGATCATCACCACGAAACCGGTGAGATAGCCCCACCAGAGCGGGATGCGCAGGAACGTCGAGTTGTCGCCGCCGATAAAGACGGCCCATCCGCCGATGGCAAGCCGCCAGGTAAGCACCGCGACGCACACGAGGAAGACCGTGTTCATCACCAGGTCCAGCAACGCACGGGTGTGCTCACTGGCAGCCAAGGTAAAAAAGTCGACGATGACGTTCGCCCCGCGCATCTGGCAGTACGGCAGCGAACAGAAAAGTGCGATGGCGATTCCGGCTTCGACCACTTCCGAGTCACCCAGCATCGGCCGGTCCAACGCCGTTCGGCCGATCACGCTGGCGACGGTGAGCACCATGACGAGCAATAAGTTCAAACCGCCGAATACGGCGATCGCGACCGAGCCGTCATAGAGCGCCCGGCCGAAAGCGTCCATGGGCGGTGCGTGCCTCGCCTCCGATGTCGGGGCCTCCGGAGACTGGCCGGGCATGCGTTAGGATTTCTCGTACTTCGCCATTATCTCCAGCAGGTCCTTGAACATCTGCTGCCCGTTCAAGCCCTTCTTGTTCATCTCGTCGATCCACGCGTTGTAGGCGGACTTCGAGGCGGCGCGCCAGCGCTTTTCCTCGTTTGCGCTCAACTTGATGATCTCATTGCCACGATCCTGCGCGATCTTGCGTCCGCCCGCCGCGTCGGCGTCCCAGGCCTTGCCGTAGCGCCTCCCGAATTCGCGTCCCGTGCTCATCTCGATCCCGCGGCGCTGATCCGGCGTCAGCGACTTCCA
>JBCKLP010000333.1:0-2125 GCA_038903735.1 Burkholderiales bacterium | reverse complement strand
ATGCTGCGGTCGTTCTGCGCAATGTCCGCGCCCGGCGGAAAATCGAGCATCGCCAGCGGCACCTTCGCCGCGAGCAAGGCGCGCGCCGCCATGCGCGCATCTTCGCCGATGCCGAGCTGGCCGAAGGCATAGCCCAGCAGATTCACGCCGAACGCGCGCGCGTCGAACGGCACCCGCGGCTGCGGCGCTGCGGCAAGCTTCGCCAAGCTTGCCTGGATTCTCGAATGCCAGGGTTCGGAGAGCTGCAGCACCATGTCGCGCTCAGCACTGGACAGATAGCGCCAGTAGCCGTGCTCTTCCAGGCCGTGGGTGTAGAACCAGCCCAGATATCCAGCGACCTGCCCGGGCAGCGGAAAAGCCGCCTGCACGTCGGGCCGCGCCCTCCAGACCAGAGATTGCAGCTTGGTCAGCTTGCCTTCGGGCCGAACCCCCTCGCCTGCAGGTCGGCGAGCAGCGCCGGCGCATCGCGCAGCGCCGCGTATTCCGTCCCGCCGGTGGTGACCAGCCAGCCGAGCCAGGCGTCGGCGTTTTCAGGCAGGTGAAACGCAAACCGCCGGCAAAGATCCGGTCTCAGCTCCAGGATTAAGCGCGCAATATCGATCACGGTAGCCACTGCGCTCCGGGTTGGCTTCGGCGACGGCACGGTGCCCGTTGCGTACTCGCTTCGTTGATGACCGGGCTCCCCAGCTTGTCGGTAGTTCGAATCGCAACGCAGGAATTCAGGCAATCGCCATGAGCCCTTTTTTCTGGATCACGGTTAGCAGGCGCAACGCCGGACCGCCTGGTTTCTTGACTCCCCGCTCCCAATCGGAAACCAGATTCTTCGAAACGTTCAGATAACGGGCAAAAACCGGCTGGGAGATGTGCTCGCGCATCCGCAGGGATTTGATCTCCTCGGGGCTAAGTTCCTGTACAGACGTCAGGCACGCATCATCGAACTCAGCCATCGTAAGCTTATCGATAGCGCCCACTTCATGCAGCGCCTCCATCGTTTCATGGATGGCAGCAAAGGCATCACTGCGATATTTCTTGGCCATCTCTTACAAGCTCCTCAAACTGTCCACCTGCAATCAACACACTTAACTGCTTGTCCGTAAGCCCCAGAACGTGCTTGGCCATTTTCTTGAACTGTCGCACTTCATCGTCACGGATATTGCCAAGATCGCTCTTGGCGAAACCGTAAACGAAAAACGCCCTCTCACTCTTGCGAAACAGAACGATGCTGCGGTAGCCCTTGGACTTGCCTTCCCCGGGACGGGCGATACGCTGCTTTATGACGCCGCTACCCAGGTTGGCATCGAACTGCCCCTTTTCTGCGCGCTCAATAGCATCCCAGAGCGCGTTGGCCGATATTTTCTCCTTCCGTGCAAATCGGCCGAACCACGCGTTCTGCAGAACCTTCAAGCCGCCTGCCCTGCATTCATGTGCTTATGATATCACACATAGTGTTATATGCCATCGCATCGTAAGGAATCTGCCCCTCGTTGTCGATTATTCTTGCCATTCCGCTCCCTCACCCACCCTTCTGCACCAACAAAGTATTCGACACCGCAATCACCGACAGCCCGATCGAATCGTCCTCGCGGATCTCCAGCACCCGGCAGCCCTGCCCGGCGATGAGATCGAAGAGCGCCACCTGCGGGAAATAGTGCATCTCCATGTCGGTGGCGTTTTCGTAGCGCAGGTATTCATCGATCCAAAACCGGTAGCCCGCCTTGTAGGTGGGCAGTTGCACGAGCGCCACCCCGCCCGGGCGCAACTGCGCGAGCAGGCCGCGCAGCAGGAGCGCCACCACCGGCGGCGGATTGTGCTGCAGCACGAAGCGCGAATAGAGCACGTCATAGCCGCCGAACCCGGCCACATCGTCGATGCTATCCAGATGCCGCAATTCGACATTGGCTATCCCGGCCGCGCGCAGATACTCCTCGGCCACGCGCAAATGCGCAGCCGAGATATCCACCGCAAGCACCTCGTCGTAGCGCGCCGCCAGCGGTGCGCTCACCCGCCCGACGCCGCAGCCCAGGTCGATGCAGCGGCGAAAGCCCTCTGCCGCCACCCCCGCGCGCGCCAGTGTGGCGTCGAACATCTTCAACTCGGCCTCACCGCCGGCGTAGAACACCGCACG
>JBCKLP010000332.1:0-2140 GCA_038903735.1 Burkholderiales bacterium | reverse complement strand
TGCGGCAGCGACGACTTTGGGCGATGCTGCGCTACCGGAACCGAAGCGGAACGAATCCTGGAGCGGGGCCGCTATTCCTGCCCATTGCCGCATCGCCTACACGGACAGCAAGCCGGTGTTTTTCGGTCATTACTGGTTCAAGGGAGAGCCAGAGCAACGGTCAGACAAGATCGTCTGCCTCGACTACAGTATTGCGAATCGCGGCAAGCTGTGCGCCTATAGCTGGAACGATGGCGATTCCGGGATCGTTCGGAATGGATTCCGATGGGTCTGAAGCAATGGGAGCGGGCGTACCGAAAGGCTGCAAAAGCTGATCGCTCTGCTTTGTTCCGCCAGCATCTTTCAATGCTTGAACTTCCCGACCAACCGGAACTGCTGCTGGAGGGGACCCTCAACGTGGTGCGGGCGTGCGTAGCCTACAGCAGCCTAGACAACCAGTCGTATGAAGACTTCCTCGCAATGCAGACATACGACCCTGCCGATTCCAGTCAGGGCGTGTATTCCTACACGTTCAACCTCTGCGAGAATGCATTCGCACGGGTCATGGTCAGGGAAAAAGTCCAGTCAGGGCTGGACCTTGCTGACATCTTGAATCACCCCTGGGACGATTACAGGGTGTGCGGCTATCGATGCTTTTGGGTGTCGCGAATTGATGGCCGCAAGTTGTCCCTCAGGGAAATAGCGCGGATCACCAAGGATGTAACCAACGATTTGCGTTTCGACTATTCCGAGGAAGAGCTTTCCATCGACTTTGACGACCAATCTCTTGCCGGAGTTTTACGAGTTGATGTTCAAGAACCGTGGAATCCCGAAGAGGACGAATAGGAGCCGCAATGGAAATTTCAACTAACGTAGAACGCTTTCCAAACAAGGCCGGAACAGAACAAGACCTCCGCGGTCGGAGAAACGCCCGTGTTTGACAGGAAGCTTCTGCAACTGCCTGGCGATCACCTACCCCGGGCACACGGTAACTGTTATTGGGTGGTTCCCGGACACGTCATGGCCGGAGAGTATCCCCGTACAAACGATGACGCGAAATCAAACGAAAAAATTGCGGCGATTCTTGGTGTCGGCATCCGCCAGTTCATCGACCTGACCGAAGCCACGGAACCCCTGGCAGAGTACGAGATGTTGCTTCGTTCGGTTGCGACGCGTTTGAAGGTCCAGGCGGGTCACGATCGCTATCCCATCCGGGATGTCTCGGTACCAACAGCGGAGCGCATGCGCAAAATAATAGAGGCTATTGGAGGAGCGACGTCCTCAGGCCGGCCGGTCTATGTCCATTGTTGGGGTGGCATCGGTCGAACAGGCACCGTGGTTGGTTGTCTGCTAATTGAATCGGGATTCACGCCAGCAGAGTCCATCGCCCTGATTGCACAAAAATGGACAGTCATGGACAAGCGGCACGTGCGACCGCAATCGCCAGAGACACCAGAGCAGTTTTCATTTGTACGCAACTGGCACAAAATCGGTCAGCTATCGTCATCGAAATAGATCGCGCGTAAAGCGCAAAAGGAAAGGGTGGCAAATATGGCAGATTCGATTCGATTATCTGGATTTGGGAAGGACAAAAAAGAAAAATTTTGTTTCGAAGATCCTTGCGGGTGGGTCGTTGCGGAAGTGAGGAAGGCATCCAAGCACTGGGCCCAGCGCTGGGTTATCACCAACACCGCGAGCTATCGGGATGCAGATGCAGATATCTCGCTCGACGAAGCGCGCAAATTGCATCGGCTGTTTAAACCAAAGTTATTATGGGATATAGAGTACAACACGGAGTGTATGGAGAGTTATAAAACGAGTACTCTCAAACATGCAGCAAAATTGTTAGCTGACTACACTAAGTACGTCGAACAACTCAATGCGGAACTTGAAACAATAGAGTCCGCTCTTGGAAAAGATGCTGGCAGCTTCTCTCACTTCCATATTTGTATCTTCGAATGGGATTCTGGGATGTAGCCGTCGTTTGAAAGGCGTGAACGTCAAGGCCCGCGAACTGACGCTGGCGCAGCTCACACGGGCCGGGCCGGGGCGCCACGAACGGCCCCAGGTGGTCCATAACGTACCCCTCTGGGGCGAAACGGAAGGCGGCGATGGGGGCTACCCCCATCGAGTGCCCCGCGCGTCACCTCGGGCCGCTTTT
>JBCKLP010000331.1:0-2162 GCA_038903735.1 Burkholderiales bacterium | reverse complement strand
ACCAGCGCGATCAGACTTGCGACAAACATCACTGTGAACGCCGTGGTGTAATTGCCATCGCGATCAAATATCGCAGCGCCCAGCCAGCCACCCAAACCACCGAAGATGTGATGCACCATCACAATGATCCCGCCTATTGCGCCCATGTTCTTGAGGCCAAAGGAATCGCGGATGAACAGTACGGTCAATGGCGCAGTCATTAAAAACGTCACTCCAAACACCAGTGAGAAAATCGCAACAGACAGATGCGACTGATCGATCATGACAAGAAGAAAGACCGCGATGCGCGCGGTAAAGGCCGCCGCTGTGGCGATAACCGGGCCTGTCCAGTCGCCCCACATCCCCGAAGCGATAACGCCGACCAGTCCAGCAATGCCCATCACCGCCAGCAGATTACCGGCGAGAAATGGGCTGACTCCGCGATCCAGCGCGAAGGCGACAACATGCGTGGTGACAAAAAAATCATTCAGACCGCAAATCGCAAAAATCAATATCAGCAGCCAGAACTGGCGCGTTCGCATGGCTTGGCGCAGGCTCATCCCTTCGCGCACCGGACCGGCCGCCTGCCTTGCGGTGGCCTCCTTGCCGGGCACAGCATAGAATATGAGCGGCAGGAACAGCAGATGCGCGAGCCCGACCCAAACGAAAACCGAGCGCCAGCCGATCGTCACGAGCACCGCCGCAAGCACCGCGATGATGACAAGTTGTCCCACACTCATGCCCGCGCTCGCCACGCCATTGGCAAAGCCGACCCGGTCGGGAAATGCGCGCGTCACCATGACGCCGACGGGTGAAGCCGAAATCAGTCCATTGGCGAATGCATAGACAATTCCAAACAGCACAATGGCGTGCCAGGGCTGGGTCACCAGACTCATCGCGCCAATGCTCGCTCCGCTGATCACCATGCCCCAGCCGAGCATCGCGCGCAGGCTCGCTTTGTCCGCCAGCCGGCCTGAGTAAAACATGGCGAATGCGGTGATCGTCTGGAACACCAGAACGGCGACGCCGATATCGCTGCGGGACCAGTTCAATTCCTCGACCATGGGTTTCAGGGTCAAGCCAATGGTGAATCTTGCGCCTCCGCCTATGAAAAGGATGAGAAAGCCGGTCGCCAAGACAATCCACGCGGCCCGGCTGCTCGTGATTTTCGGCATGAGTCAGGCGTCCCTTTTTTCTGCAGTGGTAAACTGATTGGACCGGCAGGCAAATGAACGCACTGGCGAATTTGATTCGCCACGGATTATTCTATCTAAAGTTGCAGGAATATTGACATATATACCCCGACTCATTGAGAGATCGGGAAAAATATCTTGCATTTGGCCGGAATGAGAATTCGGATGGGCATGACGATCCGATTTGGTTTCCTGGACGATGAGAGCCGTGAAAGATTAATCGCGTTGGCGCGCGATGGATCGACGATTCCGCGGGTGACGCGGCGCGCGAACCCGATTGTCCTGCTGGATACCGGATGGAGCGTGAACGATGTCGCCAAAGCTCTTTTGCTCGACGAGGACACCATCCGGGGCTGGCGCAAACTATTTGAGGGTGACCAGCATGCGCACCGGTTTTACCGGCCAGGCCTGTGCCTGGACTGTCCCCGCTGCCGCAAAAAATACCGCCAGCGCGGCTGCGCAAAACCGGCTTGGAAGTCCCTGCATGTCACTCCCCTTTCATCGAGAACGAAAAATCTGAACCCCAGGCGACGCTACTCCGGTTTAATTCCAGCCGCGGCGACCGCCTTGCGGATCGCCACGTATTCAAAATTGACCTTGGCCGCAAATTCCTCGGGAGTCATCGTTCCCACAGTCTCGAATCCCAGACCTTCAATGCGCTTCTGCACCTCGGGATCGGCCGTAACCCTGCGAAAATCAGCGTTGATGCGCCTGACGATGGCCGTGGACAGGGCAGCCGGCGCGAGTATGCCGAACCAGGAGCCGGGCGCCGCGTAGCCGCTCAGGGTCTCTCGCATGATGGGCAAATCGGGAAAGATGCTGGAACGCTGCGCGTCGAACAGCGCAATCGCGCGCAATTTGCCCGAACGCGCGTGCGGCATGACGGTGCTCGCGTTGAGGATCACCATCGGTATCGTGCCGCCGATCAGGTCGTTGATCGCCGGGCTGCCGCCCTTGTAGGCCACATGCACGATGTCAATGCCCGCGGCC
>JBCKLP010000330.1:0-2207 GCA_038903735.1 Burkholderiales bacterium | reverse complement strand
ATGCATTACACGCCTCTACCGAAGAAAGTCAAATGGGTGTGCAGTTCAGGCCAGCACTTTAAGGCCGTGTTTTTCAACCACGCTCAGCAGCTTGAGTGCCATACCGCTTGGCCGTTTCTGCCCGGCTTCCCACTTTTGCACGGTTGACTCACTGGTGTTCAAGTAACGCGCAAACAGCGTTTGGCTGACGTGCGCTTGTTCGCGTATGCGTTTGATGTCTTTGGCGTCGAACACCGGAATTTTCTCCAGGCAAGAGGCATCGAATTCACGCATGGTGGCCTTGGTGATAGTGCCGGAGCTATAAAGCCCCTGAGCCGCGCTATGGATCGCTTCAAAAGCTTTGCTTTTGTACTTGGTAGAAATGATTTTATCAGTCATGGCAAATCTCCAATAAATAGTTGTTTCCCAGTTCTGATGCTATTTCCGCTTCAGTCTTTAGCGCATAAAATTTAGCCAGTTTCTTGAAGTCGGCCAGCTCGTCAGGTGCGATATTCTCGCGGTCATTTTTTGCGAACAGGTAGGCGTAAACCCAATACCGCCCAGCCTTGGCCAAAATGATCGCGCGGTGCATGTTGTCGTTCAGGCGTTTTTTGTAAACGCCCCCGCCCAAATCGTCTGCCTGTCCTTGCATGACCTGTTCCATCGCGCTACACAGTTCAGCGTCAATGATCCTGGCTTTTCCGGCTTCCTTGGAAAACCATGCAGTCTTAAACACCCGTGACGATTGCATAGCAGGATTGTTCCTGAGCGAAGTTTTTTTGGGCATGGTTTAATGTAGCACCAGGTGCAATGAATTGCAACGCCAGCGTGACACGCCAGCGTGACAGTTTGTCAACGCTAAATAGAAATGTCACCGATGGCCTCGGGATCGGGGAGCTGCACGTTATTGGTACAGCCAAACCCGCAGGAGCGAAACAAGCTGGTCGGTGTCCACCGGCTTGCTGATGTAGTCGGAGGCGCCGGCCTCGATGCATTTCTCGCGGTCGCCCTTCATGGCCTTGGCGGTGAGCGCGATCATCGGCAGGGACTCGAACTGCTTCATCTGGCGAATCTGGCGCATGGTCTCAAAGCCGTCCATCTCCGGCATCATGATGTCCATCAGCACGATGTTCACGTCCGGGTTCTGGACTAGCTCTTCGAGGGCGGCGCGGCCGTTCTCGGCGGAGAGCACTGCCATCTTGTGGCGTTCCAGTACCGCGGTGAGGGCGAAGATGTTGCGCACGTCGTCGTCCACCACCAGCACCTTCTTGCCGGCCAGGCTGTCGGCGCTCAGGGTGAGCTTCTCCAGCATCTGGCGCCGCTCCTCGGGCAGTTTGGACACCACCCGGTGCAGGAACAGCGCCGTTTCGTCGAGCAGCCGCTCGGGTGTCCGCACCTCCTTGACGATGCCCTTGAGCGCCAGGGATTTCAGCCGCTCCTGCTCCTGCTGCGGCAGTTCGTCCATGCCGTAGACGATCACCGGCACGTCGCGCGTCAGATCAAAGCCCTGGATCGCCTCGTCCGGCCCGCCGCCCGGTTATGGCTTCGACTTCTTTGCGAAAGCGCTCGCCGCCCAGCGCATAACCGGCATTCACGGCGAACCGAATCTCCGCCAATTGCGCCCGATCCAGCGCGCCATTGAAAAGATCGAGATACGCCGCCATTCTCGCCGCCGCATCCCTACCCAATGCCAGGTACTGCGGATGCGGCGTGAGCAGCGAGTCGGGCATGCCCCGTGCATTGGCGCGGAAGCTGGACCAGCGATAGCCGGCGGGATGAGCCGCCATGCCCGCCCGAACCGGGTTCATCTCGATGTACCGGTAGCAGCGCAGCAGGTAGCCTTCGGTCTGCACCAGGCTGGAACGAAAACGCCCCTCCCACAGCGTGCCGCTGCGGCCATGGGTGCGATTCACGTACTGAACGTAACGCTGCCCGAGATGCTTCATCAGCAGCGACGCGCCATCGGTGGCGCGCGGCGAGCGCAGCAGGTGCACATGGTTGGTCATCAGCATATAAGCATGCACCGCGCAGCCGAACTTGGCCACCAGCGACTCCAGGTGATGCAAGTAGAACGCGTAATCGTCCGCGGCGAAAAAGCACACCCCGCGTTTGTTGCCGCGCTGAATCAGATGCAACGGGGAGTTGGCAAGTCGCAGGCGGGCGCGGCGAGGCATGGCAGGAAGCGAAACGTGTCAGGGAGCGTATCCAGTACCACTGCTTAACGCGTC
>JBCKLP010000329.1:0-2225 GCA_038903735.1 Burkholderiales bacterium | reverse complement strand
CTACGCTGCGGCCGGAATGCAGGTGTCGTTGGCGGAACTGAAGACGCGGGGTGCCGTGAACTTTCTCGAAGTGCCGTACAAGGGCATGCCGCAAGCCGTGAGCGACCTGATGGGCGGCCAGATCGACTTCATCTTCGCCGACAACGTCTCGGCCTTAGCGCAGATTCGCGCCGGCAAGCTGCGTGGGCTGGGAGTCACCTCGCTCAATCGCACACAGCTGATGCAGGACATGCCGGCGATCTCCGAGGAGTTGCCCGGCTTCGACGTGAACGTGTGGAACGGGCTGGTCGTGCCCACCGGTACACCCAAGGAAGTGATTGACAAGCTGTGGGATGCATCGCGCAAGGCGCTGGCCGCGCCCGAGGTCGGCAAGAGCCTGAACGCGATCGGCCTGGACCTCGCTCCCATGGGTCCGGACGAGTTCGGCCGTTACATCACCGCCGAAACCGCCAAATGGGTGCGCCAGATCAAGGCCGCCGACATCCAGCCGGAGTGAGTTCGCGTTCCTTGATTTGTGAGGCACGATATGGTGATCGATGCCCACGCCCACTACGTGCCGCCCTCGATCGTCGAGCGGCTGCGCGCAGACGGGGCGCGCTATGGCTCCGGCGCACCGGTCTGGCTGGACATGAACCAGGCCGCGCTTGGCGCGGCGTACACCCAGGCCGCGTACGCCCCCAACCGGCAGTAGCTGCTGGACCGCTACGCGACGCGCAGCAACGACCTGCGATCGCGGCGGGGCAATCCCTTGCGTCAAGCCTATGGCCCCACGCCGATCGAACAGCTCGACATCTATGCCGCGAACCGACCGAACGCACCCGTGAACATCTTCATTCACGGAGGCGCGTGGCGCTCGGGTGCCGCGAAGGACTGCGGGCTGTTCGCCGATCTCTTCAACGACGCGGGCGTGCATCTCGTGGTGCCGGACTTCACCAGCGTGGAGGACGCCGCGGGCAGCCTGTTCCCGCTGGCTGACCAGGTGCGCAGGGCGATCGCCTGGGTCGTCGCCAATGTCGGTGACTTCGGCGGCGCCCGCGACCGGATCTACCTGTCCGGAACCTCTTCGGGGGCGCATCTCGCGGCCGTGGCGATGACAACGGATTGGCACCAGTTCGGCCTGCCGGCCAGCCCTTTCAAGGGCGGGCTGATTTGCAGCGGGATCTACGACCTGGAACCGGTCAAGCGATCGGCGCGCAGCGCCTACGTCGCCTTCACCGACGAAATGGTGAAGCAGCTCAGCCCGCTGCGCCACCTTGACAGGCTCAGCACGCCTCTGGTCGTTATCTACGGCTCGCTGGAGACGCCCGAATTCCAGCGCCAGTTACGCGAGTTCGCGCAGGCCGCGCAGGAACGGGGAATGCCGGTCGAGTTGCAGCGCGCCGAGGGCTACAATCATTTCGAGATTCACGAAACGCTGGGCGATCCGTACGACGTGCTGGGCCGTGCGGTACTCAGGCAGATGAACCTTCATCAATCAAAGGAGCGGACATGGCAAAGCTGAGACATTTCGCGATCGTGGTGAGCGACCTGGAGAAGGCCGGCGGATTCTACGAAGGGGTGTTCGACCTCAAGCGGGTCGGTGCCTGAAAAAAGGGCCGCCCAACCTAGACCAAACACCACTTGCGCCATTAAAAAAGCCGCCCAGTCTTTGCGTATGCCGAGTGGCTCTTTGGGCTGCGACAACAGCCAGCTGTACACCGCCCACGCCAGTGTGGCCAGCAACACATACAAATCGCCCGGCACAAATTTGATCGCTGTCAGTTGCGCCCAATGCCCACGCGACAGCACCACCAGAACGCCCACCACAGACAGTACCGCGCCCAGCAGTTGATGGCGTGAGATGTGCTGGCCAAATAGCAACCAGCCGGTGCCCAGCATCATGATCGGGCTGCTGGCGGCCACCAGCGTCACGTTCAGTGGGGTAGACGTGTGCAGTGCCAAGTATTGCAGCGCGTTGTAGCAACCCACGCCCAGCAGGCCGAGTAGTGTGAAGCGCTTTCAGTGTGGTCACAATGCGCTGCTCGGTTTAAGCAGCGGGTAGGCCATTGGCAACAAAATAAAAAATGCCACCACCCAGCGCATAAAGTTCAGCTTCATGGGCGAGATCAGGTGGCTGACCATGCGCCCCACTACTGCATTGCCAGCCCACATCAGGGGCGGCACCAATAGCATCATGATGGTCCCCGGCTTTAGCGCTTGATTCATGCGGTCAACTGTACCAACGA
>JBCKLP010000328.1:0-2228 GCA_038903735.1 Burkholderiales bacterium | reverse complement strand
TTGCCAGCTTTGAATCGGAGCAAGTTCTTCGCAGGCACCTAAACTTTCTGCCCCGACAGGGGATTGCGCCCAATCCTGGGATGCCGAACTTAAGTCGAAGCTGCCAAAGCCGCGAATCTCTACGCGGCGTCTTTCAGCGAGGCTTTGGCTTATCGCGTCCAGGATTAAGTTGAGCGATAAACTCAGATCAGTAGCCTGAAGCTGGGAGTGACGTTCTGAAAGCTGGGCAACCAGTTCCGATTTGATCATTATCGAAGGAGTATGAATCATTTTACGGTTTTAAAACGCCGCAAATGCCTTGGTGTGTGCGAGTAAGGCACTGAAAATACTTCGATGAAATGGCGTCAACTACGCCGCACACTCGGAGTAATACCCAATCCGATCTTAGGAATCATTAAATATCTTGGTAGCGCTCACCTGCGCAGGGCACGCTGGTGGAATTCGCAGCAGTTCTCATTTCAAAATCTGAGCTGTACGACAGTGAATCCCGCACTGGAATTCGTTTGATTTGCTGAGTGAGCGGAAGGTGGTGGCGATCTCTTTCGGGGATGTAGAAAGAGTTCTTGTAAACAGTAGGTTAGAGTGTTAACGTTTGATCTATCGGCATTTCGATAGCTCATGAGTCGTTACCATCAGTCAAACCGTCCGCCCCTTAGCTGTCCCGTTTAGCGCCGCGACGCTGATTAAACGGATCGGTGCGACTTTTGCGGGGCTGCCCGACGCACGCGGCAATAGCAACAACCGGCGCTATGTAATGCAAGATGCAGCGCTGTCCGCGTTTTCGGTGTTCTTCTCCCAGAGTCCGTCGTTCCTCGATAGCCAGGTCAGAATGCAAAAGCAGCAGGGCAAGAACAACGCCTCGTCGCTCTTTGGGGTGCATGAAATCCCTTGTGACAACCAGATTCGTAATTTGCTCGATCCGGTGCCCCCTGAGACGCTGTTCCCGCTTATGGCCACGATCAGCGATGAACTGTACCGTCATGGTTATCTCGACGCCTTTCGCTCAATCAACGATACCTTCCTGATCGCCTTGGATGGCACGGACTTTTTTTCCTCGGAGAAGATTTCCTGCCCCTGCTGTTCACAGTCCAAACTGAAAAATGGCAAGACCCTCAATCGCCATATCGCTGTCACCCCCGTGCTGGTGGCCCCTGGCCAGAAGAACGTCATTGCCTTGGCGCCTCAGTTTGTTCAACCTCAGGACGGTCACGACAAACAGGACTGCGAGTTGGCCGCATCAGGGCGCTGGCTTGAGCAGTGGGCAGCGCACTATGCGCCATGGGGTATCACCTATCTGGGCGATGACCTGTACTGCCACCAGCCGCATTGTGCGCGGGTACTTGGACACAATTCCCACTTTTTCTTTACCTGCAAGCCCGACTCCCACTCAACCCTGTACGAATGGGTCGCCGAGCTTTCGCGCAGCGGCGGTGTAACGAGCCTCGTGCGCACCCGTCGAATCGGCAAGAAGCCTTTCACCGATACCTACCGCTATGTCAATCAGGTGCCTTTGCGCAACAGCAACGATGCCCTGATGGTCAACTGGTGCGAACTGCTCACCACCACGCAAGACGGTGAAGTGGTGTTCCGCAATGCCTGGGCGACTTCCCATCAGGTTACTGACGACAACGTCGCCACGCTCGTCGCCGCCGGCCGCACGCGCTGGAAGATTGAGAACGAGAACAACAATACGCTCAAGACCAAAGGCTACAACTTCGAACACAACTTTGGCCACGGCAAACAGCATCTGTCCAATCTGTTCGCCACCATGATCTTGCTCGCCTTCCTGGTCCATACCACGCTTGACTGGGTCGATCGACCGTATCATGCCGTTCGCCACTTGCTGCCTTCTCGGCGAACATTCTTTGAGCATTTGCGCGCGTTGATCCAGTACCTGCCTTTCGAGGACTGGGATCACTTGATGCGGTTCATGTTGAGCAAACTCAATCCCGAACCCATCGATACCGGCTAGACCAACTTTCAATATCCGCACTTCATGCCCACGTTATTTCAACCTGATTTCAAAATGAGAATTGCTGTGGAATTCGAGGAGCGCTGGACTGGCTGTTACCGGCTTCGCAAATGCGCCACTAAATGGCGACAGATGGTGAACGGAGTTCTCAACGACGCGTTGCCTGGGAAGGCTCTGTGTCTTTGGCTGTGATGTTTGGTGTTATTCAGAACGGCGGCTCGGGTGTATCGGTAAGCAATGGAGCGGCCTGACGCTG
>JBCKLP010000327.1:0-2236 GCA_038903735.1 Burkholderiales bacterium | reverse complement strand
CATGTCTTGGCAAGCTCCCTGTGGCGGACCAGCACGTTCATGCGCGGCCGGAAGCGGGCCGCCAGCCGCTCTACCATGTATACCGAGCGATGTTTGCCGCCGGTGCATCCCAATGCCACGGTCAGGAAATTGCGATTGTCGCGCGCGTACTCCGGTAGCCAGCGCTCCAGAAATTCCGCTATGGAATCGCCCAGTGCGATCGCGCGCGGCTCGGCATCCAGAAAGCGCACCACTTCCTCATCCTTGCCGGTCAGTGGACGCAGGCGCGGTTCGTAGAATGGATTGGGCAGGCAACGCGCATCGAACACCAGGTCGGCATCCAGCGGCACACCGGCCCGGTAGCCAAAGGATTCGAATACCAGCGTGCGCAGGTCTGCATCGAGCCCGAGCAGTGTCTTGATGAGCTCGCGCAGGCGTATGGGAGTCAGTTCGCTGGTATCGATATGCTGGCCATACTCGGAGACCGGTGTCAGCAGGTCGCGCTCTTCACGCAGGCATTCCTCGATGGTGCGATCAGTTCCAGCCAATGGGTGGGGGCGGCGGGTCTCGGCGAAGCGCCGCACCAGCGTATGGTCGCGCGCGTCCAGAAAAATGACCCGGACTTCAGTGCCTTCGGTTTTCATCTGATCCAGAAATCCGGGCAAGGCCTGCAGCGAGGTGCCGCTGCGCGCGTCAATGGACAGCGCCAGTTGCCGGGTGCCGCCCGAGCGCAGGATGCGCACCGTCTCCGCAAGCAGGGCAACAGGCAGATTGTCGATACAGTTGAAGCCCGCATCCTCCAGCGCCCGCAGAGCAATGCTTTTTCCCGACCCTGACAGGCCTGTTATCAAGGCAAGCCGCAGGCGCTCGGGCTGCGACATCAGGGCCGATTCCCGGACATCGCGCTTCTCTGGCGGGCTATGAACTCCTCAGTGCTGTTTATGCCGCGCAACTGGAGGATGTGATCGCGCACCGCGGCCTCCAGCAGCACCGCAAGGTTGCGCCCCGCGGCAACCGGAATCATGACCTTGCGCACTGTGGTCCCCAGAATGTCTTCGGCTAGTTCATGCAGCGGCAGGCGTTCCACCGGATTGCCTGCTGCCTTGGCGGGTCGCTCAAGATGCACAATCAGGCGCAGGTTCATTTTCGGACGCACCGCGGTTTCGCCGAATATGGTGCGGATATTGAGCACGCCCAGTCCGCGGACCTCCAGAAAATCCTTGAGCATTGCCGGGCAGCGGCACTCAAGCGTGGAAGGCGGAATATGGGTTATCTCGACAATGTCGTCGGCCACCAGCCCATGGCCCCGGCTGATCAGCTCCAGACCAAGTTCGCTCTTGCCCACGCCCGAATCGCCGGTGATCAGTACGCCCAGGCCCAGCACGTCCATGCATACGCCGTGCCTCTCCGTGGTTTCGGCGAGCATCTTGTCCAGGTAGCGGCGCAAGCGGTCGATAACTTCCACGCCGCTCGCTGCAGCGCTGAATATGGCAACACCGGCGCCATCGGCGCTGCCGATCAACTGGGGCGGAAGCTGCACTCCGCCGCAGGCGATGATCGCGGCGGGTTCGGCGCGCAGCAGCGTATCGATCAGTTGGCTGGCAGCGGCCTGATCAAAACCCTCCAGATAGGCGAGCTCGCGCGCGCCGAGCACCTGGACGCGGTTGGGATGGATAAGATTCAGATGGCCCACCAGCGCCGCGGCATCCTCGCTGTCGCGGCGGATAAAGGTGTCGCCGCGCACGGCGACGGCTAGCGGGGCGAGCCCCAGCTTGTCGCGGTTTTCCTCATACAGCCGCGCGACGCTGATCTGCAGCATGCGGATTCCAGGCGGTGATTTGCTGATGAAGCTGGCTTGCATCGGTGCTGGCGGCAAGCAACTCGCGCATGCCGCGATCGCTGAACATCTGCGCCAGCTCCGAGAGTATCTGCAGGTGCAGTTCGGTGGCCTGCTCGGGAACCAGCAGGACAAAAACATCACTGACCGGCTTGCCGTCAGGAGAATCGAATGGCACCGGACTGGCAAGGCGCAGGAACGCGCCTATGGAATCCTTCAGGCCCTTGATGCGGCCGTGCGGAATAGCCACACTCTGACCAAGGCCCGTGGACCCCAGTTTTTCCCGCGCAAACAGGCTGTCAAACACGGCGCTGCGCGCAATCCCCTGATTGTTCTCGAACAGCAGCCCCGCCTGTTCGAACAGGCGCTTCTTGCTCGTGACATCAAGTCCGAGAAGGATGTTGGCCGGTGGCAGGAGTT
>JBCKLP010000326.1:0-2238 GCA_038903735.1 Burkholderiales bacterium | reverse complement strand
GGCCTCGCCAATGTACTCGTGCGCGCCGCAGATGCTGCGCGAAAGTTCGCGCCGCGCGCGCGGCATGGTTTTCTTGCGAATCACTGCATCCCTGTGCAGTCATCCCGTGCATGCGCTACAGTGGACTGCCTGTTCAGTTTTCCTGCGGTGCCACATGGAAGGAGTTTCATGAGTCGGGAACGCGTCGAAGCATTTGTCAGCGCTTATGGCGTGTTGCGCGCCGAGGTGGAAAAGGTCATCGTCGGCCACTCGGACATCATCAACGGCGTGCTCACCGCGCTGTTTGCCGGCGGTCATGTGCTGCTGGAGGGTGCTCCCGGTCTCGGAAAGACGCTGCTCATCAAAACGCTGGCAGACAGCCTTGATCTTTCCTTCTCGCGCATCCAGTTCACACCGGATCTGATGCCGGCGGACATCATCGGCACCCAGGTGCTGGTGGAAGACGCGGGCGGCGGCAAGCACCTGCGCTTTCAGCCCGGGCCGATCTTCGCGCACATCCTGCTGGCCGACGAAGTCAATCGCGCCACGCCGAAAACCCAGTCCGCGCTGCTGGAGGGCATGCAGGAGCATACGGTCACGACCGGCGGCACTTCGCGCCCGCTGCCGCGGCCCTTTTTTGTGTTGGCCACGCAGAATCCGATCGAGATGGAGGGCACCTACCCCCTTCCCGAGGCGCAACTGGACCGCTTCATCTTCAAGCTCAGGGTCCGCTATCCCGCGCTGGCTGAACTCAACGCCATTCTCGACCGCACCACCCAGGCGCAGCCCGAGGCGATCCAGCACGTCATGGACGGCCCGACGGTACTGGGTTTCCGCGACCTGATACGCGAGGTGCCGATTGCCACCCACGTGCGCGACTTTGCCACCCGCATTGTCATGGGCACGCATCCCGACTGGGAGGGCTCGCCGGAGATCACGCGCCGCGTGGTGCGCTACGGTGCCAGCCCGCGCGGCGCGCAGTCGCTGGTGCTGGGCGCCAAAGTGCGCGCCCTCACCGAAGGACGCTTCAATGTCAGCGCCGAGGATGTGAAGGCGCTCGCGGCGCAATGCCTGCGCCATCGCGTGATTCTCAATTTTGCCGGTGAATCCGAAGGCATCGATACCGACAAGCTGATCGCCCAGGTGGTCGAAAACGTCCAGGGAGATGTGTTTCAGAATGTAGAGCGGATGGCCGTGTAGGCAGGTGATGATGAATCTGCCGCCGCCCATTGCCAGGCTGCTTGCACAGGTCGCCGTGCAGGTACGCGTGCGCCGCGCCGAATCCGGCGCGCTGCGCGGCGCCTTCTGGGGCGCGGTTGTTGCCATCGGCGTTCTCGCGGCCAAAGGCGGCTTTGAAGACGTAGCCCTCGCGCTGGCGCTCGCCGTATGGCTTACCGGCATTCTGACTGGCGCGCTGTGGGGCTCCCTGCGCCGTCCCGCCGATCTGGAGTCGGCGCGCATTGCCGACCGGGCCTACGAACTGCATGACCGTGTGGCCACCTCCATGGAATTTGCGCGCGTAGCACAGCCCGCGCCGATGGCAGCAGCGCTGATTGCCGATACCGCAAGCCGCATTGAAGCCTTGCCGCCACGCAAAATGGTGCCGCGACATAGGCCGCGCGAGGCGCGCTATCTCGCATTTCCTGTGCTTGCCGCCGTTGCGCTGGCGCTGGCCCCGCCCCTGCCCGGCCCGGAAAGCTGGCTGCCCGAAGCGCTCACCGGCAAGCAGCCGAAAGATCCCCATGCGTCTGCATCGCGCGAGGAGCGCGCGCGCCTCTTTGGCTGGGACCTGAAACAGCGTGACGCCTTTGCCAAGCAGGACGCCACGCCGCGCGGTTCTGCGGAAAAGCTGGCGGCTGCGGACGAAAGCACCGCCTTCAAGGACAAGCCCACCCACAAGCCCAAGCACGACTTCGCCAGCTTTGTGCAGAAAGGCGATGATCGGCTGAAGCTGCTCGAGCGCGCTGACAAGCTTCCGGACCTGCAGTCGGATTTCGCCAGCTCCCAATACCGCATGATGCTGCAAAAGACCCAGGAGCTGAGCTCGGGCAAGGGCGGCCAGGTGTCGCAGCGCCGACTGGAGCAGATCCTGCGTGAAATGCAGCGCATGGGCAAAAAGAGCGGCGAATTCAGCGACGATGTCAACGAGGGACTCGATGCCCTGCAGGAAGGCCAGACCGAGCGGGCCATGAGCTCCATGCAAAGCGCACTTGCCAAGCTGCGCGCCCAGGAAGAGCGCGAGAGGAACAGCCGGCGCAT
>JBCKLP010000325.1:0-2242 GCA_038903735.1 Burkholderiales bacterium | reverse complement strand
TACCCTTGCCATATCAGTTCATGCCCCGGTGGTGGATCGCCGTTGCGTGCAAGATATCCGCCGATGCTGGCGACGAGGCGTACGGCATCGCCCAGTTGAATGGGTGGCCTCAGCCGTTTTTTTTAGCGTAAGCGCGCAACGTACGCAGTTCGATATCCGAGAATAAAATCTCAGCAGGCAACTGCGGTACCTCCCGGCCCAGCAAGGTCATCAGCATGATGCGCCAGGCAATGACAAGATTAATGGCAATCGCTCGGCGTAGTCGCTCGGCGCTGTGGTGAGCCAGGTCCTCGATGCCGCAGCCGGATTTGAGCACGCGGTGCCAGTCTTCGATGCGCCAACGCAAGCAGTACCAACGCAGACACCGCTCGGCATCCTCGGCTGAGCTAAGCGCCAGCGTGGTCAGCAGAAACCACTCGACAGGCTCGGCGCCGGCCGGCGGATGCTCTTCGAGCGCATGCACCACCCAGATATCAATCGGAGCCTTGTCCGCGTGGTAGTGCGCGGGGCGAAGCTGGATCGGCAGGTAGCGTACGCTCAGTTGCGCGATGCGTGCCGGGCGTGCGATGCGCGCCTGTTGTTTGCTCTTCTTGGTGCGCGCGCTTTGCCGTGGTACCGGCACGCGAACCCGGCTGGCGATGGGTGCCTCACGCACGGCGGCGAACAGTTTGAAGGGCTCTTCGGTGATATTGCGATCATGCTTGGCACGTATCAGCAGTTCGACGCGCGGGTTTTTGCGTTGCTCGTCGAACATCTCGAAGAAGTCCGCCTCGCGATCACAGACGTCGATCAATTGTGTATTGGGCATCTGGCTGGCCAGCGCAGCCGTGTCGCGTAAATGCTCGATCCAGACGAAGTTCTTTTTCTCCTCGATTGCAATGGCATGGCTGGGGCGTTTTTCCCCCTTCGGTTTTGCCTGGGGTGCGATGCAATCGGCACGCAGCACGCCCAGAGGAATGCCGCTGGTGGTCAACGCCAGGGACGAGTGCAGATGCAGCCCACGGCTCTGGGCCCCGGTCTGGTTGCTGCCGATCACGCCCAGGTCCTGGCATCGATCCAGACTGTTGAAGTTAAGATCGCTGCCATCCTGCACGCACAGCACGACCTTTTGCCCCATCATCCGGCGCACCGTGCGCTGGCGATGCGTCGCCATGATGTTGGGCAGCGTGACCGCCGAGTCCGCCGGCATGTCGATCATGCGGTAATAGGCCTTGACCGCTGTCCGGTCGCCCTTGGCCACGCCGGTAAAGGCACGGCTGGGCATGTTCGCTTTGGCCACCGCCACACTCACCAGGCGTTTGCTCAAGCGTCCATCGCCCAGCGGTGCATCGCCGAATTCGTGCTGCGCCCACAGCTCGCCGTCCAGACCATCGGACAGTTTGAGCGCCCCTCCGCCGGCATTGCCCGACAAGCCCATGCGCGCCCTGAAGTCGGACACCAGCGGATAGATATAGATCGCCTTGGGACTCAAGGTCTTCTTGTTGAATCGCTCCCGCGACCCGCGTCCCTGGGTCCGCCCGATCTGAATCCAGTTGGCCGCCCGGTAACAGGTCCCCGTCACGTGTGCAGTATCGGCGAAACTCTCCACCAGCCACGGGCGGTAGCCATACAATTGCTCAAAGTCTTGCGCCAGCACGGCCAGCGCCTGGCTCAAGATCTTCGAGGCAAGATTGTGACAGTGCACGCTGGGGCGGATCAGAAAGCGATTCATGTTGAGCACGTAATGCAGATAGTCTCGCCGCTGTTCGCCATCCCATCCGATCCAGGCATCCCGCGGGCCCAATTGCAAGGCGGGCGCGGCAAAGCCAAACCCGCCCAGCCAACCGTGCGCGGAGCCAATGAGGTAGCGCATCTGGCGCCCCACCAGCGGTCCGGCGCCTCGCGGATGTTCGCTGAGCATCATCTCATTCCAAATGCGCAGTTCATCCGGATGGCGCACCCGAATCAATTCCAGATTCTGTAACTCGCCAACCTCCGCTGGAATCCCCGTGGGCTGTGCGACCGGCTGCGCCACGCGAGGCCGCGAAGTCCTTTGCTTTGTCTGACGACTGGCGGGCAAGGTAAAATGACCCGCACGCTCGAGTTCGCGCAGCGCCTTCGAGCAGCTCGCAAGTTGGGGGTGGCCACGAGCATCATGAAAATCCAGCCGCTCGCATACGCGTGTTGCTAACTCGCTGCGGTGCCTCACCGCGTTGGACTTGAGCAGGCGAACAACCAACAAGATGTTCTCGGGTGCGGACAG
>JBCKLP010000324.1:0-2245 GCA_038903735.1 Burkholderiales bacterium | reverse complement strand
ACGCCCCTTGTTCAATTAATACTTAGCCTCCGCGCCCGCCATTGGCGGGGTGGTACGTACGTGGAACGGATGACGTCCTACTCCACGGGTGCCTGAGCACGGGATGTAATGCGGCAATTCCGGCGCAAAAGCTCAGCTCAGCGGGCGGTGCAACACCACTTCCAGGACAAAGCGGCTGCCAATATACGCGAGCAGTAGCGCGGCGAATCCGCTCAGCGTCCAGCGCAAGGCAAGCCGGCCGCGCCATCCGAACAGGTATCTGCCTGCCAGCAATGCCGCAAAAATCAGCCATGAAACCAGGGCGAACAGCGTCTTGTGATTGAACTTCATTGCCTGCCCGAAAATAGTTTCCGAATACACCACGCCGCTTGCCAGGGTGAGCGTCAGCAGCAGGAATCCCAGCGCGATCAGACGGAACAGCAATACCTCCATGCTCATCAACGGGGGCAACACGGCGAGGGCGCCACCAAGCGATACGCCGGCCGCACCGCGATGCAAGCGCCGTTCGAGCGCTGTCATCAGCATGGCATGCAGCGCTGCCATTGTGAAAAGGCTGTAGGCGAGCATGGCAAGCGCGGTATGCGCCCGAAACTCAATCGATTGCGCCGACGGCGGGGCCGCCAGGCCTGGAAAGATCAGTGGCCAGGGCGTGCACAGGGCCGCCAGGCCGAGCACAGGGGCCTGCATTCCCTCCAGTTTCAGAAACAGGCTTTCGACCCAGTAAATCAGCACAGTCAGCCAGAGCATGGCGGACAGGGCGATGGCAAAGCCAAAGCGAAGTTCCTGCGAGAGAAACAGCGTCTCCCACAACAGCCATGAATGCAGGCACAAAGGGGCAAGGATGACCGCCCGCTCCCATCCCGCAATGGTCGGCGGTGTCGCAGCCAGCCAGCGTGTGCGCCAGAAATGCAGTGCCAGGCCGGCATAGGCGAGAGAGGTGATGGCGTGGAGTAGAATATCCATTCACCCACAGTTTACACCGGGTGTTTCCCACCCATTCCACCGGGTGTTTCCCCACCCATTCCGGATTTCATGGCGCGCCGGGCGAAACCGCTGGCGCCGACTCAAACATGCTCGAAAGCCTGACCCAACGACTGTCCAAAGTCGTCAAGACCCTGCGCGGTGAAGCGCGCCTGACCGAATCCAATATTCAGGATGCACTTCGCGAGGTACGCGTGGCGCTGCTGGAGGCTGATGTGGCCCTGCCTGTGGTGCGTGATTTTGTCGCACGGGTGAAGGATCTTGCCATCGGCGAGGAGGTCGCCGCGAGCCTCAATCCGGGCCAGGCCCTGGTGGGCGTGGTCCATCGTGAACTGACCCGTTTGATGGGTGGCACAGAAGTTGCGCTGAATCTGGCGGTGGTGCCGCCCGCGGTCATATTGATGGCGGGCCTGCAGGGTTCGGGCAAGACCACCTCGGCTGGAAAAATCGCCCGCCGGTTGATTGCGGAAGAAGGCAAGAAAGTTCTGCTGGTCTCCTGCGACGTGTACCGGCCGGCTGCCATTGAGCAGTTGCGAGTGCTCGCGGAACAATCGGGAGCCGATTTTTTCCCATCGACAGTGCAGCAAAAGCCGCTGGATATAGCGCGTGCGGCACTGGAATTTGCGCGCACCCACTATCACCAGGTGCTCATTGTCGACACCGCGGGCCGTCTGGCGATAGACGCGGCGATGATGGAGGAGATCAAGGACTTGCATGCCGCGCTTGGTCCGGCTGAAACCCTGTTTGTGGTGGACGCCATGCAGGGCCAGGATGCCGTGAACGTGGCGCGCGTATTCAATGAGGCACTGCCGCTAACCGGGGTGGTGCTGACCAAGCTGGATGGTGACGCCCGTGGGGGCGCAGCGCTGTCGGTTCGCCAGATTACCGGGCGGCCCATCAAGTTCGTGGGGGTCAGCGAAAAGCTCGATGGCATCGAGACATTTCACCCTGACCGCATGGCCGCGCGGATTCTCGGCATGGGCGATGTGTTGTCGCTGGTCGAAGAGGCGCGCAAGGCAGTGGATGTTGACGAGGCCAGGAAGTTCGCCGACAAGCTGAAAAAGGGCAAGGGCTTCGATCTCGATGATTTCAAGCAGCAGGTTCTGCAGATGAAAAAAATGGGGGGCATGTCGGCGCTGGTGGACAAGCTGCCCTCGCAACTGGCCCAGGCGGCGCAGGGCGCCCAGATTGACGAGCGCCAGTTGCGGCATATCGAGGGCATTATCAACGCCATGACGCCGGCCGAGCGCACCAAACCGGAGAT
>JBCKLP010000323.1:0-2251 GCA_038903735.1 Burkholderiales bacterium | reverse complement strand
GTACTCGCGGCCGCGCACGACAACCGGCACGGTGCGCACGCCAAGCGATGCGAGCTCCGCCATCGCCTGCGGCTCCGCCGCAACGTTGATGGCTTCGTAATCGACCCCGAGACCGTCAAGGAACTCCTTGACCTTGGCGCAGCTCGTTCACCCGGGTCGCCAGTAGACCTTCAGTGTCAGTTCGTTCATCGTATCTGCAGTTTATTCCGATTTGCTGAACTGCACCTGTTCAGCCGCCCTTTCGATCATGGCTGTGCTGTGGCTGTGATCGTGATCGTGATCGTGGCTGTGGCTGTGGCTGTGGCTGTGGCTGTGGCTGTGGCCGTGGCCGTGGCTGTGGTCGTGGCCATGCTGGTCATGGCCATGCTGGTCATGGCCCGACGGCCGCCTGTGGTGCGGCGCGGTTTCGTAGTGCAGTCGCAGCAGGTCCATGCCGTAGTCATTGCCATTGGGCGTGCGCACGATGGTATGCGTGTGAAAGCGCTGCGGCGTCTCGTTGGTGAGCAGCACGCCTTTCTGATGGTCGAACTCGATCATCACCACCGGGCTCTGGATGCGATAGTAGAACGCGCTTTCCTCGCCGATGCCGCCGGCCCAGCAGAAGCGGGTTTGCGCGAGGTGCCGCTCCACGTCGTCCATGCGGGCACGCAGGGGATCGGCGGGCAGGGTCGCAAGATAACACCCGGTCAGATCGAGCAGGATCTGGCGCTGCTGGGGTTCGAGCTCCGCACCGGCAATTCCCTCATACGGGATGAGCACGTTGTCCTTGAAAGACGCGGCGAGCATCATGCCGTCCGCTCCCCTATGGCGGCCCGGCGGCAGCCCATTAGCAATGGTCGTGTCATAGATGATGACCTTGCCTTGCTGTGCGGCGGAAAGGCTGCGCACCAGTTCCAGCCCGATGCGCTCCTCGTCATCAAACAGGCGAATCCCGGCATGCAGACCCGTGTCGGCGAAGCGGGGCTCCGCGCCCATGAAGGTGGGCGTGAGCGTCATCTGCGTGCCAACGACAAGGCAGGTAACGCAAAGGTGATGACCGTACAGTTGCCACCCCCAGGGCTCGGTCGCCGATGGTTCGCCGAAGAGGTGAAACTGGTAGCAGAACTCGCCAATGGCGATCGGCGCGCCCACCAGATCGCCGAGGAAGCCGTTGAGCCGCATGACATTGCGCGATTTCTCGTAGCCTGCCTCGCTCAAGCTGGCACGCAGCACGCCCAGGGTCGCCTCAAGAACCGCCGGCGTCACTTCGTCCAGCCAGATGCCATAGCGCTCATAGCGGGGCACCTCGTTCACCCATTTGCGCCGGTCAATGGAGTCTAGCGGATGGCTGACGGCTTTCAATTGCTCCGGCGACAGCCTGCCGAACAGGATCCTGACCGCCTCCAGCATGGCCGCCGTCGGCGCCCCTTCATCCCGCAGCGAAAACAAATCCGGCACCACCTCGCCGTCGGTGGTGATGCCCCTGAAGGGATTCGCACGCAGCGAATCGAGCCTCGCCTTCCAGGTTTCCAAGCGGCGAGCCGGCAGGGATTCGAGAATCTGCTGATGCGTGAGCGCGGCGTAACGGGCCGTACCCTTCGGCGGAACAAATGGGTGATAGTCGGACATCGATAACCTTCTTCCACGGGAGGCGATGCCAATGCTGCGCCACAAGCGAAACTAACATAAGCCTGTACGCCATGCGCAGCGCGCCACCTCGGGCTGGCACGTGTGCAGCGGCCGGCAGAATAAGCGCAATCGATTGGCTTATCCATCATTGGAACGCCGCCGGGTGCCGGAGGGCAGCACTTCCGTGTGTGAGTGGCTCCGGACGAACGGGTAGCCGGATTAATTGCGGCTGCAGGCTCTCCCGGCGGCCGCAGCGACCACGTTGTCGGTGCCATCCATGAGGCCCACGGGGGCGGTGGCAACAGTATTGCCCAGCAGCCGGTTCTGCGTGTAGTAGCGGCCGGTGGCCGCATCATCTACGCCGATATCGTTGCACTCGAACACGTTGCCCCTGATGGAGGAGTCTGGCGCGAGCTTGCGCGCGAACAGGCCGGCGTGTGCCCGACTGGAACGATTGCCACTCAGCTCCGCATGCGCGCCTACCAGCGCGAAGCCGGCCACGTAACCGGGAATCGCCCGCCCGCCTACCGCCGGCGCCGTGATGCCGTCGCTTGTGTTCTCCTCGAACACCACCTTGTTCGCGCCCGGGTCGACACGGTAGCCGAAGGCCTTGATCGACTTGGTGCCGGCGGACAGGTTGGCG
>JBCKLP010000322.1:0-2298 GCA_038903735.1 Burkholderiales bacterium | reverse complement strand
CAACAGCTGGTTCAACCACACCGCGCCCTACCATCACTCCCTGGCCGAGTACCGCGAGATCGTCGAAGAAGTAATCAACGGATAGAAAGTGGGGTCAGTGTAACTTTATGTGGGATCAGAGTCAGTGTTCATAAAGTTACACTGACCCCACTTTCTACTTAATTTGCGGCAGGCGGCTGGTTGTCGGCCATCGCGCGCTGATAGGCTTCGCGCGCCGTGGTGCGCGCGAGGTACTGGCTCAGGATTTCGGGCAGTGCGACTTCGCGCCGCAGCGCGCTGGTGAGGCAGGTGGTGAGCAGGATGTCTGCGCCGGTGAAGCGCTCGCCCATCGCATAGGACGCATCGCCCAGTCGCACCGCCGCCGCGTGCGCCTGCTGCACAAAGCAGTCCTTCGCCGCCTGCACTGCGTTGGGCGCCTCGCCGTAGATGGCGTGCAGGTCGCCGTGGCGGCGGATGATGTACAGGGTGTTCGCGTCCAGTTCCATCAAGCAGAAGAAACACCACAGGTCGTAACGGGCGCGCTCCACGGGTGAGGTGGGTGGCTGCATGTTCGTCGCCGCGCCGTAGCAGGTGGTGAGGTAGTTCACGATGGCGCCGCTTTCCGAGACCACCACCTCGCCATCCTGGATGGTTGGAATCTTCTGACTGGGATTGAGCCGGGTGTACTCCGGGGTCAGGTTGCCGCCGTTGCGCGAGCCGATCGGCCGGCGCTGGTAATCCAGCTCCAGCTCGTGCATGCACCAGTGCGCGCGCAGGGTGCGCGGCGTTCCCGCGCCCCAGACGATCTTCAAGGTCTCCTTGTCAGCCGGCATCGCGCAATCTCCTTTCCTGACTAAACCGATTAGCAGTATGTTGAAAAATGTGCCGTCACCCCGGCGAATGCCGGGGTCCAGAATTTGTGATCGCAATAAATTTCCCCGCCCCAAGGGGCGGGGTATTAACTGCCTCAGACCCAACTGCCTTCGCCCCAAAGGGCGGGGAATTGAACCCGGAGAGATTGAATCAAGGATTTAGGTGATTCCGGCGTTCGCCGGAATCACGATAATTGCCGTCCAGCTCCGCTTTTCAACAAACTGTTAGTGAGAAATTCATAATTCCAGACAAAACCATGCCTCTGACGAGGCTGACATGTTTTTGGGGAAGATCAATTGTCACATCACGCATCAAGCCGATAGTTGCGGCTTCACGCCCTCGGGCAGATCCACCTCGAAGGCGATGATCAGCATCGCCACCGTGGCATAGAAGCCGGCGATGGTGGTGAGTTCGATGGCGACCTCTGCGCTCACCTCGGCGAGCAATGCCTTGTAGGTGGCATCGCTCACCTTGCGCGTTTCCAACAGTTCCGTGAAAAAGTTGTAGGTCGCCTCCTCATCCTTTTTATCGAACACCGGGCGGCGGCGCTCGCGGATGGCCTCAATCACTTCACTGGACACACCTGCCTTCAGGGCATGCGGTGCATGCGCATACCACTCGAACTGTGCCCTCCAGTACCGCGCCACCATGGCGATGGCGAGTTCCGAGAGGCGCTTGGGGACCGAGGTTGCATCGCGCAACATGGTACCGAAAGCGGCGCCCCGTTCGCACAGCGCCGGATTGCGCAGCAGGAGGCCCCAGGGGCCGTTGACTGCCAAGCCACCGCCGCGCGTGCCACCGATCTCCTTCGCCAGCCGCGTCTGGTGATCGTTGAGTTCGCCGGGTTCCAGTTGTCTGACGCGCGCCATGTATTTTCTCCCTGATTCTCGTTTGAAGCTCTGTCATTCGAGCGCGAAACAGTATCAGAATGCGCAGCGCCGCGTTACCATCGCAGGCTCTTGCCGAAATCGGCAGCGCGTTGCGCGCGCGGCCACAATCTTCGGTATCCATTCACTACTCCGGAGTTTTCCTTGGGTGACATTCCCCCCGCCTTCGAAGGCCCGCATCAAAGCATAGGTAAGCCCCTCCCGCGCACCGAGGACCGGCGCCTGCTCACTGGCGAGGGCCGCTTCAGCGACGATTTCAGCCTGCCGGGGCAAGCTTATGCCGCCATGCTGCGCTCGCCCTATCCGCATGCGCGCATCCTCAAAATTGACTGCACTGAGGTGGTAAATATGCCCGGCGTGCTGGGCATCTATACCGGCGCCGACTGCGCGGCCGATGGCCTGAAACCGATTCCGCACAGTCCGGTGCCCTCGACCCGTTTCGACATGAAACTGGGCGCACCCGACGGCGGCACGGTGTTCGAAGGCCCACATGTGCCGCTACCGGTGGATAAAGTGCGCCATGTTGGCGAAGCCGTGGCGATGGTGGTCGCCGCAACCC
>JBCKLP010000321.1:0-2300 GCA_038903735.1 Burkholderiales bacterium | reverse complement strand
CCCGAAGTCCGGCGGCCTTGCGGCATACCGAAACGCAAATGAGCTTGATCCACCGCCGCGGTTCTTTTACCACATTGGCGATGCTGGCGACTTCGACTATTTGTCGCGATTAATGGCCTGCTGGTTCGATGAAAACGATGTCGCCTTGTTCGAACCTACCGACCGGTTCATCACCGGTACGACGCTCATTGAACGCTGGCAAGGTCAACCAATCATTCAACCGGAAGCATTTATTCAGGCCAAGATCAAGGAGTCCCGACTGCTGGTTGTTCACCCTACCTGTGGAATCACTCAGGGATCTAAGCCGGGGGATGAATCCCTGCCACCGATGTCTGCGGGATTGTTTTTGCTTGCTGATGTGCAGGCGATCGAGGCCAAGGACTTTGGCGAGGATCGTGATGTACAAAACGAATCCCCGTCCAGTCTCTGTCGGTCAGCCAGCGCGTCGCTAATCAGACAACACTTTGCCGTCTTAAGCGACGCAGACGCAAATGATGAATGGTGGTCAGAGAAGATGCGGGACGCCAAACGTAATGGTTTGGGCGGAGTGTAGGGTCGGCGATGGCAAGAAGGGACCTGGCGGCTCCCTCTGGCGACCTGATTTGGTTGCCGCCTGGCTTCTGGATCGACATACAAAAGGTCTCAGCAGGTTGGGCCCAAGCGCTGCGCGGGCGGCGCTCAAGAAGTTTCCTGGGTGCGAGGACGCCGCTGAAGAGTTCCTCCCTCCTGACGAATAACGGGCTCCAACCAATTGCCGTAGTGAATTGCCGTAGTTGCGATACGGCAATTCGGCAAGGTCCGCGCCAATACTGAATCTATTGCCGTATTGCCCCATACGGCAATGATACGGCACGTAGAACCAAGGCCAGGTGATCCGCTGCAATCCTCAATTGCGCGCACAAGGCCAAGAAACCTCGCGGAGCACCCGGCCTTGTTCGTTAGGACAAATCATGGCCGAGCAACTTCGCTCTTTTCTTCGCATCAAGCAGGTCAAGGCCGCCACGGGCATGTCCCGTAGCTGGATATACGATGCAATCCGCCGAGGAGCATTCCCGGCACCAATTGCCCTTGGCGCGCGTGCCGTGGCTTGGGATGCTGTTTCCGTCGCCGGATGGCAGACGGATCGCATCAATCAAAGCCGCAAGGCTGCGGCGTAAGGGGATGCATGGGCACCGCCTTGAACCGCGAGGGGGCTGCGCTCACCCCCACAAATGAACACGCCCGGCGGGCATGCTTTGAGGGCCACAGCATGAGCAACGAGGCCATGCTCGCGGATCCTGTAGCAGCGGCGCTCTCTGGCGAAGATGCGGCACGGCGATTCCTCGCGCAGCTGCACAGCATGCACGGAAGCGGCGACGAGCTCCACCATGCGATTGTGGGCGTCGGGGGGATGCCAAGCCCCAGCCCTGAGCAAGGGGCCGCGCTGCGGGCGTTTTGCCGTGCGCTGCAAAAAAATATCGAGCGGCGTCCATGAGCGCCGAGGACTTCCGCAACCTGGCGCAAGGCCACCATCGCATTGCGTGCCCGGAGTGCGCGACAAACACACAGCGACGGTGCGATCAAGCCGTATCTGTGGATGTGGACGCGACCGGCGGCAAATATCTCTGTCACCGATGCGGGTGGGCTGGTGGCTGGCGCGCAGAACGCGCCTATGCTCGGGCAGGAAAGCCCGTCACGGTGATAGCACAACCTGATCGGCCCCTGACCCTTGCCGCACATTGGGTCAACACCTGGCGCTCCCTGGGGCCGATCAGCGGCACGGCGGCAAAGTATCTCAATGCGCGCCAGTGCGAAATACCGCCAGCTGACGGTGACCTGCGGTGTAGTGAAAACCTACGGCATCCGTCTGGGTACGTCGGCCCGGCGCTCGTGGGACGGGTGACCGACGCGCTCACCGGCGTGCCTATGACATTGCACCGGACTTGGATACGCGCAGATGGGACAAAGGCTGCCATTGCCACGCCACGCCTGCTGCTTGGGAAACACCAGAAAAAGGGTGGGGTTATCCGCTTATGGCCCGATGAGGCTGTTACTACCGGCCTCGCAATTGCAGAAGGCATCGAAACCGCTCTTACCGCCGCACTTGCCTATCAGCCCGTCTGGTCACTGATTGACGCTGGAAATTTATCGGCATTCCCTGTACTGAATGGCATCGAATCGCTGCTAATTGTTGCCGATAACGATGATGCTGGCATGCGCGCTGCCGACCAATGCGCTGAGCGTTGGTATCGGGCCGGGCGGGAGGTCCGAATCGCAAAATCGCCGGCTCTCGGTGAGGACTTGAATGATTTCTCTCGGAG
>JBCKLP010000320.1:0-2300 GCA_038903735.1 Burkholderiales bacterium | reverse complement strand
GAGCGTTGAGGTACCATGCTGTCCAGCGCGCCTGAAGCACCTTTGACCGCGGAGCGTGTGCCTCAGGTAATATCGCTTGCAATTCGGGCGGCTACCCGTTAATTCCCGTCCTCACAACTCTGTTCAATCAAACTGGAGACATCTTCCATGCTTATCCCGCAGACCATTATGCGAAAAATAGTGCGAAACCCGTTCTCCGGCGTGATGGCTGTCTCGTTCAAACGATCCGCCATGGCGTTTTCCGTCGGCATTCTGGCCCTCATGGGTGCATCTTCTGCCCTTGCGCAAAACTGGCCGCAGAAGAACGTCCGCTTCATTCTGCCGTTCGGAGCCGGCAGCGCCACCGATGCCTCGGCGCGCATGATAGGCGAGCGCGTGTCCACCAAATGGGGGCGCCCGGTGATCGTCGAGAACCGGCCAGGCGGCGACGGCCTGATCGCTATCAACGCCTTCATTGCCGCCAACGATGACCACGTGCTGCTGTATGCCTCGAGCGCCTCCTTCCTGGCACACCCTTATACCCAGGACAAGCTGTCCTACGATCTCGAACGTGACCTCGCGCCCATAGCACGGCTGACCGACACGGTGCTCTCTGTTGCCGTGCCGGGCTCAGCGCCCTACCGGACGATTGCCGATTTCGTCAGTGCCGCGCGCACCGCACCGGAGAAACATAATGCGGCCGCCGCTGCAGGCCTGCTCGAATTCACCCTGGATGCGTTTCTGAAAAGCGAGAAACTGGACGCGAAGAAGGTCCCCTACAAGGACATTGTGCTGGCCGTGCCCGATCTGGTCGAGGGCCGCATCCAGTTCCTGCTGTCCTCGGTGGCCATCGTGCGCACGCATGCTGATTCGGGCCGGGTTCGCATCCTCGCTATTGCGGCACGCCAACGCTCGCCGCTGTTCAAGGACATTGCCTCCGTGGCGGAGGCCGGCTATCCGGGTCTGGCAATGGAAACCACGGCAGGCGTTTACGGCCCGAGGGGAATGCCGCTCGACCTGCGCAGGCGCATCGGCGCCGACATTACGGCGGTGCTCGCCGACCCGGCCATTGCGGCCAAGATCTCCAGCACCGGCCAGGACATTCGTCCAGGCGGGCCGGATGAACTGGCTGCGATCATCCGACAGCAGGTCGCGAATACCGCAGCGATCGCAAAAATTCTGGGGATGCCGGCAAAAAACTGATGTCAGCGCGCGTGTCGGCGTAAGGCCGTGAGAACCCGCCCGCTGAGGCGCATCGGCCTGCAGGTTTCCGAAATCAGTTTTGGCTGCGGCATGATGGCAGGCCTCTTTACGCGCGAGGCACCCGATCTGCAGCACGCCGCGATGGCAAGGGCGCTGGAACTGGGCATCAGCCATTTCGACACCGCGCCGGTTGAAGCCGCACTGCGCTTTGTACTTTCCAATCCGCAGGTGTCGACTGCACTGGTGGGATTCTCTGATATTGGGCAGATCGAAGAAGCGGTGCGCTGCGCGTCGCGTGGGATGCTTTCAGCGGAAGAAATAGCGGTGCTTTGATTTCGCGCCTTGCAACGACATTGTAGAATCGATTCGAGTCTTCACCATCGTTCAATCCGTGCCTATCCGGTTGACGCATTTGCCTAAGCCGGACGAGCCGGAACCAAACAGGCAATGAGCGTATTTGAGGCAACAAGAGCCTCTCGGTTGTGCGAGCAAATTTGGACGATCCACCGATTCACGTCCGCTCAGTTTATTCCTGCGTTTGCAGGTGAATTTAGTGAAACCCGTGTGGGTTCAGGCCATTGAGGCAATTTCATAATACTTTATTTGGATAGTGGTCGCGCCAAATTCTTCGCATGATTTGTCAAGACTGAAGTTGTTAGTGACTAAAGGGCGGGGTTTCAAACCGGAGTTAGTTTTAGATGAATGGAGTCATGGCATGAGCCGGGTTTGCATTTTCGGTGCCGGCGCGGTGGGCGGCCATCTCGCGGTGCGCCTCGCGCTCAGCGGCAATGAAGTCACGGTCATCGCCCGCGGCGCGACTGCCGAGGCCATCAACGCGCGCGGACTGACACTGAAGACGCCTTCGGGCAACCTTGAGGCACGAGCGCGCGTATGCACCAACCCCGCGGCGGCAGGTGCGCAGGATGTGGTATTCGTCGCCGTCAAGGGTCATGCCATTCCGGAAGCCGCTGCGGGCATTGCTTCACTGGGCGGGCCCGATACACCCACGGTGTTTCTGCTGAACGGCATCCCCTGGTGGTATCCGCTGGGGCTCGCCCCGCGCACGCCGGCGCTGCCGGATCTGGATTTTCTCGACCCCGGTGGCATGCTCGCCAAAG
>JBCKLP010000319.1:0-2305 GCA_038903735.1 Burkholderiales bacterium | reverse complement strand
TTTAACAAATAACTATATGTAAAATAACAATAAATTTATATTTCAGTCCATTGTCTCTGCTATAATATGCGGATGCAGTTAAAGCCTGGAAATAAGCAGTGACGCAAACCGATCTATTGGAAGGGGCCGATACTGGGCATGGGCGTTTTGACCTGGGGCGAGGCTATTCGCTACATCTTCCACGTGGTCCTCGCGGTACGGCTGACCTCTATCATCAGAGCAGTTTTAGCAAGCGGGTGAAACTTGCCGACAAGGCTGAGCGGCGTATATTCGTGATTGAGTTGTTGCAGAAAAATCTCAATCAAACGCGCTTGGCCGAGGTGCTCAATGTCAGTCGCCAGACCCTGCACAACTATCGCGAGAGCTACCGGATGTTTGGGGTGACTGGACTCTTGCATGGCTACAGCCCGAGCGGCAGCATCAGCCAAGAGTTGCAGGGCCGCTTGCATGTCAGCAAGCGCCGCCCCGGCTCAAAAGCACGCGAGCTCGAAGCTATGCGGCGCGCCCAAAAGTCAGAGGGAGTCGCGCAAGATGAACTGGCGTGGGATGGTCAAGCGGGAGCGAGTTTTAGCTTGGAGGAGTCGCCCATCGAAGAAGTGCTGGCCGGTGCTCAGACATCCATCGAAGTTGCTTCAAATGCGGTTCAGCCAACGATCGAAGAAATTCCAAATGAGACTACGTCGGCAACCCAAACCAGGTCCCAGGGTGATCTGGCGCAGCTAGAAGCCGCACAGGCACAGGCATCGCCCGACATGGTCGGCGCGCCAGCCACCCGGCTCCCCTTTGCGGATAACCACGCTTGGCAAGCCAGCCGCTACGCAGGCATCTTCCCTGTCTTGATGGTGCTGATGAGTCAGGGGCAGTGGATGCAACGGCTACTGGGACTGTTCGGTAACGCCTGGCACATCTTTCATGTGTTCGCGCTGATGGCGCTGCGCAACATCCGCTCCATTGAGCAGCTCAAGCATGAGCGGCGCGAGGAGGCGGGGCGCATCCTTGGCTTGGGAGTCTTGCCCGGTCGCGACAAGTTGTGGAGTTGGTTTTATGAAGCCGCCAACATGGCTCGATCTGCGGCGTTGCTGAAATCTTTCTTTGCCCACCAGATCAAAAACGGAGTCGTCGGTTTGCGCTTGTGGTTTACCGATGGTCATCTCTTGCCATATACCGGGCAGGATAAAGTGCATGCAGCCTGGAGCACGCAGCGCAGCATGCCCATGCCCGGACAGACCAATTTGGTGACCTGCGACGAACAAGGGCGCGTGGTCTATTTCGAAATTCAGGAAGGCAAGGGCGATCTGCGCGCTCAGATTCTTAAGCTCGGCGAATATGCGCGAGGACAGTCACTGGGCATGATGCCAGTGCAGGTCTTTGACCGCGAGGGCAACGGGATGGGCTTTTTCAGTGAATTGGTGCGAAGCCGCACGCCCTTCATCACCTGGGAGAAGAACGCCAATCAAGTACGCTTGGACGCATTGCCAGAGGCCGACTTCACCCACACAGTGTCGGTCAACGCCACCGAGTATCGACTGCTCGAAGAGACCAAGGCCTGCACCTATCACAGCGTTGCCGATCCCGACTCGGCTACGCTTGCACCTGTGCATCACTTCAATCTACGCCGGGTGGTGGCATGGAATCAGCGTACCGGTCACCGCGTGAGCGTGCTGTGCTGGGACGACGGGCTTGGTCTGTCCCAAGAGGAGGTGGCCAGCGGCATGCTCAGTCGCTGGGGGGCATCCGAGAATACCTTCAAGCATATCCAGGAGCGTCATCCCTACCATTACCGCCCGGGTTTCTCGCTCAGCGAGAGCGAGAAGCAAGACATCGCCAATCCGCAGATCAAGGTGCTTGCCCAGAGCATAGCGAGCGTCCAGGCTCATTTGGCCAAGCTCTACAAAAAACACACCAAGACCAAGCCCATCGCCAATAAGGACGGCAGCGAGCGCACTAACAGCCTGCATCGCCGTCTCACGCAGGCCATTGCCGTGAGTGAGGCCGAGCTCAAGCGACTCCAGTCAGACAAGGCCCAGTTGCCCGAGCGCATCGACGTTAAAGATTTGGCCAACTACCGATCTTTCAAGACAATCGACAACGAAGGCAAGAACCTGTTCGACTTTGTCACAAGCTCGGTGTGGAATGCGCGCCGTCAGCTTCTCGATTGGCTTGTTGAGAGTTATGCCAACAACAATGATCGGGTCGATTTGCTCTACGCGATCTTCAACTGCCAAGGCTGGATACGCAGCGATGAGAAGTGGGTGGTGGTGCGTCTGGAGCCGCTACAACAACCCGCTCGTCGTTATGCTCAGGA
>JBCKLP010000318.1:0-2320 GCA_038903735.1 Burkholderiales bacterium | reverse complement strand
CCACTCTACCCACATCTGCACGGTGTGTTTGAAGCTGAGTTCGCGCGGGGGTGGACGCCGGCATCGAGCGCGGCCTGTGTCATGAGCAGACGAATCAGGTTGTAGGCCAGCAGATGTATCCACATCTGTTTCTCGTTCATCTGCGGCGTCTGATAACTGAGCACGTCCATGCCCAAGGTCGTTTTGATGTTGCGCAGGTCGAGCTCCACGTTCCAGCGCAGCCCGTACAGCCTGGACAATTCGGCTTTTCAAACCCTGCGGTGATTGAGCATCGTGGTGACCAGGACTGGCTGGCCATCGACTTTGACTTCCCGCACGGTGAGCTCATCGGAAAGGCTCTCATAGTGCTGGTACGATTGGATGAAAATCGACACGATGGTCGTCATTATTTCCGACATGGGATCCCACGCATGACGAAAATATGGTGGGGCGTGAGTGATTCGAACACTCTACCTACGGATTAAGAGTCCGCTGCTCTACCAACTGAGCTAACGCCCCGACTCAGGGGATTCAAGGCGACTACATCAGGATCGAGAACAAACAAGTTCTGACGTGGCAGATTTTCTAAGACTGTTACTTCAAGTTGAAAAGAATGGCGTCCCCTACGAGATTCGAACTCGTGTTACCGCCGTGAAAGGGCGATGTCCTAGGCCTCTAGACGAAGGGGACCAGTTGAAATTATGGTTATTTTGTTGGTGGAGGTAAGCGGGATCGAACCGCTGACCTCTTGCATGCCATGCAAGCGCTCTCCCAGCTGAGCTATACCCCCAACCGAACTAGAGATTATAGCTATGGGATCTAAACTTGTAAAGTTTTTGCACGCCAATGTCGCACGCCAAGTTTGTCTTGAATTTCCTCCAGGAAAAATTGGGAGATAGTGTTCTTGTCATAGGTTCCATGAGGCGAATCCGCACCCGATATACCACTCCTTGTAGGGGTGATATCCGATCAGATCAAATCCGCTCGCTCTTGCCGCGCCATGTGCAACAAGCCAATTTCGGACTTCCGCAGCGCCATTTCCAGCGGCGTCAGTACGATTTTCAAGAAAATTTATCATGGCGGGAATATCGGATGACTTGAAGTGCTTAAAACATTCCATGTCATATTCCTCATCCAATCTGCCCATATCAGGTTCGCCGATCGAATGGCTCAACCCGCCAGTGGCTAGAATAGCAACTCTGATGTTTTCAGGGTAGCTTTCAATCGCCAAACGTATGAGTTCGCCCCAAGCGTAGCAACGACTGAAGCTCGGCAAAGGCGGCTCAATGATATTTATAATTATAGGCACCAAAGGCGGGAGCTTCTTGACCCCCATTTTCCAAAGTGGGATCAGAAAACCATGGTCCAACTTGAGGTGATGGGAGAGTGATGGCTCAAAATCTTTCTGTAGAGCGAATTTGGCAAGATGCATCGCAAAATCAGGGTGCCCGGCAATGGTGTCAAAAGGCACCTTGAGCCATGGTTCCGGGGAATTCTCATGGACTTCGCCGACCCCGATGCAAATTGACGGCAAGTTGTCTATGAAAAAATTAACCCAGTGATCAGGTGACACAACGATAAGGACATCAGGCTTGGCGTCCAAAAATCGGCGACCAAGTTCTGCGAATGTTCTGGTCACGCTAGCCAGGCGTTGGGGACCAATACCTTCCCAATTCCTTGCTATGAGTGGTCCGTGGCTTGAAGCAAATGCCCCCACAAATTTAGCCATGTGCAGCCTCTTTGGCCTTTGGCAAGGAGCGAATTCTCTCAAGAAACCATGTTTCGGATTTGCCAGTGGCAAAGAAATAAAAACGCAATAAGTAGGGGTTTACCTTGGCAGCCAATGCGGCGACATCGTCCTCTTTCAACGATTGCAAAACCGACGGCTTGATAGGATAACGTGCCAAGACTTTATCTCGGTCAACAGCATATTCGGCGGCATTTGCCGGTGTCTGCATATCGAAGAATAGCTTGCTCAGCCAGTAATCTCTCATTATCCATTGCTCCTGCTTTCAGACAGATTTGACGCGGGCATTAAGAATTTAGCGCAGGTAGATTGCGAGCGCAATTTCATTCTGTAACGCTTACCATTATTTCAGGGAGGGATGCACATCCCTGAACGGATTGCACATTCAGTGAATTGTCGGAACTCAAGCCTTCAAAGGCATTTCGCCCACGGTCTGAAACATCCACCTTTCGGGTTATCTACACACCAATCTGGTATTTTGCTCAACCAGGATGACAGTACAGGAGTCATTGTCGATCAATTTTCCTCGAAGGGCAACCCGCGACACCCGCGACACCCGCGACACCCGAGACTGTTGCGAGTTTGTGATCTGTC
>JBCKLP010000317.1:0-2321 GCA_038903735.1 Burkholderiales bacterium | reverse complement strand
GGCTCGTGGGTCAGTGGTGGCGCTCTGAGTGCGAGGATCCGCGCAGGCAAATGCTGGCGCGTGCGGCTCTCGGGCTATGGCCCGCCACGCATCGAGCGGCGCAAGCGGTGCGAAGACTCGGTGATCTCGTCCAGGCGATGTTGCAGCCGCAGAACCTCTTGCTGCATGGGTTCCCACGTCGATGTGATGTCGGCCAGCCGTTGCAAGCCTTTCCACATGGTTTCGGTGCCCGGCTCGCCGTCGGACTTGCGGCCCTGGAAGCCACCGAGCTTCGCCACCAGGCGCACCGCTTTGCCCAGCGTGGGCGGCTGCGCTGGCGGCTGCGGGTTCTTGGTGCTATAGAACATCAGCGCTTTCCACTCGGATTCGGCGAAGTAGATGGAAGCCTCCAGGTGAGGCACCTCGCGTCCGAGTTTGACCAAGTGGCAGATACGCCAGGCCACCACCATGTCGATGGCCAAACACGCTTCCAGACTGTGCGCATCGCCCAGCTGCCGGTCCTCGATGCGGCAACCGCTCTTGAGCGTGCGGTGGAAGACTTCGATGTTCCAGCGCTCGCTATACCACTTTACCTTCTCCACCGCCTGCTCGAAGCTCGCGACCGGCAGCGTGGTGAGCAGCCACCAGTCGACGGGCTCGGTCCCCTTGGGGGCGCCCTGTTCCAGCGCATGCACTACCTGCACCTCGATCAGCGGCAAATTTCCTTTGCCCTGCGGCGGACACAAGATGAGCGTGGCAAAGCGAATCGCCAAGTTCGCAACCCGCGCCGCACGCTCGTGCTGGCGTGGCAGCTTCACCTCCAGGTGTCCCGCGATGGGCTGCTGGTCCACCGTCTCGAATAGGCGTGTCGTCTGGTCCTCGACCGCCCGGTCGTGCTTGGCCCGAATGAGCAGGTGGGGTGCCTGCGCATGCTTCGCGCGCTCTGCGAACAACTCGTAGATGTCGCCTTCGCGGTCGGCCACGCTGACCAACGTCAGCCCCGGCAGGCGCTGCTGCACTTGCGCCACCGCCCGGTAGCTGTCGATCCAGCGCTGGGATTCCTTCTCCTCGATAGGCAGATGATTTTTTTTCTTGCCGAATTCCTTCGGATCGCGCGCCCAGCACTGCGCATCCAGAAATCCCAGCGCCAGCCCGCTGGTGGTCAATGCCAAGGTGCTGTGCAGCTGCAGGCCCTGTGCGCCATCGACCTGCGTGCCGATGGGCCCCAGACCGCGCGTTTGCACCAGTTTGGTGTAGTTCACCGAGGTAGTGTCTTGCACCGCCAGGATGACTTCGCCAGGCCGCTGCGCCAGGCGCTCTTCGGTGGCTGCGTAGTGCGACTGCAACAGTGTTTCGATGTTCGTGTCCTCGTGCGCCAGCAGGCGATAAGTCCCGATAATGCGCGCCGCCTCCCCCTCACAGGCCTGCGGGATGCTCGCCTGCGGGCGCGCGTAGAAGTCGCGCGCCACGCGGCACACCCGCTGGGTCAGGCGCGGGGACAAACGTGTTCGCCCGAACTCCTCCTCAGCCCAGTCCGTGGGTTGCTGCAGGCGCGCGCCCGGAACAATGCGCGCCCATGGCAGCGGTGCGGTGAGGATTTTGCGCCAGTTGCGCGCCAGCGGATAGACCAGCACCTGCTTGCGCCCGACCTGCCCCGTGCCCGCAGTGTCCTGCCGGCCTCGCCCCTGGGTGAGCCCCAACTCCACCCAGTTGGCTGCGCGGTAGCAGGTACCCGCATACCGAGCGGTGTCAACGAAGGTCTCGAACAACACCGGCCGTACGCCGTAGCGGGCGAACCAATCGGTGCTCAGGCGCTGGCTCACCAATCCCAGCACATGCGAGGCGAGGTTCTTCACCTTCACGCTACGCAGAATCAGGAACCGCGAATTGTTCACGATCAGGGGCAGCCGCTGCTCGCGCATGCGCTCGGTCCAGCCGATGTGCTCATCGCGCACCGCCACCCGCCAGGCGGCGGCACTGAAGCTCAAGCCCCCCAGCACCCCCTGCCGGCAGCGGACCAGGTAGCGCAGCTGCGCCCCGCACAGCGGACCGTCGCCCTGCGGATGTTGCTCGCGCATCATGGCCCGCCACAGCCGCGAGAGCGCTTGGTCAGCGTTGATGAGTACCAGTTCGATGGCGCCCAGCTTCGACAGGGGGGCGCACACCTGCGCCCAGGACTGCGGCGTTTCTTTCGTCTTGGGGTTGCGCGCGACGAAGCTCACCGCCCGAGCCGCGGGCAACTCGATCATCCCGCGCTGCGCCAGTCGGTTCAGCGCAATGCGGCAGCTGATCTCCTTGGGCCGTCCACGGTGGTCGTTCCAGTCCAACCATTCGCACACCTG
>JBCKLP010000316.1:0-2326 GCA_038903735.1 Burkholderiales bacterium | reverse complement strand
TGTCATGTGCAGATAGTAGCGTTTAAAAATCATATTGACAAGAGGATGGATTGGAGTAGATACTAAAAAGGTCTAGTTGCAATACTAAAGCGCGCTGCCACGGACTACCTGAACACACCTCGGCTCACAATTCGCCTACTGCCTACATAATCATGCGTTTAAGCATCTACCGCTACGACCCCGGCAAGGACGCCAAGCCCTATATGCAGGACTACGACGTCCCGCTCGATCAGTCCGACCGGATGCTGCTCGACGCCTTGGTCAAGGTCAAGGCGCAGGACGACAGCTTCTCCTTCCGGCGCTCGTGCCGCGAAGGCGTGTGCGGGTCGGACGCGATGAACATCAACGGCAAAAACGGGCTTGCCTGCATTATGCGCGTTGCCGACCTGAAGGAGCCCGTGGTAATCCGGCCGCTGCCCGGACTGCCGGTAATCCGCGACCTGATCGTGGATATGACTCAGTTCTTCAAGCAGTACGAGTCGATCAAGCCGTATGTCATCAATGACACGCCGCCGCCGGAAAAGGAACGCCTGCAGTCGCCCGAGGAGCGCGAGAAACTAGACGGCCTGTACGAGTGCATCCTGTGCGCCTGCTGCACGACCGCGTGCCCGTCGTTCTGGTGGAACCCGGACAAGTTCGTGGGGCCAGCGGGGCTGCTGATGGCCTATCGCTTCCTCGCCGATTCGCGCGACCAGGCCACCAGCGAGCGCCTCGACAATCTCGAGGATCCGTACCGGCTGTTCCGCTGCCATACCATCATGAATTGCGTCGATGTTTGTCCCAAGGGACTTAATCCGACCAAGGTGATCGGAAAGATCAAGGAGATGATGGTTCGGCGGATGGTGTGAGAAGCGTCGCGCGCGAGAAGCTGAAATGGAAATGCCGCCGGGGGCTGCTCGAGCTCGTGCTCGCGCGCTACATGGAGCGGCACGCAACCGGAATGACTGACGGCTCGCGTTTTCCGACATGCCAGCGATCTTTAACTTAGAGGAAAAGAAATGGCGAAGATTGTTTGTGTACTCTACGACGACCCCATAGGGGGTTACCCGAAATCCTATGCCCGCGATGACATTCCGAGGCTGGAACTTTATCCTGGTGGCCAGACCTTGCCGAGCCCCAAGAAAATCGACTTCAAGCCAGGGCAGCTATTGGGCAGTGTTTCCGGTGAACTCGGGCTGCGCAAGTTTCTCGAAGAACAGGGCCACACGCTAATCATCACCTCGGACAAGGATGGCCCGGACTCGCTGTTGGAAAGAGAGCTGCCGAATGCGGAAATCGTCATCTCCCAGCCGTTCTGGCCCGCCTACCTCACCGCAGCGAGGATCGCCAAAGCGCCGAAGCTGAAGCTGGCCATTACGGCGGGGATCGGTTCGGATCATGTCGATCTTCAGGCCGCCATCGAGCACGGTATCACGGTTGCCGAAGTCACTTTCAGCAACAGCATCAGCGTGGCCGAGCATGTGGTCATGATGATCCTGGGGTTGGTGCGAAACTACATTCCATCCTATCAATGGGTCGTGAAAGGCGGTTGGAACATTGCCGATTGTGTCGCACGCTCTTACGACGTGGAAGGCATGGATGTTGGCACGGTAGCTGCCGGACGCATTGGCCTAGCGGTACTGCGCCGCCTCAAGCCCTTCGACATGAAGCTGCATTACACTGACCGCCACCGCCTGCCGGAAAGCGTGGAGAAGGAACTGAACCTGAGCTATCACCCAAACGTGGAATCGATGGTCAAGGTCTGCGACGTGATCACAATTAACTGCCCGCTGTATCCGGAAACGGAGAATCTTTTCAATGCCAACTTGATCGCCAAGATGAAACGCGGCGCGTACATTGTCAATACAGCGCGCGGCAAGATCTGCGACCGCGATGCAATAGCCCGGGCGCTCGAGAGCGGACAGCTTGCGGGCTACGCCGGTGACGTCTGGTTCCCGCAACCGGCGCCGCAGGATCACCCCTGGCGGACGATGCCTCACCATGGCATGACGCCGCATATTTCAGGGACGAGTCTATCGGCACAGGCGCGTTACGCCGCCGGGGTGCGCGAAATCCTGGAGTGCTGGTTCAGCGCTCGTCCCATTCGCGATGAGTACTTGATCGTTCACGGCGGCAAGCTGGCTGGGGTAGGTGCGCATTCGTACAGCGCTGGCAACGCCACTGGTGGCTCGGAGGAAGCGGTACGATATAAGGGATAGGGCTTCTGGACTGCGGGGCCTGTCGCATGCCGATGCGGCCGCAGCAACCCGCCTGGTGGAGGCACGCATCCGCATCCTGCTTTGCTTCGCGGGTTTTTTTATGTTTGGCTTTGTCATGTTTAACTGAC
>JBCKLP010000315.1:0-2333 GCA_038903735.1 Burkholderiales bacterium | reverse complement strand
CGCGCTTACCGTCGCCGTGCCGCCGTAGACAAGGCTCGGCGTCGTACCGAAAGTGATTGTCTGGTTCGCGATCGGCGTCACGCTGTTGGAGGCTGCCGAAGTGGCACCCGTACCGACGCTATTGGTCGCGGTCACCGTGAAGGTGTAGGCCGTGCCATTAGTCAAGCCCGTCACCGTGAGCGGTGAGGCCGCACCCGTGGCAGTAATGCCACCGGGGCTGGAGGTCACCGTATAGCTGGTGATCGCCGCACCACCGTTGCTGCTTGGCGCCGAGAAACTCACTGTGGCTTGGCTGTTGCCCGCACTTGCGCTGACCGAGGTCGTCGCTCCCGGCACGGTTAGAGGCGGAGAAGGGGTTGACACAGTGAACGTTCCAGACACCCCACCAATCATGACAGTTGCAGACGCACTTGAGTTGTATGTTAGTGGAGCTGTAACTTGCAACGCGATCTGATCGCCGTTGCGAATCCCCCTCAAGCCAGCTGAACCCGTATTCGGAGGATTGAGGACGTCGCTGAAGGTGCCAGCATAGACACTGCCATTAACATACAGCGTTCCACCAGCTACGCTTACGGGGGCCTCCTGCCCCAAGCCAACAATTGCAACCGTTGCGGAGGTAATCGTACCGCCCGGGAAAGCCTGGACTGGAACGAAAGAGAACGCATCCGGAACTGGGTCGTTACCTTTATTCACCCAAAATCCGACGCCAATATCCAGTTTTTTGTTGAAGTCCTGGAAATGCTGGAAGGCATGGCTGTTGGCGTAGGCCTTGACCATAGGCAATCCGCCGGAGGACTCCAGTAACGGCGAGTAGAAGAACCAGGTGGTATTGGCCGAGTCCCACATCCAGAGGGTCGAGAAATTGTCCGTGATCACCACCCCGATTGACGTTGGCGTCGCGCTGACATCCGAATTGAACTGGCTCGGCGTAATGTTGGCCGTGTGCGAGATCAGGTTGAACCCGCTGGTCAGCGCCGTAAAGCTGAAGTAGCTCCAATTGAATGGCGCCCCCGATTGCGTAGGCATGGTCGTTGTGGTCGAGGAATTCACCCAGTAGCCCTCACCCGCGGCGATGGTGGTGAGCACGCCGTAGTTCTTGCTCGCGGCAAACGTTGCGTTGGCAGAAGTACTCAGCAAAGGCGAGTGGAACAGCCACTTGCTGTTGGTGGCATCCCACTTCCAGACCGAGACGATATTCTCGGTGACCCCGCTTACCGGCGCAGTCGGGTTGCCGAATGTGTTCATCACGTCGATCGAGATGTTCAGCGAATTACCGAGCAGGTTGAAGCCCGGGACCAATGCCTGCGCGACAGTCTGGTTAGGCGTCACGCTGTTCGACGCAGACGATGCGGCACTGGTGCCGGCACTGTTAGTTGCCGTGACGGTGAAGGTATAGGCCGTGCCGTTGGTCAGGCCGGTCACAGTAATCGGAGAACCCGTGCCATTAGCCACCAATCCGCCAAGGCTCGAAGTCACCGTGTACCGCGTGATCGCCGCCCCTCCATTGCTCAATGGTGCGGTAAAGCTCACCGTCGCGCTGGCGTTTCCGGCCGTAGCGACTCCTATCGTCGGTGCCCCGGGCAGACCGGCGGCAACGGCAAAGCTTTGCGTCACTTGTAGTGCAGCACTGTAGTTGTTGTTGCCCGCCTGGTTCGCCGCGATAGTGCAGGTGCCGGTGGTCAGTGCCGTCACCGTGTTCCCCGACACCGTGCAGACACTGGGAGTGGTTGAACTCAATGTGACCGCCAGGCCCGACGTTGCTGTGGCGCTGACCGTCGCTGTGCCGCCAAAGGCCAGGCTTGGTGCAATACCGAAACTGATGCTCTGGCTGGCCGCGCCGATGGTGATGCTCTGATTCACCGCTGTCGCGGCGTTGTAGGTGGCGTTACCGGCCTGGGTTGCAGCAATCGTGCAGGCGCCCACCACAGCTAGGGCCGTGACGGTGGTGCCGGAGATTGAGCACACCGTCGGCGTGCTGCTGGCAAGACTTACCGCAAGTCCGGACGTTGCAGCTGCACTGACAGTCGCTGTGCCACCAAAGGCCAGGCTTGGTGCAGTGCCGAAACTGATGGTTTGGCTGACTTTCTGTGTGCTGGGGTTCGCGGCCGCTGAGGCGGCGCTGGTACCCACCGCGTTGGTGGCAGTCACTGTGCAGGCGTAGTTGGTGCCGTTGGCAAGACCCGCAACCGTGACCGGGCTGGCGGTACTGCTACCGGTGAGGGCGCCGCCCCCGGCAGTTGGCACACAAGATGCTGTGTAGTTGGTGATGACCGAACCACCATTGTTGGCTGGTGCCGTGAAGCTGACGGTAGCGCTGCCATTGCTGGCCATCG
>JBCKLP010000314.1:0-2334 GCA_038903735.1 Burkholderiales bacterium | reverse complement strand
AACGACGGCTACAACTGGTTCGGCGGGAGTTGAGGCCGCCAGGTTACCCCTGCACGCATGGAAAAGCCGGTCTGTAGCTCCTGAAGTTGGCCGAAAAGGCAACCAGATAGGCCTGTCAACAAGGCCAGCCTTATGTTTTTACCAACGAAAGTTAAAGATTATTGCAGGCAAAGGGCGCAGCATCACGCCGTTCAGGACGGCACCACCATGCCCTTTTGCACGCCGGGACGCGCGCTGATGGCGCTGAACCAGCGGTTCACATTGGGGTAATCCTCCAGTTTGGTGTTGTGCCACTCGAAGCGCGACACCCAGGGATAGGTGGCAATGTCGGCAATCGAGTAATCACCGGCCAGGTACTCCGCGTCGCCCAGCCGCGCGTTGAGCACCCCGTACAGCCGGTCCTTCTCTGTGGTGTAGCGGGCAATGGCATAGGGCACCGGCTCCTTGGCCGCACGCAGGAAATGGTGGGTCTGACCAAATATTGGCCCGACGCCGCCCATCTGGAACATCAGCCACTCCAGCGTCTGGTAGCGGCCTGCCGCGTCTGCAGCCAGAAACTTTCCCGTCTTTTCGGCAAGGTAGAAAAGAATGGCGCCCGATTCCATCAGCGCGATGGATTTGCCGCCTGGACCCTCGGAATCCACGATCGACGGAATCTTGCCGTTGGGATTGATCTTCAGATAATCCGGCGCGAACTGCTCGTCCTTGCCGACATTGACCTTATGCAGCGTATAGGGCAGCGCGCACTCCTCCAGCATGATGGAAACCTTCTTGCCGTTGGGCGTGCCCCAAGTGTAGAGATCGATCATTGCCGTACCTGCGCTTAAGTGTCATCGGGGCGCAAGTCTACAATGGATGCCGCGATGCGTTGTCGGGGATTAGCGATTCAAGGCATCATTTTTGATTAGCCCGATTCGGGCTTGCGCCGGAATGACGGATGTCAGGGAGAAGAACTTGTTGAAATGGTTGCTGACGCTGGTGATCGCGCTGGTGGTGCTGACGGCGTTTGCCCCCTGGCTGTCGCGCTACGGCCTGGGGCGCCTGCCCGGCGATGTGGTGGTGCGCTTTCGCGGACGTGAGCGCTATCTGCCATTTACTTCGACCATCCTGGTGTCGCTGGCGCTAACGCTGCTGATGCGCTTTATCTGAGCGCCGCGCAGGGCGCAGGCTTTCCAGCCATGCGGCAAGCTCCTCGCGGCTGAGCTGCGCATCGCCATCACGGTCGATATGCTCGAAACGGCGCGCCAGGCGCGCGGGCGCATCGCCAATTTCTGCGCGGCCGATAAGGCCATCGCCGTTGCGATCCAGTCGTTTCAACAACTCATCAACCCCCTTGCGCCCCACGGCAGGCCGCGGCGTGCGGCGCGACTGCCGCCAGGCGCGCACTTCGGCGGCACTCAGTTCGCCATTGCTGTCGCGATCGATGACCTCGAACTGGCGCGCAAGCCGCGGAAAACGGCGCGCTTCATCACGCGTGAGGCTGCCATCGGCGTTGGCATCAGCACGCGTCCAGCGTTCTGCCTGGCCGGGACGCGTCTGGGCAGGCATGGTGAACGGCGCAAGTTTAAGGTCAGGCGCGGCGAACACGCCGCCCGCGCAGATCGCGCCAAACATCAGGAGCAAGAGGGGAAGGCAGCGCATGGCAGCACAACGCAGCCGCCCCGGTCCACGTTGACGCCAAGACGCGATATGTGATGCGCTTGCGGGGCCACGGTGTTTCAGCCGCCGTGTGATTAGCGCGCAGCCCGCGTGACTATTGAGAATTACCTATGTTCGTGACAGGTTTTTCCCTCATCCGTTTTCCCCTCATCCCAGCCCTTCTCTCCCCCACAGGGACTTCCTTCGGTCGCCGGAGGGAGAAGGGCTTTGCATGCTCCCCTCGCGCGAGAAGGGCTTTTCGTGACAGGTTTTTCCCTCATCCGTTTTCCCCTCATCCCAACCCTTCTCCCGGAGGGAGAAGGGCTTTACCCGTACATGCTCTCCCCTCGGGAGAAGGGCTTTACATGCTCTCCCCTCGGGAGAAGGGCTTTACATGCTCTCCCTCGGGAGAAGGGCTTTGCATGCCCCCCGGGAGTAGCGCTTTGCCTCCTTCATCCCTGGAAGGAGGGCTTTGCATCCATCTCCCACTGGCGACCGCCCGGAGGAAGTCCCTGTGGGAGAGATGGACCGAGGGTGAGGGGAATTCGCGTCGTGGCGTCGCCCGACACGAGGTTTCGTAATACTCACGATGTTTCGTAATACTCATTAGCGTGCGACGAACGCGCTGCCGCCCGCGCCACGCCAGCCCGCAATGACGGCCGGGCGCGCGGGCGCGGCCGATTCCAGGCGGCGCTC
>JBCKLP010000313.1:0-2344 GCA_038903735.1 Burkholderiales bacterium | reverse complement strand
GCCTGAAGAATTGAAGGCTCTATTGAATCTGCTTCGCACTGATAAAAATCGCGCAGTCTGTCTTATCGCCTTATTTCTAATGTCAACGGGTTGCCGCCTAAATGAAGCCCTTCAGGCTAGGTGGGACCAGATCGATAAACCCAATCGTGTCTGGCTTATACCTGCGTCAAACTCAAAGTCAAAGCGCTGTAGACCTGTTCCCCTGAATGATAGCGCTATGGACGTGCTGGCTCAGATTGATACTGAGGAAAAATTTGCGTTCGCTTTTGTTAGTAAAGCATCGAAACAGCCTTTCACCACTATTGCCAAGGTATGGCTGAGACTGACAGCATCAATAGGCCTACGCCTCAGGCTTCACGATTTAAGGCATTTTCATGCCTCCAGCCTTGTTCAAAATTCAGTCCCTATCTACTCCGTAAAAAAGCTATTAGGCCATGCGAACATAGTAACTACGGAGCGCTATGCGTATCTTGACAATGCGACCTTGGCAAAGGCTTCAAAGACTATGGATGCAATTTTGATGGATGCAAAGCACGTAGAATCTGTTTAAGTCGCGGGCGCAGTGATGGTCATGGCTTGGCCGTGCGGGTTCGTGTTGGGCGGCAACGCAAGTCGTCGCAGCAAATACCGCCTCAGTTGCCATGAAGGTGGGCACTCAGGCGGTGACGTAGTCAGTGGTGGCTCCAGTAGTAGATTGATGCAAGTGGTCCCGGGGTGGGTACATTCATGGTGCCTGCCTCGGGGCTGGATTTGTTTTCGGCGATAGTGAATGGCAGTACAGCGGACCTCCGGCTCCCTCGCGACAGTGGCTCAAAACGACCCTAAGCATCCGCCTATGCTTGGCGAAAGCGGACGTAGACCAAATTCGGTAGTAGACCAAATTCGGTAGTCAACCGGAGACGACCATGACACCGGAGACGACCGCGAATAGTCCGTGGCACAATCGGACCATGACAAAATCAGAACTGATGGCGCGCCTCGCCGTGCGTTACCCGGAGCTTCGGGCCATAGATGTCATCGATGTCGCGCAGGGGATACTCGACACGATGACACAAAGCCTCGCTGAAGGACGCCGTGTAGAGATTCGCGGCTTTGGCAGCTTCGACTTACTATTTCGGCATCCGAGGATTGGGCGCAATCCCCTGTCGGGGCAAAAAGTCCAGGTGCCCGCGAAGTACGTGGTCCGATTCAAAGTCGGCAAGGACATGCGGGCGGGGGTTGATTCGTGCGCAAAAAAGCAGGCTGAAAAGCAAAGCAAAGCAAAGCAAATAGAAATAGTAAAGGTCAGGTTCATTGTGTAATGCAGCTGGAGCCGCATCGTGAATGAGCGTTCGACATTGCGATGCGCCTGCACTTGAGACATCCGACTGGCTGGGTGTGTGGCGCCGGATGAGTTTCCCCCGGGTCGCAATTTGGCTCGCCTCAGGCCAACAGTGACCACCAGCGGCGCGACTGCGCCGGTGGCATGGCTACCCCCATCGAGTGCCCCGCGCATCACCACGGCCCGCTTTTGCGTGCGCAGTTCAATCCGGCCCTTGGCAAAAGCACCGGCAGCACCCCGCGTGTCACCGCGCCGGTTGCACTGCTCGGTTTCCGTTTCGGTAGAAATTCAGTAACCGCATGAATCGTTTCAAGTCCCACAAGGAAACGACGCGTTTCGGAGCCAACAGGTTCGGGATAGGCTCGGTCGAAGAGGGTCGGCAGGAGAGGAACGAAAAATATTCTTCGAGATCTTCAGCTTGCTAACCATAACTTCGACTGAGCGCCGGACTGAAAATCCGGTGGTCGATGATCCAATTCCGCCCTTGGCCACCACTATAGTTTTCAGGGACTTATGAACACCAAGGCCATCCATCGCGGTGGCTTTTTGCTTTTCAGGGGGATCGGAATACCGAAAGTCCGGTGGTAGGTATTGGGGGGGGCAGACTCGGTTTAGAACCCGCATTCTGGGCCCATAATTTCTCGGCCAATCGCATCACTTCGTCCACGGGCGCCAAACGGTTGGAGGCTTTTTCCAGCCGCCGATCAACCTGACCCTCCACCCCCAAGCTTTCATAGCGCCCCAGATAGCGACGAAAGCTGCGCTCGCAAACCCCCAGTATCTGTGCCGCTTCAGCCTGCGTAAGCCTTCCCGCAGTCCACCCCACATAGGCTTCTTCGAATCTCATCTTGCGAATCTTCTGTAGCAGTTTCGTCCGTCTCATATCTCACCCCCTTCGGGGCAGTATGAAAACCGGACAGATGTTGTGCTACAGAACCGGGCAGATTAGAAGCTCGCAACAGCGGCACAATTCAGGGTGAAATCCCCCCTTTCAGGTACACTTTGACCCGCCTGTTTAGCACC
>JBCKLP010000312.1:0-2353 GCA_038903735.1 Burkholderiales bacterium | reverse complement strand
ACTGCCGCGCCCGCCCACGGCCACCCAGATGGCAATCTCGATGGAATTGGCCGGGGACATTTCACCGGGGTTGATGATCCCCACCTGCGGCACGTACAGCGCGCCTGCAATGCCGCAAATCACCGCCGACAGCGTCCAGATGAAAAGCTTGTAGTTGACGGTGTTGTAACCGCAGAACATCACCCGCGATTCGGCATCGCGGATCGCGGCAAGCACCCGCCCTAGTTTCGAGCTGACGATGTAGCGTGCCAAAAGCAGCGTACCAATGAGCGCGGCACCGGTAATGGCGAACAGCGCAACCCGCGTTTCCGGTGCAGTGATGGCAAATCCAACAATGCGCTTGAAGTCGGTAAAGCCATTATTGCCGCCGAATCCGGTCTCATTGCGAAAGAACAGCAGCATCGCCGCGAACGTGAGCGCCTGAGTGATGATGGAAAAATACACGCCCTTGATCCGCGAACGAAACGCAAAGAATCCGAAAATGAAGGCAAGCAGCCCGGGCACCGCGATCACCAGCAGCATCGCCCACCAGAACTGGTCGGTGTTCCACCAGTGCCAGGGAAATTCCTTCCAGTCGAGGAACACCATGAAATCGGGCATGTTCGACTGGTACTGGCCTTCGTCGCCGATCTGGCGCATCAGATACATGCCCATCGCATAGCCGCCCAATGCGAAGAACAGGCCGTGCCCCAGCGACAGGATGCCGCAATAACCCCAGATGAGATCCATCGCCAGGGCCACGATGGCGTAGCACATGATCTTGCCGGCCAGCGTGACCCAGAAAATGGAGACATGGAACGGACTGTCCTCCGGCACCGCCAGATTTCCCAGCGGCACCAGCACAAACAGGGTCAGCGCGCAGATACCCAATGCCACCCAGCCGCGGGGGCCATAAAGGCGGGAGATGGCGTTTGCTATGGGACCCATGCTAATTTTCAACCGACCGCCCCTTCAAGGCGAACAAGCCTTGCGGGCGCTTCTGGATGAATATGATGATGAACACCAGCACCACGATCTTTGCCAGTACCGCGCCCGACCAGGATTCCAGCAGCTTGTTGGCAAAGCCCAGACCCAATGCCGCGTACACCGTTCCGGCCAGTTGCCCGACACCGCCCAGCACCACCACCATGAAGGAATCGACGATATAGGACTGCCCGAGGTCCGGGCCTACATTGCCGATTTGCGAAAGCGCGCAGCCGGCCAGTCCGGCGACACCGCAGCCCAGACCGAAGGCCATGGTATCCACGCGACCGGTAGGAACACCCACGCAGGAAGCCATTTCCCGATTCTGGGTGACACCACGGACGAAAAGGCCGAGCCTGGTGCGGGTCAGAAGCAGCCACATGCCTACCAGCACCAGGGCAACGAAGGCAATGATGACAATTCGGCTGTAAGGCAGCACCACGTTGGCCATAATCTGCACGCCGCCTGACATCCAGGCCGGGTTTTCCACTTGCACGTTCTGGGCACCAAACAAGGTACGCACCGACTGGATCAGCACCAGGCTGATGCCCCAGGTGGCCAGCAGGGTTTCCAGTGGCCGGCCATACAGGTAACGGATGACGCTGCGCTCGAGAATCATGCCGACCACGGCGGCCATGAAGAAGGCCGCTGGCACGGCACATAACAAATACCAGTCAAATGCCCCCGGCAAATACTGGCGAAACAGGTTCTGTACCAGGTAGGTGGTGTAGGCACCGATCATGATCAGCTCTCCATGCGCCATGTTGATGACGCCCATCAGCCCATAGGTGATCGCCAGACCCAGCGCGGCAAGCAACAGGATCGATCCCAGGCTGATGCCGGCAAAGGCCAGTCCCAGCCTGTCGCCCCAGGCAAGCCTTCCTTCCACCGTGTGCAGGCTTTTTTCCGCCTCGCTGCGCAGATCCGCGTCATTCTCAACCCAGGCGCCATCGGTTTTTTCCAGCACGGCAAGCAGCAGCATCTTGGTGTCGGGATTGCCGGAACCGGCCAATCGGCGGATTGCGGCAATGCGCAGTTCCCGGTCCGGCGATTTCATCTCCATCGCCGCAACAATCAGTTCAAGCATGCCTTTGATCTGGGAATCCCCTTCCTTCTCCAGAGCGGTTTTCACCAGAGGCAGCATGGCGGCATTGGCGCCACCAGAGAGTTCCTGTGCCGCCGCGAGGCGTGTTTCCCGAACCGTTGAGCGCAGCTGCAGGGCGGCCACGGCGCCAGCCAGTTCACGCCGCAAGCGATTATTGGCAATTACCTCCTCAGCATCGGCGGGCATGGAAGGCAGAGTCGCACCGCTGATGGCATCGATCACCTGCCCGCCCTGGGAAAAAAGGATGCGCTTTGCCGAAGATTTCAGCTCGCCTTCGGCCAGCGC
>JBCKLP010000311.1:0-2356 GCA_038903735.1 Burkholderiales bacterium | reverse complement strand
TTGCGAGCCACCCGCACGGGCCGCCTGGATGGACGAACAAAAGCGCTGGCTCAAAACCGGGCAGGCCGGCAAAGTGTTACAGACCCTACAGCCCCAGCTTGAACCGGCCGGGGTTGCCGATAGCGACGCGCCAGTGCGCCAATGCCACCGCTATTTGAGCCAACGCCCGGAGCAACTCAATTATCAGGATGCGCTGGCGCGAGACCTCCCGATTGGTTCGGGTGAAATCGAGAGCGCACACCGTTACGTGGTTCAGCAGCGCCTGAAGCGCCCAGGTGCTTGGTGGCGCGCAGCAAACGCGGAGCACATGCTCGCTTTGCGGATCAATCGCGCCAATCGCCGATGGAATCAGTATTGGGCTACCGATACAACATGCTCTTCTGAAATCGTCTTCACATCAGTTTGAATCGCACCCGTTGCTCAGACGGGACGGGAGAGTAGCGTCTGCTGTGGCGTGAAATGGTAGAAACGATCAAGGAATAGGCGTGATTGACACAGAATTGGCGCTTCAAAGTGCAAGAAAGATGAAAACCAAAAACGATGAAAACAAGTCTCCCGATCCGCGCGTGGCGTATTATTAGAGGTGCCCTACTGTCATTCCAAGCGCAGCGAGGAATCTGCTTCTAGTACAAAAAGCAGGTTCCTCAGCTTTCAGCTTCGGAATGACACTTTGTTTTGAAGTCTGTTCCAGGTGGTGTGGACGTGAGCAGCAGCTCAGGCGGCAAGGTTGCTGACTGGACCGCAATCATCAAGGAAATCGGCCGCGGCGCGCACGGCGCGCGCGACCTTTCCGAAGCCGATGCGGAGCGCCTGTTCGGCGCCATGCTGGATGGCGAAGTGCCCGATCTGGAGCTCGGAGCAATCTGGATCGCTTACCGCATCAAGGGTGAATCCCTGGCGGAACTGCTCGGCTTCTGCCGCGCAGCGATGGCGCGCATGGACAAAATAACGCCGCCACCGGGTCCGTTGCCGGTGATCCTGCCCAGCTACAATGGCGCCCGCCGCCTGCCCAACATGACGCCGCTACTGGCGCTGCTGCTGGCGCGGGAGGGTGTTCCGGTGCTGATTCACGGCATCGCCGACAGCTATGGCCGCGTGACCACGGCCGCCATTCTTGAGGCGTTGCAAATACCGCTGTGCGCCCGGGCTGATAAGGCTGCGGCCCGTCTGCGAAGCGATCGCCTGGCTTATCTGCCGCTGGAAGCATTGATGCCAGGCCTGGCGAGGCTGATGAACAGCCGTTCCCGCATCGGTGTGCGCAGTTCCGCGCACACTGTGGCGAAACTGCTCGATCCCTTCGGCGGCCATGCCCTGCGCGTGGTGCCGGTCACCCACCCTGACTATGTCCGCCGCATGGGCGAGTTTTTCGCCGCGGCAGGCGCGCCGGCGGTGCTGTTGCGTGGTAGCGAAGGCGAGCCCTATGCCAGTCCGAAACGCATGCCTGCGCTGCAGCTGTTTTTTCGTGGCGAAGCGAGCGAACTGGCGCCGCAGGGAACGTCAGAAACGGCAACCGCGGGGTTGCCCGAAACCCTGGATGCGCAGGCCACGGCGCGCTGGACGCGCGATGTGCTGTCGGGTGCACGGCCGGTTCCCGCGCCGCTGCAGCGGCAGGTGGAATGTCTCAGCGCCGCAGCGCGTGCGCGCTCATGAGGGCAGGACTGAACAGCAGCACGGCGCCGCCGGAAGCGGCGAAACTGGACTCCAGATGAACGGCGGCCGCCCCCGCCGGGACGGCGGCACTGCGGATTGGGTGACGGGACGGTGCGGCAGGCTTGCGGCTCATGGCTGCGCAAGCTTACCTATTAAGTCCGGTTTTGCACTACCTGGCAGCCACTTTTTCGCTGGCGGACAAGTGCCCGTCGCGCTGGGCATAAAGCTTTTCGTCGGCATACCCCATAGTCTCGGGCGTGGCGCGACCGAGCATGACCTGGAAATACACCGGCTCGAGGCTGTCATTGATGTAACCGTGGATGACGCCGGGCGGGCAGGCGACGCACTCCCACTTCGAGAGCCGCGTTTCGCGGCGGTTGCCCTGCTCGTCCTCGACAAACACCGTGAGCAGGCCGTCGAGCACGAAAAACACCTCCTCGACCTCGTGCGTGTGCGCGGCATTGCCCTGGCCGGGTTCGACGTACATGATTGACAGCGTGAAACCGCGCGCCGGGATGACCGAAGGGTCGTTGTACTTGCCCGAGCCGCCGGCGCCGATGAAACGGTGCTGTGCGCGCTTGAAACCCTCTATTTTTGCGTCCTCGAAGGCGGCCCAGTCGGGTTTCTTGTCGCGGAAACGTCCGGTATAGCGCGTCATGACCTCGTCGACCGGAACGCCGACGAGTTCTGGCGGAAGGGGGTGGCG
>JBCKLP010000310.1:0-2361 GCA_038903735.1 Burkholderiales bacterium | reverse complement strand
TTCCCGGTTGCGCCAGTGGATTCGCTGCAGGATATTCGTAATGCGATGTGTCTGGCGCTTGAGCAGCAGGGCGTTGAAGTCGAGGTGCATCATCACGAAGTCGCGGCACCGGGGCAATGTGAGATTGGCACCCTGTTCAACAGCCTGGTGAAACGCGCCGACTGGAACCAGATTCTGAAATACACGGTCTGGAACGTGGCACATTCCTACGGCAAAACGGCGACCTTCATGCCTAAACCCGTAGTGGGCGACAACGGCTCCGGAATGCATGTGCATCAGTCCGTCTGGAAGGATGGCAAGAACCTGTTTGCCGGAAACGGTTACGCGGGGCTCTCCGATTTCGCGCTGTTCTACATCGGCGGCATCATCAAGCATGCCAAGGCGTTGAATGCCATTACCAATCCGGGCACCAATTCCTACAAGCGATTGGTTCCGGGATTCGAGGCCCCCATCAACCTGGCGTATTCAGCACGCAATCGCTCAGCAGCCTGCCGTATCCCCTATGTTTCGAACCCCAAGGGCCGGCGCGTCGAAGTGCGCTTCCCGGATCCGACTGCGAATCCGTATCTGGCGTTTGCTGCCATGCTGATGGCGGGCTTGGATGGTGTGCAGAACAAGATTCACCCTGGTGATCCGATTGACAAGAATCTGTATGACTTGCCGCCGTCACAAGCGAAGAAAGTGCCCAATGTCTGTTCCTCGCTGGACATGGCTTTGGAGCATCTGGACAAGGGCCGTGGCTTCCTGACCAAGGGTGGCGTGTTCTCCGATTCAATGATTGACGCCTATATCGGCTTGAAGATGGAGGAAGTCACGCGCTTCCGCATGACCACCCATCCGCTCGAATTCGATATGTACTATTCATCGTAAAGGGCTGTTTTACGAAATTAATAGCCTTTAGCCCGGTCTTGTCGGGAACGGGACAGGGCATTTTGCACTGTCCCTTTATTATTTGTAATCAAGGCCCATATGGCCTAGACTTAAGGTTCCTTCCGAGATACCTGAGTCATGACCCGACTGCTCATTGCCACGGTGTTGTACATGGTTATCGCTGCTGCTGTGGCGCAAGCGTCGACCTATCGTTGTGTCGACGCGACCGGACGCAGCACCTACACCAATATCAAGGAAGAGACCCTCAACAAAAAATGCACGGTGGTCAGCCGGGAAGTGTCCGTGGTCCCCGCAGACCGACCCGTGCCGCCTGCCGTGAACAATCCTGCCAAAGCCAAGAGTGCGCCGCCCGTATCCGCGCCGACAACCGCCAGCAGGGCCAACGATCGCCGCAAGATCCTTCAGGAAGAACTCGAGGACGAGCAGAAGCGTCTCGCCGGTGCTCGCCAGAAACTGGCGGAGCAGCAGGCTATCCGCAATGGCGACGAAAAAAACTATCAGCGAGTGCTGGACCGGCTCAAGCCCTTCACCGAAACAGTTGCGCAGCACGAAAAGAACGTCGAGCAGTTGCGCCGGGAAATGGGCAGTATTCGGTAGGTCTGGCCACGACAGGACCGGCATCGCCGGTGCGGATAATGATTCCTGGCAGGCCGGGAGCTGGTGCTTGAAATCCCCCCGGAAACCGCGCGCAGCGGCAAAGCAGCCGGCTAATTTTGGCGGTCTCGACCTGTTGGCGACAGCAGTGATTCTTCTCGACCGCAAGCAGCGGGTCCTGTACATGAATCCCAGTGCCGAGAATATGCTTGCCGTCAGTGCCCGCAATGTACTGGGCCATCCCATCGGCGAGATTATTTCAGTAGGCACGGCCTTGCAGTCCATGCTTGATCAGACTTCGGCCGAGGCGCGCGGATTTGTCGACCAGGATCTGGTGATCGGCCGTCCGGGTCAGGAACAGCAGCACCTGAATTGCATTGTCACTCCGGTGGAATCGGCAGACGCGGAGATACTGATCGAGTTGCGCCACATTGATCAGCAACTGCGAATCGAGCGTGAGGCACAACGCGTAGCCCAGGCGGAAGCCAATCGTTCGCTGATCCGCAATTTGGCGCACGAGATCAAGAATCCGCTGGGTGGATTGCGTGGATCCGCCCAATTGCTGGAACGGGAACTGGAGCGGCCCGAATTGCGGGAATACACCCAGATCATCATCCAGGAGGCGGACCGCCTGCAAACCCTGATGGATCGTTTGCTGACGCCCAACCGGCCACCACAATTTGCCAAAGTCAACATCCACGAGGTCTGCGAGCGGGTGCGTACCTTGATCATGGCGGAGTTTCCGCAGGGCATTCGGATTGCGCGTGAGTACGACGTTAGCCTTCCCGATCTGCATGGCGATCGCGAGCAGCTCATCCAGTCGGTATTGAACATCGTGCGCAACGCAGCGCAGGCGATTCTGGCAAGCCCGCGGGA
>JBCKLP010000309.1:0-2374 GCA_038903735.1 Burkholderiales bacterium | reverse complement strand
CCCGGTCATGTAGGCGGAGTCGGGGCCGAGAAGGAACGCCACCACTGCGGCGGTGTCCTCGGGCCGTCCGATGCGCCCGAGCGGAATGCCTGCCGCCATGCCGTAGAGCTGCTCTTCCGTCAGGTCGACCCGCGGCTGGGCGGTGTCGCTGATCCCCGGGATGACGCAGTTTACGCGCACGTGCGGGGCCCATTCCACCGCCAGCGACTTGGTGAGCGCGATGATCCCGGCCTTCGACGCAGCGTAATGTGTGCCGCGCGCGGCGCCGGCGAGCGCCCGGCCTGAAGCGGTATTAACGATCGCGCCGCGGCGCGCCTCGATCATCGAGCGCCCGACCGCGCGGGCGCAGAGGAAGGTGCCGGTAAGGTTGACGCGCAGCACGTGCTCCCACTGCGCGAGGTCCATCTCGAGCGCGGTGGCCCTCGGAAAGATCCCGGCGTTGTTGACGAGGCCGTGCGGCACGCCCCAGCGCCGCTTCACGTCCGCGGCCGCCGCCTCGACTTGGGCGGTGTCTGCCACGTCGACCCGCCAGAAGCCGCTCTCGGCGCCCGCCTCGCCGCAGCGCCGGACCGTCTCTTCGCCGCCTTCGGCATCGATGTCCCATGCCGCCACTCGTGCGCCGCTGGCCGCGAGGCGTACGGCAACGGCGCGGCCGATGCCCTGTGCTGCGCCCGTAACAATGATTATTTCAGCGGGCACCGTGGAGCAGAGCGCCCAAGTAGGGGATGGATATGTCGATGCCGAGCGTGCGGTACAGAAGCCAGATCTCGGCGGCCTGGGCAAACACCACCTTGGTCTGCAGGTCGGCTTCGAGCGGCGCGACCGCCGGCGTCGCGTCCCAGCCGCCACCATTGATGTATAGGCCGTCGGCCGGGTGCGCGAGGCTTCGGAAGCCGCGACTGCAGTATCGATAGACCTCGATCCAGGACACGTCGTCGAGCGCCTTGAGCGAGGTCGTGTACAGCGCCTGCCCCTGCCCGTCCGCATGCTGAAATCCGCCGAGTACCACGCCGTCGATGTCGAAACGGCGGAAGTAGTTTATGATTGCCTGGTTCAGTTCATCACCATAGTACGTTGCGATCGCGACCCGTTTGATCCCCATCGCCACTAGGGCAAGCGCATGAGGCTCCATCTGCGAGATCACCGGGATGCCGATTTTCTGCGCCAGGCGATCGCGCCATTCGCGCTCGTAATCAAGGCCCTTGAGCAGCACCGGCGGCGTGCCGCTCACCACGACAATGTCGCAGCCCGCGGCCTTCAGATCCTCGGCGAGCCGCTCCGCGCGCTCGAACCCGGCCTCGAAGCTCTGCCGGTCGCTCGTGCGGAAGCCGACGAATGTGGGAATGATCTCCACGCCCTCAGGCGCAGTCTTGTACCAGAGCGCGAATCCCTTCCCCCGATGCGTCGGTTTGACAATGCCTATTCGCGCGCGCCAAGCGTACATGATCGGGATTAAAGGGTTCCAGCCCAAAATCTCGACAAGTTCCTGATCAGTTGCATGGTCTTCTCCTCTAAATTGTTTTAGCGCGCTGCAGTCTGTGCCAGAAAATGGCTGGCGATTTCTGCACCCGTTGCGCGCCATACGCCATCGTGGCGGCAGATGTATTCTAGCGCAGCGTCCAGCGCGCCGATTCGATGCGGCATACCGGTCAGGTAGGGGTGCAGGGCGATCGCCATCACGCGACCGGACTCCGCGCCTTCCTCGTAGAGCACGTCGAACTGCCGGCGGATCATATCCCCGAACTCGTCTGCCGTGCGGGAGTGTTTCTCGAAAGCCGGCTTGTCGTTGAGCTCTATGCTGTAGGGTACCGATACCAGTTGTCGTCCACCCTCGAGGTTCATCAGGTAGGGCTGGTCGTCATTGGTCCAGTCGCACACGTACTTGCCACCCTCGGCTGCCAGCAGGTCGAGCGTGTTCCAGGTTTCCTGCAGGCCGGAGCCGAGCCAGCCAGCCGGCCGTTTCCCGGTCGCCTGCTCTATCGTGGCAAGCGAATCGTGAATGATGCGTCGCTCCTCTTCGGGCGGGACCACGTTGAGGCGCTTGGTGTTGGTTTCGTTATGCCCCATCCACTCCCACTTGCGCTTTTGGCCTTCTTCGATAATCTCGGGATGCTGCGCACACAGATTGCTGTTCAGCGCCACCGTCGCACGGATGCCGTAGCGGTCGATCACTTTCATCAGGCGGAATACGCCGACGCGATTTCCGTAGTCACGTGCGGCCCAGGTGGGAACGTCCGGCGGCGCGGAGCCGGTGCCGCCGGAGCCGGCGGGCACGCGGTCCTCGAGTGAAAAGAACTCGATATTCGGAATCACCCACAGCGCAAGGCGCTCGCCGTTGGGCCAATTCAGACGCGGCCGGTGGATGATCGGAGAG
>JBCKLP010000308.1:0-2382 GCA_038903735.1 Burkholderiales bacterium | reverse complement strand
ACCTCATTTACCCGCCATGTTGTTTCACGTGAAACATCTCCTGCGAAACGGTGCGTTTCAGGCGATTGGGAATTCCCGTGGGGGTCGGGTTGGCAGCCGGACTACTACCGGCTCCTGTCCGCAGCAAGCGCTCAACTGTCGTATTGCAGATCCACTGAATTATGCACAGCCCAATTTATTAAGAAATTCATAGTTCATAACAAAACATGCCTCTGACGAGGTTGAGCTGTTTTTGGGAAGGATCAATAATTCGCTTTGGAAAAAGCCCTTTCTGTTCCCACATGGGGAACAATCTCTCCCAAGCCACCGCCTGCGCCCACTCCTGCAGTTGCCGGCGAGGGAAGTTGCCAAGAGCGTGGAAAACCGCTGCACAAAGAGAAAGACCGCCATCGGCGGTCTTTCCAATTCCTACACTAGCGTTCGCCTTCTGCTGACCTAGTACCCCCACGCCTCATGCCCCAGCGGCGCCGAGTTCAGCAGGCGCCTGACCCGCTTCCACTGCGGCAGGTGCTAGGTCATCAGCGCCGTGAATCGGTCGTTGTGATTGCGCTAAGCAGTCAGTCGGGCCTGTTCACTTTGGGACTGGTACGGGTGGTCAATTCGAGGCCGGCGTCAACATTCCTATCCTTTGGATGGATGGCAAGACCGGCTGCGTCTTCGCCGAGACGGTCGTCATCACGGACTCCGCCGCGCGGCGCATGCATAGCTATCCAATGGAGTTCCAGAAGCTAGGCTAGCGTCCAGGAACCATCCGGGCGGTTGTATCTTCTGCCTGCGGGTTCCGGGAGAAGCGCATCCGGCCTTGCTCGGCTCAAGGGTCCGACGGCACCGGTGCCTTTGATCATCCCGACGTTGGGCAAGGGGCGGTCGGATTGGCGGCGCCGCGCGCGGAACCTGAACTTTGTCCGCCGGGCGGCGGTTTCTCGCTATACTTCACGAGCGCCGGAGCAGGCCGGACGAAGGCGTAGCGTGGCGAAAGAACTTCCCGGCGATATCCATGGAGAAATCAATGCGCTCGCTCGCCCGTTGTCTGATCACTGCTGCATTCGTATCCACATTCGCGACGCTCGCCTCGGCGCAGGCCTGGCCGGTTAAACCGATTCGACTGGTCGTCAACCTTCCCCCCGGCACTACTGCCGACCTGATTGCCCGTGTCGTCGCGCCACGACTGGGCGAGGCGCTCGGCCAGCCGGTCCTGGTCGAAAATAGACCCGGTTGGGCCGGCAACATCGGCGTCGAGATGGTGGCCAAGTCCGCCCCGGATGGCTACGTCCTGCTCCATTCGTCCGGCACCAGCCTCACCATCAACCCGCACCTGTACAAACTCAACATCGATGTGGCCAAGGATCTGGAGCCGGTCGCCCCGACGATGCGCACATCTATCATTCTGGTGGTGCGCCAGGACTCGCCGGCTCGCAATCTCGCCGAGTTGATCGCGCTCGTTCGGGCCAATCCCGGCAAGCTCAACTTCGGCTCTGCGGGCGCCGGCAGCGGAATGCACATCGCCACCGAATTGATGTTGCGCGACGCGAAAATCCAGGCCACCCACGTGCCATACAAGGGCTCGGCGGAGGCGATCACCGCCCTGCTCGGCGGCCAACTCGATTTCACGTTCGACCCCGGGGTGGCGGTCCCGCATATCAAGGCCAACCGGCTGCGCCTGCTCGCGGTGGCGCGCCCGACGCGCTCGGCGTTCTTCCCCGACACACCGACCATGGCCGAAGCGGGGACGGACGTGGATATGGACTCCCTGTTCGGCTTCTACTCGCGGGCCGGGACGCCGCGCGAGATCGTCACGCGCCTGAACCGCGAGATCGTCCGCATCATGCAGACCGCGGAAGCGGCCGCCACGCTCACTGCCATCGGAGCCGAGATGGTCACGGGCTCGCCCGAGGAGTTCGCGGCGCGCCAGCGCCGCGACCGCGAGCGAGGCCAACATCCGCGCTGATTGAGCGGGCGGCGCGCAAGGCGAAGATTCAGGCCGATTGATGGTCGACCGGGGACAAAGCGCGGGCACCGCGGGAAGGACAGGAACAGTGGAGATTCACACGATAAGAACCGACGACGACGTGCTCCTGAACATGGCGTACTTCGCGCCGCGAGACGCCGGCGACGTCGTGTTTGTCTGCACGCACGGCGTGGCCAACAGTTTCTGCAATACACCGCTGTGGATCGTCGGCAAGCTGCTGGCTGAGCGCGGATTTGGCGTTGCCGTGCTGGATAACCGGGGCCATGACTGGGTCACGATGAATCCGCTCGACCGGCGCTGGATGGGCGCGGCCTACGAGAGAATCGAGGACAGCGCGCGCGATTTTCACGCGGCGTTGAACTGGCTGGAAGGACGCGGCCATCACAGGATCGTTCTCGCGGGACACAGCCTGG
>JBCKLP010000307.1:0-2383 GCA_038903735.1 Burkholderiales bacterium | reverse complement strand
ACTATGGGGATTGTAAGGTGTAGAGGCGGGATGTCAATCGGCGGGCGTAGACAAGGTGGCTTGGTCTGATGCCGCCGGATCGAGAAACGAGGCACGAATCGATTTTGAATGTGCGTTGCGCTCGCGCACGGGCGTGTGCCGGCTCGCGTTTGGGTGGGCACGGACGAGCGCCATCGTAGCGGGCGCGTGCGTCACTACGGAGAATGAAGCAAAGGGGCAAACGTGCGCTAAACATCAAGGCGGACCACGCGGGGGTTGGCATCGTGGCTGAGGCGCGATCGCCTGGACGAGATTGAACTGTCCCAAGCGGCAGTGGGGGCAGGCGGCCCACTCGATCTTGGCCACGCGCTGCATGAATGCGGCCACCGATTCGATCACCGCGGGCTGCGGCTGGGGCGCATCCAGGGCGGTGCGGGCCGCCGCCAGGTGAGCGCTCTTGTGCGCGGCCCCGAGCAGGCCATAGTGGCGGATGCGCTTGAAGCCGCGCGGCAGAACGTGCTGCATAAAGCGCGCTATGAACTCGGTGCCGGCCAAGCGCAACGTGCGCTTTTTGCCGCCACCCTCGCCATTGACTCTGACGCGAAAGGCGACCTCGGCCTCGTCGATCGCGACGATGCGCTCGTTGGAGATCGCCACCCGGTGGGTGTAGCGGCCCAGATACTCGAGCACTTGGGCCGGACCGCCGAGGGGCTGCTTGGCATACACCACCCAGTCATGGACATACAACTTGCGCTTCAACTCACGCCAAGCAGTGTCGGTCAGCGCAGGGTCCTCGCGCAGCCGTGGGTTCGTGCGCTCTGCATCGAGCGCGGCGATGAACTTGCCGCGATACACCGCCGAGAGCGCCTTCACCGGAAAGAGGAACCCGGGCTTCGGGCAGATCCACTCCCCCGCTGCTGTGAGCGCGCCTCCGGCCACCAAGGCATGCACATGCACGTGGCGGCCGAGATCCTGCTTCCATGTATGCAGCACCAGCGTAAACGCCGGCTCCCCGCCCAACCAGCGCGGGTTTGCCGCGAACTCGGAGAGCGTGTTCGAGACCGCACCGAACAAGCACGCATAGAGCGCCCGAGGGTGTCGGGCGATGAGGCCGTTCAGGGCATGCGGCAGAGTGAACACCACGTGTCCCCCAAGGGGACTTCCTTCGGGGCGAAAGTAGGGCACCGGCAACAGTTCACGCCGGCGCGCCGCCAGCCACGCCTCCTTGGCCCGGGTCTGGCACCGCGGACAATGCCGATTACGGCAAGAGTGATAGATCTGGCGCATCGTCCCGCACCGGTCGCAGCCCTCCACGTACCCGCCCAGAACGGCGGTGCGACAGGCGCAAATGGCGCGCCACGCCTTCGCCGCGCCGGGGCTCAGCGTGTGCGTGGCGAGATAGGCCGGACCGAAACTGCGCAGTACCTCAGCCAGGCCCACCCTGGGGGCTTTGTGACCCATGCCGGTGCGCTCAGCGCGTGGGCAGGTCGAGCAGGTCCAGCGGAGAAGTCGTGCCAGTCACATGAGCGCGCGCCAGATGCACGTAGCGCATGGTGGTGCTGATATGGCCGTGACCGAGGAGTTGCTGCACCTTGGGCAGGTCCACGCCGGCTTCGATCAGGTGGGTGGCGAACGCGTGACGCAAGCTGTGGATGCCGCCCTCGCGCGCGATGCCGGCTGAGTCGCGCGCGGCGCAGTAGATGCGTTGCACGGTGTTGACGCCGATGGGCGCGTTGCCCGAGGGGTTGGTAAAGAGCCAGGTGCGTGGCCGCCGATCGCACCAGTAGCGGCGCAGCATCTCAAGCAAGCGCGCCGAGAGCAGCGTGTCCCCCAAGAGGACTTCCTTCGGGGCGTACCGGTCCTGAGCGCCCTTGCCTTGGCACACCTTGATGCACATGCGCTCCGGGGCGCTTTCGATGTCTGAAAGCTTCAACGCGCATACCTCGGATAATCGCAGCCCCGTCGCGTAGGTCGTGGCGAGCAACGTTCGTCCGCGCAGGGTTGCCGAGGATTCGATCAGGCGCGAGACCTCCCCTCGCGTGAGAATCTGCGGCAAGCGCTTGGGCACTTTGGCCATGGGGATGTCCAGCCGCATCTCGGGTTTGCGCAGCACCGTGCCAAACAGAAACCGAAACGCGCAGGAAGCCTGATTGACGCTGGCGTAGGCAAGCTTCTTGTTGGTGATCAGGTGCAGCAGGTAGGCTTGGAGCTTGGGCCCATCGAGTACGTCCGGTGGCTGCCTGTAGTGTTTGGCCAAGGCCCGTACGCAGGCCACGTAGGTCTCGCGCGTACGCGGGGAAAACCCACGCAATAACATCGCCTCTTCCATTTGTTTGCGCAACTGAGTCATCTCGCTCTCCTTGTGAACATCGGGAACATTCCCGAGGGAGAGGCTAGGCCTTCT
>JBCKLP010000306.1:0-2407 GCA_038903735.1 Burkholderiales bacterium | reverse complement strand
TCCGCAAAATGCTTTGAAACACCCACCAATACTGGCTTTGCGAGGTTTTGAGTCAAGCACTATTTACGAAGTCGAGCAGGTCGGGGCCGAGCGTGTCGATTTTGGAGTTGATCTGCATGGCCGACGACACGTGGTTGTTGTCCGGAAGGTACCTGAAGCGCGGCAGCTTGCGGTCGCATTTCAGCAGCGCGTTGGCGAGCGCGAGCGACGGCCAGACGAAGAAGTAGGGCTCGTATTCCGACGAAACGATGAACACCGGCGGGTGTCCCGGCCTCACGTGGCCGAACGGCGCCATGTCGCCCCACTGGCTTACGTCCTTGCCGTAGTAGGCGAACTGGTTCTCCCGCGGCGTCTCCGAGCTGTATTCGGGATGGAGCGCCGCGTACACACCCGACAGCAGGATGGCGCCGGCAATGCGCGGCCCCTTCGGGCCGTGGATCTTCTCGATGAACGTCCAGGTCGCGGCATGCGTGGCGCCCGCCGATTGGCCCATCACGAAAATGCGCTGCGGATCGCCACCGTAGCGGCCGGCGTTCTCCGCGAGCCATTGCACCACCCTGCCGACGTCCTCGCCCCCGCTCGGCCACTGATGCGCGGGCGCCAGGCGATAGGTCGCATTGACGCCGATCATGCGGTGGCGTGCGAAGAAGGTCGGCACGTTGTCGTAGATCAGGCCCGGCACCGGGCTGCGCGTCCCGGCGATGTAGCCCCCACCGTGGAAATAGGCAACCACCGGCGCGGGCTGCTGCGGCCGCTGCGCGGGCACGAAAACGTCGAGTCGGTGGCGCGCGTCGGAGCCATAGGCCAGGTCCCTGTGAACCTCGACGCCGTCTTTCGGCGCGCGCTCCTGCAGCGGCTTGTAGAGCGCGTAGCTTGCCTTCAGCACCTCTTCGTTGAACACCGGGCCCATTCGCCGGATTTCTCCAGCGATCCTTTGCTTCGCTTCATTCATAGCGCTCAATCCAGCTTGATGTTGGAGTCGCGGATGATGGGCGTGAGCCGTTGCACCTCGGCGGCCAGCATGGCCGCCAGCTCCTCCGGGGTGCTGCCGGCGGGCTCGAAGCCGAGCGCGAACAGCCTCTGGCGCACGCTTTCGTTGGCGAGCGCCCGGTTGATGTCCGCATTGATGGTGCCCACCAGGTCGCGCGGCATGCCGGCGGGCCCGAGCACCGCGATGGAGCTGGGCAGGACCATGCCCGGAATGCCCGACTCGGCCAGCGTCGGTACGCCCGGAACGACCGCGGTCTGCCTGGGCGTGGTCACCGCCAAGGCGCGCACCTTGCCCGCCTTCACCTGCGGCATCACCGTCACGTCGGCGATCAGGAAATTGATCTCCCCGGCCATGAGCGCCGTCACCGCCGGCCCCAAGCCCTTGTAGGGCACGTGCAGGAATTGCGTGCCGGTGCCGCGCGCCAGCACTTCGGCAAACAGGTGCGGCGTGCCGCCGCTGCCCGAGGAGCCGTAGGTCAGCGCGCCCGGCCTGGCGCGCGCGATCTCGATCAGGTCCCGGGCGGTGTTGGCCTTCACCGACGGGTTCACCACCAGGATGAAGGGCGAAGTGGTCACGTTGGCCACGGCAGTGAAGCCATTGATCGGATCGAAGCTCAGGTTCTTGTACAGGCTGCCCGTGCTCGCATAGGTGCTGACGCCCTGCAGGTACAGGGTGTGGCCGTCGGGAGGCGAGCCGGCGACGAACGCCGACGCGATGGTGGTGCCCGCGCCCGGCCGGTTCTCGACGATCATGGGCTGCTTCCACTCGCCGCTCAGGCGCTCGGCAAGAATGCGCGCCACCGCGTCCGAAGAGCCGCCCGGCGGGAACGGCACCACCATTCTCACCGGCTTCACCGGGAAGGCCTGCGAGGCGGCCTGCGCGGCCCACAATAGCCCGGCGCAAAGGATCAGCGGTCTGAGAATTCTATTCACGGCACTCTCCTAGTCTTACTGCGTCAATAAAGTTATGCTCATAGTGCTCATCGATTACGTCGCCCGCAGCACGGGCAATGAGGCAGGCGTACGGCGAGTGCGCGCGCGATCGCTAGGCGCACGTGGGGATCGAGTCGGGCACGTGGCGATTGGCGCGTAGCGGCACCTGGCGGGCGGAAACCTTTGGGTAAGGCAGGCATTTTGCGAAGTACGGTGTTATTTTTACCGGATGGATTGAGGCGTCGTTCAGCCATCAGGAACGCATACGCTGCAATCGTGAGGGTGACGTGATGATGAAAGCCGCGCCAGCCGCGCCCCTCGTAGTGACTCAGACCGAACTCCTGCTTGAGTTCCTGGTAGTCGCGTTCGATGCGCCAGCGCATTTTGACCGTGTCGATGAGCTTGGTCATCGAGATGGACGCCGACAGGTTCGACAGCCAGTACTTGGTGGGGGCTTTCTCCCCCTCCGGCCATTCCACCAGCA
>JBCKLP010000305.1:0-2423 GCA_038903735.1 Burkholderiales bacterium | reverse complement strand
GGCCCTTCTTACCCACGGGACTTCCTTCGGTCGCCGACGAGAGAGGGATGCAAAGCCCTTCTCCCACCGGGAGAAGGGTTGGGATGAGGGAAAACCTGGCACGAACAAAGAAAATTCTCAGTTTTGCGCAACCGCCATCGCTGCCGGTTTTCCCGCCTTGGCCGCCTGCAATGCATGCCATACGCGGGAGGGCGTGCAGGGCATGTCGAGGTGGGTCACACCGGCGGGTTCCAGCGCATCGAGGATGGCGTTCATCATGGTCGGCAGGGAGCCGGTGACACCGGCCTCACCCACGCCTTTCGCACCCAGCGGATTGGTCGGTGTGGGCACCGGATGATCGAGCAGGGTGATTTTGCCCAGAAACCCGGCGCGCGGCATGAAGTAATCCATGAAGCTACCTGATTGCAACTGGCCGCTTTGCGGATCGTAGATCGCATGCTCGCCCAGCACCTGCCCGCAACCCTGCGCGAGGCCGCCGTGCATCTGGCCTTCGACCAGCTGGTGATTGACGATATTGCCGGCGTCATCGCAAGCGATGTAGGAGAGCATCTCGACCTCGCCGGTGGTCTCGTCCACCTCAACCTCGGCAATATGGCAGCCATTGGGCCAGGTCGGATCATGCTTGCCCTGCACTTTCGAATCCAGCGCGCCGGGGTTTTTCTGGATCAGCGCCTGCAGGGTGACGCTGCGGTCGGTGCCCTTGATGCGGAACACCCCGTGATCGAATTCGATATCGGCCGGCGCTGCTTCCAGATCCTTGGCCGCCAGCGCCGTCGCCTTGCTGATCACTTCGCGCGAACCAATCAGCACAGCACTGCCGCCGAATTGCATGGAGCGCGAGCCGCCGGAACCGCCGCCCTGCACCTTGACATTGGGGTCGCCTTCGATCACATGAATGCTCTCCAGCGCCACGCCGAGTGCCTCGGAGGCCACCTGCGCGAACGCGGTTTCGTGACCCTGCCCGGTGGATTTGGTGTTGCAATATATAGTGATCTTGCCATCCGGGTTGAAGCGCAGCTCTATTTCATCGACCGAGGAGCCCGCGGTCGATTCGATGCAGCTTGCCATGCCGCGACCGAGCAGCTTGCCGCGCGCTTTGGCCTCCGCCTTGCGCGCCGCCCAGGCCTTGGCATCGCTCCAGTTGGCGGCTTTGACCGCATCGGCCAGCACGCCGATGGGATTGCCCGAGTCGTAGACACTGCCGTTCACCAGCTTGTAGGGAAACTTGTCCTTCGGAATCATGTTGCGGCGGCGCAAATCGGCCGGATCAATTTTTAGCTCGCGCGCCGCTTGTCCCACCAGGCGCTCGAGCATCGAGGACATGATGGGCCTGCCGGCGCCGCGGTAGGCGGCCATGGGCACGGTGTTGCTGACGAACATCTGGTTGCGCCCGTAGGCAAGCGGCACATCGTACAAACCGGTCATGGGCGCGGTGGCGCGGAAATTGATGAAAGCGCCGCTGGTGGTGGTGTAGGCCCCCAGATTGGTGATGAAGGAAAACCGCATCGCCAGGAACTTGCCATTCTCATCCAGCGCGAGCTCGCCGCTGCTCACCACGTCGCGGCCCTGCTCATCCGACAGGAACCCCTCGGAACGGCTGGCCACCCATTTCACCGGCCGGCCCAGTTGCTTCGAGGCCAGCACCAGCACCGGGTACTCGGGGTAGATCTGCGAGCGCACGCCGAAGGCCCCACCCACGTCGTAGGATTCGACATGCAGCTTGTCATCGGTCAAGCCGAGCACGGCGCACAGGCTGGCACGCAGGCCGTTGACGCCCTGCGATACCGAGTAGAAGGTGGTGTGATCCTTGCCCGCATCATGGTGCGCGATGCAAGTGCGCGTCTCCATGGGATTGGCGACCACGCGGTTGTTGTAGAGCGACAGTTTCACCACGTGTTTGGCAGCGCGGATCGCCTCATCGACCCTGGCTTCGTCGCTGCCAGTGCCGAAATCCAGCACCTGGTTGCCCGGCGCGTTGTCGTGCAACAGCGGCGCCCCGCTTTTCATGGCATCCAGCGCCGCGGTGACGTGCGGCAATTCGCGATACTCAATGGCGATCTGCTCGACTGCGTCCTGCGCGATGGCCGGAGTATCCGCGACCACACAGGCCACCGCCTCACCGACAAAGCGCACCCGGTCCAGCGGCAGCGCCATGCGCACGGTCTTCACCAGGTCGGTGCCATCGCGGCTCTTGCCGGCGATGGAATTCACCGGCTGCGGCTTGAAGCCCGCGGCCTGGATGTCGGCGCCAGTGAGAATGGCGTGCACGCCCTTCATTGCCTTGGCCGCCGCAGTGTCTATCGACACGATCTGCGCATGCGGGCGGTCGGAACGCAAAAAACAGGCATGCAGCTGCCCGGGAATGTTGCGGTCGCCGGTATAGGAAGCAGTGCCGGTGATGTAACGGCGGTCTTCGAGACGGC
>JBCKLP010000304.1:0-2424 GCA_038903735.1 Burkholderiales bacterium | reverse complement strand
CAGGGACAATCTGCGCTCAATGCAGGTACCCAGCGTTTGTAACTGTGAATTTCCTTTTGGCATTCAGCCGGCCTCGCTGGAGGCCACCGCCACTGGCTGGCTGGCGCGCCGCGGCGTGCGTGCGCGCTACGACGAGTACCGCGGCCGGGCGGCTCGTTGAGCGGCACTCGCGCCGCCGTCCCGGCGTGAACACCCTGCGTGTCTATTCGGTGGGCGGATCGGTGCGCGATGCGCTGCTGGGCCTGCCTGTCACTGATCGCGACTGGGTGGTGGTTGGCGCCACCCCCGAGGCTATGGGTGCCGCGGGCTACCTGCCGGTGGGGCGCGATTTTCCGGTGTTCCTGCATCCACAAAGCCACGAGGAATATGCGCTGGCGCGCACCGAACGCAAGACAGCGCGCGGCTACCGCGGTTTTGCTGTGCATGCCGCGCCCGAGGTGACGCTGGAGGAGGATCTTGCGCGCCGCGATCTCACCATCAATGCTATGGCGCGTGATGAGAATGGCCTGCTGATTGATCCTTACGGTGGCGAGAGTGACCTGCGCGCCGGTATCTTGCGGCATGTCAGTCCCGCATTTGCCGAAGACCCGGTGCGTATCCTGCGCGTGGCGCGCTTTGCCGCGCGTTTCGGTTTCGCCATCGCAGCGCAAACAGCCGAACTGATGCGTGCCATGGTGGCGGAAGGTGAAGCTGATGCGCTGGTTGCCGAGCGCGTGTGGCAGGAGCTTTCGCGCGGACTGATGGAGAAAGACCCCTGGCGCATGCTGGCCGAGCTGGCGCAGTGCGGCCTGCTGGCGCGCGCCTGGCCGATGCTGGGTATTGAAGCTGCCAACGGGCGGCCGGGCAACGCGACCAGCGATTCGCTGGCCTGGGCGCTGCAGTTCGCCGCGCGTGAGCAGCATGGCCTGGCGCCGCGCTTTGCCCTGCTGACGCGCGCGGCGCGCGACCCGCTGGCAGGGCTGAATGCTCTTTGCGAGGCCTTGCGGGTGCCCGTGGAATGCAGCGATCTGGCGCTGCTGGCCGCGCGTCAGGCGAGCACTGCCGCGCGCGCGGAGCTACTTTCGCCGGGCGAGCTGCTCGGCCTGCTGGAGGCCGGCGACGCCTTTCGCCGCCCGCAGCGGCTGCAACAACTCATGGATGTGGCCGAGGCGGAAACCTATGCCGCGCGGCACTGGGCAGATATACCGTATTTGCCGCGCCACGCGGTGTGCACCGCGCTCGTGGCGGCGCGGCGCATCGATGCAGCGGCCCTTGCTTCTGAAGGCGGCGACATCGGCGCGCGCATCCGCGCGGCGCGCTACACCAATGTATTGCAGGCGCTGGGCGCCGTGCCGGGCCGCTGATGGCGGCCGGCATGTGGGACGATTTTTCCGCGAATCTTGCAGCCGGCACCCGGCTCGCCCTGTTCATGCCGGTGCGCGCCACGGATTTGCGCGTCTCCGGCACGCATTACGCAGTGATGGTGACGGCAAGTTTTGTGCTGTGGCTGCTGGGCGGCATGGCGCGCGAAGGATTCCCCGGTGCGATCAATTCCGGCGCGCTCACCGTGGGTCTGGCGCAGATACCCATCGTGCTCTTGTTCTGCATGCTCGCTGCCGCCAGCCTGCGCAATTCCGCCTATGCCATGACTTTTGCCGTGCTGCTGGTGTCCACCGACCCGCTGTTCGAAATCGCTGCGGTATTGATCAATCACCTGACGCAATGGGAGCTGCTGGCCGGCTATGCACCCTTCGTCAACCAGCTGTTTCTGCTCTGGGCGCTGCTGGTCATAATGCGGGTGCAGCGGGTGGTGTCTGGCTGGCAATCCTGGCGTTCGCTCGGCGCGGCCCTCTTCTTTCTGCTGATGCTGGCATTTTTCGCCTTTGGTTTTCCGCGCAGCGAGCTCTGGAGCAGCACGCGCCAGCCAGCGCAACCGGCAGCCGAGGGGCTGATCCGCGAAGATCTTTTCCATCTGCAGGGCAGCTTGCTTGAGCAGCAGTTGCTTGGCATCGAAGCGGAACGCCCCGGCATTGACGATTTGTATTTTCTCGGTGTGGCGCCCTATGCTTACCAGGAGACCTTCATCAGTGAGCTTGGCAGCGTGCGCCGCCTGATGGATGAGCGCTTTGACACGGCGGGGCGTTCCCTCGCGCTTGCCAATCACAGCTCCACGCTGACACGCCTGCCGCTCGCCACGGTAACGAATATGCGCGCCTCGCTCGATTACCTTGGTGAGACCATCAATACCGAGGAAGACATCGTGTTCCTGTTCCTCTCAACGCATGGCTCGGCGAACCATGAACTTACCTTCGAAATGCCGCCGCTGGCGTTGACGCAATTGAATCCCACCCTGCTCGCGCGCATGCTTGCCGATAGCGGCATCAAGTGGAAGGTGATCGTGATTTCGGCGTGCTACTCGGGCGGCTTCGTCGAGCCCCTGAAGGA
>JBCKLP010000303.1:0-2431 GCA_038903735.1 Burkholderiales bacterium | reverse complement strand
AAGGTTTTTCGGAAAATCAGCCTCCCGTGCCGATCGCCGCGTTGACGCGCGGCATCACTTCCTCGGCCATGATCTGCATGGAGCGCCGCCCCAGTGCCGGGTCCATCCAGTCGTGGCAGGCATACAAGAGCGTGCCAAAGTCACCGGTGGTTTCGCGGAAAGCGAGCAACTGGTCGACCACGCTGTTAACACTGCCCGCGAGCACCAGGCGATTGGTCACGTAGTCAGGCGTGATCTTCGAGTCGGGCTCGCTCTGGTCCCGCTTGAACAGATTGCCGCGACCACCACCCAGGAGCTTCCTGGTGAGCTGCTTGAAATAGAAATGGTAAGGCCCTTCCGCCGTCAGGCCGTAGCGTGCCGCAACCTTGTCATCGTCCGCGACAAAGATAGACTTTGCCACGCGCCATTCGGCGGGATGGGGTACGGCACCCACTGCCTTGCGGCCCTCGACATAGCGCGGCCAGTGCGACGCCACCCATTCGGGCAGCAGGAAGTTGGCAGAGATCGGCTGCCAGCCGCGCTTGGCGGCCTCGGTTACGCCGCGCGAATGCGGTGCAACTGTGCAGTCACCACGATGGGCGGATGCGGCCGCTGGTAGGGCTTGATGATGGTGCCTTGCCCGATCTCGGGGATTTGCGTCTTCTCGGTGGTAACGGAAAAATGCTTCCCCTGAAGCTGGTAAGGGCCGTCGCGGCTCCAGATGTCGAGCACCATGTTGATGGACTCGAGGAAGATTTCGTTTCTGTCCTTGCCGAAATTGCCGAACATCTCGGCATCCGACATCAGGCCGCCGGGGCTGATGCCGAAAATAAATCGGCCTTTAAGCATGTGGTCGAGCATGGCGACCTGGGCGGCGATGGTCGCGGGGTGAGAGTTGGGCATGTTGACAGTGCCGCTGCCCAGCACCATGTTCGTAGTGTGGTGTGCGATGCTTGCCAGGAACATCAGGCACGAGGTGACGTTCTCGGCGAGGTCGGTAATGTGCTCGCCGATCAGCCCTTCGCAGTAGCCCAGCCGGTCGGCCAGCAGGAAGGCCTCGCGGTCCTCGGCCAGGGTTTCCCAAGGGCTGCGCGCCGGCGGGTGCAGCGGCATCATGAACATGCCCAGTTTCATGCGTCGCCTTCTACGTTTTCCACGCGGCCCGAGCGGGTGGATTTCACCACCGCCTCGAAGGCCGCAATATTGGCAATCATTTGCTCTTGCGGCACCGGGTAGGCAGCGCGACCAGCAGCCGCGTCGGCAAATGCTTCCAGATTGGCCAGCACCCCGGAAACTGGCGGGGACGCGGTGCTCACAGGGCGCTCACCACGCAGGCAGCGGGTGACCGTCCAGCCTTCAGGCGCCTCCGGATGCGTGCGGTCGACCACTTCCAGCCAGCCCTTGCTGCCGTAGATCGCGAAACGCCCGGCAAAGGGCGTGGCGAGGATTGCGCTGATGAGCGCGTGGCCACCACCGTGAAAAGTGAGCAGTACTGCGAGCGTATCGCCGTTCACCAGGCCGCTTCCCAGTTGACGCACACTCGCGAACGCGCTCTCTGCCGGGCCGAATACGCCGATGGAAAGATCCAGCAGGTGAATGCCAGTTGCTGTCATCGGGCCGGCCGGCGCCTCGGCCGATGACAGGCGCCAATTGTCCGGCGCCAGCGCGAGAAACTTGTCCTGGCTGAAGTTGGCTTCGATCTGCAGCGGCGTGCCGAGTACCCCACTTTTTAGCTGTGCCATCAGTTCGAGAATCGGTGGCTCGAAGCGGCGTTCGTGCCCGACCGCGAGCGCGACGCCGGCGGCATTGCACGCGGCAACGGCGCGCGCTGCATCGGTACGATTCAGCGACAGGGGCTTTTCGCAGTACACATGCTTGCCCGCCGCTGCCGCGCGCAGGATCTGCCCGCAGTGCTGCGTATGCGGGGTGCACAACACAACGCCTTGCAGTTCTCGGTTTGCCAGCATCGCCTCGAAGTCCGCCGCGAAATCGATGCCGTGCTTGCGCGTGAAGCTGTTCGCAGCCGGATTAAGGTCGGTGGCCGTCACGACCCGCAACTTTGCATTGCCCAGCAGCGTTTGAACAATGGTGCGGCCCCACCAACCGAGGCCGACTACGCCTATATTCAGCATGCCATCAATCAGCGGTCGCGCCCACTTGTTTTGCAAGTCCGCCCCAGCGTACCATTTCGGCAACCACAAACGCCCCGAATTCCTCCGGGCTCTTGCTGGATACCGCGATGGCGCCACCGGTGGCGTAGCGCTGCCTGACATCCGGGGTTTCGATGGTCTTGACCAGCTCGGCGTGCAGCCTTGAGACAATCGCGCGCGGCGTGCCTGCGGGCACGAACACGCCCTGCCAGGAACTGCTTGCCCGATCGGAGAATCCTGCCTCAATCATGGTTGGCACCTGCGGCAGAGTATCGACCCGTGCCGATGTGGTCACGCCCAGC
>JBCKLP010000302.1:0-2435 GCA_038903735.1 Burkholderiales bacterium | reverse complement strand
GTGTTGTTCTGCAAATTCAGCACGCCCGCATTCACTGTGGTCGCGCCGGTGAAGGTGTTGGCGCCGGAGAGGGTGACGGTGCCGCTGGTGGTCTTGTTCAGCGCGATGCCCGAGCCGGCGAGGATGGCGCTGGCCGAACCGCTCTGCATTGCAAAAGTGCCCGTGCTGGTGAGCGTGGAGGTGCCGCTGCCGGTGATGCTGCCGCTGTTCGCGAGGGTCACGGTGCCGACGGAGTCGGACTGGCTGGCGCCCAAGGCCAGCACGGCGGTGGCGCCATCCACGGTCACGGCGCCGGTGCTCAGGACGTTGCTCGCGCCATAGGCGAGCGTGCCGGCGGAAACCGTGGTGAGTCCGGTGTAGAGATTGGCGCCGCTCAAGGTCAGCGTGCCCGCGCCGGCTTTGGTGAGCGCGCCCGTGGTGTTGGTGCTCGCGCCGGAGATCGTCAGGTTGCTCGCGCCCGTGCTGACATCGATGGTGGAAGTGGTGCCGGTGCTGAGCGTGAAATTGCGATTCGTGCCGGCCGTCGCGCCGGTGTATTGCAGGGTGCCGCCGCCGAGCACGAGGTTGGCCGCCGCGGTGGTGGCCTGGCCAAGGTTACCGGCCGCGCCGCCGTCACCGATGGTGCCGACGGAGAGCGTGCCGGCGGAAAGCGTGGTCACGCCGGTGTAGGTGTTCGTGCCTGAGAGCGTCCAGCTGCCCGCATCGTTCTTGGTGAGCGTGCCCACACCGGTGGTGATCGTGCCGCTGATCAAGTTCGCGCCCGTGCTCGCCCCCTCCAGTGTCAGATTGAAACCGCCCGTCACCGCATTGGCCGCATTGAGCGTGAGCGAGTCCGCATCCGACTGGATCGTGGCATTACCCGTCAGCGTGACCGTGCCGCCCCAGGTGTTGGCTCCGCTGATGTTGCGCAGCGCGCCATTGCTACTCACCCCAGTGCCGGTGATGCTCAGCGCTTCCGCCCCGACGGCGATGCCGCCTTGCAGCTCCAGCGCTGCGCCATTCGCCACCGTCACGCCGCCGTCCGTGGTGCCCGTGCCTTGCGCGTGCTGAATGTTCAGCACCCCCGCGCTCACTGTGGTCGCCCCGGTGTAGGTGTTGGCCCCCGACAGGGTCCAGGTACCCGACTCCTCTTTGGTCAGCGTGCCGCTGGTGGTGCCAATGATGCTGGCAATGCTGCCGTTCCCAGCCCCATTGAGCTTCAGCCCGAAGCCCGCTCCCGTGATTGTGTCGGCGTTGCTCACCGCCAGGCTGCCCGCGGCGGACTGGATTGTTGCTGCCGCACCCAGCGTCACCAGCCCACTATAGGTGTTGGTGCCGCTCCGGTTGCGCAGCGCGCCCGTGTTCCCAGAGCCTGAGCCACTGATCGTCAGCGCCTCATCACCCACCGTGATGCCGCCCTGCAACTCCAGCGAGGCCCCGTTGGCCACGGTCACGCCGCCTGCGGTCGTGCCCAGAGCCGTATTGTGGGAGATGAGCAGGATACCCTGGCTCACGGCGGTCGCGCCGGTGTAGGTGTTGGCGCCCGAGAGCGTGACCGTGTTCGCCCCGTTCTTGGTCAGGGTACCAGCACCGGCGAGAATGGCGCTGATCGTGCCGGTTTCCACTGTGTAGGAAGTCCCCGTTAAGACCCCCGTCGTCCCCGTGATGGTGCCGCTGGTGAGCGTCACCGCCCCCACGGTGTCCGTGAAAGTGGCGATATTCAGGGTGCCGCCGGACACGGTCACCGCCCCTGAGGCGAGCGCATCATTCACCCCGTAGGCGAGGGTGCCCGCACCCACCGTGGTCAAACCGGTGTAGGTGTTGGCGCCCGACAGCGTCCAGGTGCCGGTGGCGGCCGTGATTGTGCCTGAATTGGTAGCGGACTTCGTGAGCGCCGTAGTGGTGGAGGCGCTGTTATCCACGATCGCGCCAGCCATCTCACCGGTGCCCGCCGTGGCCCCCTCCAGCGCGAGCGTCTTGCTGCCCTCTCCCGTCGCCGTGAATGCACTGGTGAACTTGAGCAGACCGGTGCCCGATTGCATGATCGTGCCCCCACCGGTGGTGCCGGCGAGGTTGACCACTCGATCGGTCGTCTCGCCCGTGCCCGTGTATACCAGCCTGCCCGTGCTCGTGGTGCTGCCCAGATCAATGGTGCCGTTGGCCGCCGTCGTCGGCGCACCCAGGTTGCTGCTGGCGGTGCCGCCGACGACGTTGTTGAGCGTGGCCACGATCAAGAAGCCGTTCTGAATACTCGTCTTACCCGTGTAGGTGTTCGCCCCCGATAAAATCAGCTCGCCCACGTGGGCCTTGATCAGCGTGCCGGAGCCGGCGATGATGCCCCCATAGGTCAGCGTCGTGACACTGGGGATACTGAACGTCCCCGCGCTGGTCATGGCGATGCCGCGATTGGCATTGAGTGTGAAGTTGGTGCTGACGTACAGCGTACCGCCGCCGAA
>JBCKLP010000301.1:0-2436 GCA_038903735.1 Burkholderiales bacterium | reverse complement strand
TATATGCGATGGCAAGAGGGCTGAAAACCGGCTACCCTACGATGGTGGCCATGTTTAGTGTTCGAGATGCAATGCACACTATTTATTACGACGAAGACGATATTTTGGTGATCCGCGTGTCTGACAAGCCAGTCGCGCGCGAGGTCTCGCAGGACTGGAACACCCACATTAGCTACGCCGAAGATGGCAGCACGGTGGAGCTTGTCTTGCTTGATGCCAAAGCCAGCGGTGTGTATCCACTGCGGGTGGAGCACGCGCTCGCGGCGCAAGCAAACGCCAGTGCCGACCTTGACTGAATGGCGCGTTGATTTCGACATGACAGCCGTCAAAACGGCAAGCTGGAGGTGAGCCAGAAGCGGTTTTTGGTCAGCGAGCCATCCTGGTCGTTGCCCGTGGCCGTGGGGTTGGGGTTGTTGCCAATGCGCCGCGCCAGTGTGGCTTTGAGATTCAGGCCAGCGCTGGACTGCCAGGCGAGCGCCAGGCCGGCACCTTGCAGGCTGTAGGTATTCAATGCGGCAGCCCCAGTAAAGTGGTTGTTGCGGTTGACGCTGACTTGGCCCCAGTCATAAAACCCCGTCAGGGTCAGGTTTTGGGGCAGCTTGTAGCGCAGTTCCAAGTTAAACATTTTACCCTCTGCGCCACTGGCCTCGCCGCTGGGATAGGCGCGTACGCCGGTGGCACCGCCCAGGGTGAACTTCTCGGATGAATCGAGATTCTTGCTGGCGATTTGGTCTGACAAGGCGGCAAACAAGCTCAGGTCTTTGGTGATGACTTGCTGGCGGCTCAGGCTGTAGCGCAATTTGGCGTAATCGCCCGCGGCTTGGGGGCCAGACGCATCGGTCGCCCGGTTGGGCGAGTCATCCAGATTGAGATGGCCACGGCTCAGCGCCAGACTGGCACTGTTGGCCCCGCCGCCGCCCAGGCTGTCAAACGTATTGCCGTTCAAGCCCAGCGTGAAGGCGTTGGTCCGGTAGTCGGAGGTGGTGCCTCCATTGGCCTGGTTGTCAAAGTCCTTGCGCTCGTAGGCCAGTGCCAGATACAGGTTCTTCAGGCGCGTGCGGATGAGTGGGTAATTGGCATCAAAACCGGTGCTGACACTTTTTCCGCTTGCGTTGAGCGCTAAAAATTCAGGCGCAATCAGCCGGTACGCCATGTGCGATGCGTTGACGCCAATGCGCCAGCCATCAAAGCCAACCGGCACGCTGGCGGCAAGGCGGGCGTAGTCGCTGCCCTTGGTATGAACGAGGTTGGCGCTGATCAGGTCACCCAGGCCCAGGGCGCTGTTGAGGGTCAGGTTGGCCGCCAGACGCTGATCGCCGGTGGCGCGCGAGCCGGTGTTATCTAGCATCGCATCGCCCATCAGCAAGGGCTCATTAGCGAATTTAAACACCAGATCGGTTTCGCCGTCATGGGTGCCTTCAACCAGGCTGCCCACGGTGGATACACCCGGCAGGTCGTCAATGAGGAGCAGGGCACGGTCTACCGCATTGGCATTGAGCGGCTGGCCCGGGGTTTGCTGTGCACCAACGATGGATTGAGCCACATCAAACTTAAGGCGCAGAGGTGCATCGCCCTCCAGAATGGCCTTGCCAAAAACCGCCTCGACAATCTGGATGGTGACGATGCCATCGGTAATTTCTTGCTTGGGCAAGTAGGCGCGCACCACCCAACCGGCCTCACGGTAGGCCGCAGCAACGGCAGCCGCAGCAGCCTGGAGCTGCGCAAAGTCGAGCGGGCGATTTAAAAACGGGGCGACTGCGGGAGCGAGCTGCTCGGCGCTGAGTAGGGTGTTGCCCGCAAACTGAAAGGCTTGGGCTGTGACCACGACCCCCGGCTGCGCCTGCATGGGTGGTGGCACTGGCGCTTGTGGTGCCTGAAGCCGAGGTAACGCAGGCAGACGATCACGCTCCAGGCGCTGCAGTAATGAGCCCGCATCGGGCGGCACAGTCTGCGGCACAGTCTGCGCCACGGCCATCCCCCCAAAACCAGCCAAGCCGCTGAGACTGAGACTACCCAAGACCAAAACCACTTTAAAAACTTGATTCATTGCTGCATGGCCATTGATGGCGCATCTCCAGTATTTGTTAAGCGTGGTCATGTGATTTAATGTTGTGATTTTCATGATTCGTGATGGCGAATCCCTTGGATTCGAGGTTCGTTTCGGCTGAAGAGCGGCCTCTATGGCGTCCGTAACACCACCAGGGCATTATTCATGCCACCGCGCTTGATTCTGACCGCCATAACTGCTTGCTTGTAAGAGGAAAATCCTGGTCACGATTGCCAATGGCATTGACCCCGCAAACTTCATCGAATTTGACCAAAAAACGCCCGATCACCATCAATCAAGATCGCACGCTGACCATGCTCAGTCTTCATGTTGAAGCTTGCGCCGCCCAAGAAGCGCATACAGTTTCGATCAAAAACTATCTTCTGGTC
>JBCKLP010000300.1:0-2440 GCA_038903735.1 Burkholderiales bacterium | reverse complement strand
CATGATGACGGTAACTTCAACACTCACCTATTTGCTAGGTCTACTCCAATGATCATTGATTGGCATGCACATGTCATTACACCTGAACAATCCGCCGATGCCGCGTGGCGTGGTAATTGTCCGATGGCCATTGAAAAATTCATGGAGTCACACCACGAGGCTGAAATCGACATCAGTGTGATCTCAGATGGCGGGCGATCCTTGAGAAGCAATGATTTGAGTACATTGCAACGTTGGAGCGATTATGCGGCGCATCTACAGAACGAATACTCCGGGGTCTTATATGGCCTCGCAACCGCGGATCCTTGCGGAGGAAAACTTCATCTACGGGAAACTGAACGCGCCGTTCGAGAACTTGGGCTGAAGGGCGTCTTTATTTATTCCAGTTACAACGGGCACTATCCTGACGACGATAAAGCCACGGACTTTTGGGAGATGGTTCACGCGCTGGATGTGCCCGTGATGATTCATCCTTCTGTCGGAGAGGGTGAGAAACATTTCAAGGGTTTCAGGCTCGCTAACAGCGTGGGACGTCCGCATGACACAACGCTTGCTTTGGCCAGGCTTATCGTTCGTGGCACCCTCGAACAGTTTCCCAATTTAAAGATTATCGGCTCCCATTTGGGCGGAGGGGTATGCGAAGTGATCGGGCGCATGGATTACGCTTATGAGTTGCGGGACCCAGCCCATGATTTTATGGGTGATTATGGACCGGTCAAGATAACGCATCCACCGAGTCACTATCTGCACAAGCTGTATCTGGACACAGTAAGTTATCACGCTCCAGCGATTCGATGCGCCATCGAAACAGTCGGTGCGCGTCACGTTGTACATGGTAGCGATGCGCCCCCCCTCAGAACGCTCAAGACTCGAGCCATCGAGGTGGTTAGCAGCCTGAATCTTCCGCCGGAGGACAGTGAAGATGTATTCTGGCGCAATGCTGCACGGTTATTGAAATTGAAGTCTGAGCCTCGGTTTCAGACTCTCGATGCATAGCATTGCATACGATATCTTGCCGCGCATCGCCAACGTGCTGGAATTAATGAGATTCATCAGAGCCTCGCAGTCCATCGGCAAATAGGAAACGCCTGAATGGGGCATGTTACTTAATACGTAGAGGGGGTTCCAAAATGCGTTACGTGCTTAGCATCCTTTTTTTCGGCGGAATCATCTCCGGCCTAAGTAGCCCTGTTTTTGCTCAGGATTGGCCTCGAAAGCCGATAAGGCTGCTGGTCGGTCTCTCCCCAGGCGGATTCCCAGACACCACCGCTCGCATTGTTGCGACCAATCTGTCAACGATGCTTGGACAGTCTGTAGTCGTAGAAAACCGTCCGGGCGCTGGGGGCAATATTGCTGCAGGGGCAGTTGCAAAGTCTGCGCCCGACGGATACACATTGCTTTTGGGAGGGAGTAGTTTCACAGTGAATTCAACTCTTCTTCCCAATCCAGGTTTCGACTATGCGAAGGATTTTACCGCGGTGACGATGCTTGCAGAGGCGAGCATGATGCTTGTCGCGACCGCATCCCTGCCTGCTAAAAATATTACTGAAATCGTGGCTATGGCACGCCAAAGGCCCAAAGAACTGGCGATCGCAATTGCCGCGATTGGTACACCGAATCACTTGGGTCCCGTGTTGCTTGCGCAGCTGTCAAAAGCAGAATTCACGTTTGTACATTATTCTGGAATCGCACCGTCTATTCCCGATCTGATACAGGGTCGCGTCCACATGACGGTTGGCTCTGTCTTATCCGTAATGCCCTTGGTCAAAGCCGGATCGGTTAAACCGATAGCGATCCTGCAGAAAATTCGCTCGCCATTTGCGCCAGATGTTCCGACTTCGGAGGAGGCAGGGCTCCCGGGCCTCGAAATAAGCGCCTGGCTGTGTTTGCTTGCCCCGACCGGAACCCCGCCTGCGATCATCAGTATGTTGAGCGAAGACGTTCGAAAGATAATGGCTCTTCCAGCGGTAAAAGACCAGTTCCTCAAACTGGGCGCAGAACCTAGAACATCATCGCCCGAAGAACTCGCCGCCATTCTGAAAAACGAGACGGCGAGATGGGCAAAGACCCTCAAAGCGGTAAAAATGAATTGAGACCCGTCACTGCTCACAACCGCAATTGACCGCTGTGAGCGATCTGCTGTTGCTGCGCGATGAAAATTGACCACGCTGCGCGAATTTCGTTGACCACCCAGGTTCAGTACATTTCCCAGTCCAACTAAGGGTTTGAAGTCACATCTCCTTGATCAGTTCAATCGCACAGATGTGGTCAATTTGAGTCACCAAAACATCAGGCAGGTCATAATTTAACTGTGAGCAAGCGGATCTGATCTGTCGCTGCGCGACAAGAGCAGCAGCCAACGCTGCAACGACCAACAAGACGCCTTTAGCGCATCATCTAGTCGTTGCAGGCACGAACAATAGGTGGGGGCCCCCCGTGC
>JBCKLP010000299.1:0-2441 GCA_038903735.1 Burkholderiales bacterium | reverse complement strand
ACTGCCGACAAAGAAGACCTGCGGACGCGATTGGCGGAGCTGTCGGGATGGCAGAGCGCGACGCGCGATGATGCGCAGGTGGCTGAAGAGATGTACGAGACGCGGGCGCTGGACCGGGTCTACCCGCTGAGCACGGCGGGGTTCTTCGACGAGCTGTTCCACTACATCCGGGAGATCGGGGCCTGGCCGCTGCTCGAAGGGCTGGATCCACAGGATCGCAAGGGAGCGTTGTACCCGTTTGTTCAATTCGTGCTGATGACGATCATGCGTTGCGTCGGGGGCGTGCAGAGCACGCTGGCGATGCAGGACGTGCTGCTGACCGACGAGGCGCTGATGGGGCTGGTCGGGTTCAACGCGGCGCAGGTGCGCCAGGGGAGCAACGACCGGGGCACGAGTCGCCGCACCCGGCCGGTCGAAGTGCGGGGCGCCCTGTGCTACGAGACGATTGCAGACAACATCGTCAAGGTGGGGCCGGTCAAGCTTGGCTAGCGCTGTTCAACGGGGCGATCCGCTGCCTGGCGCAGCAAGGGGTATTTCCCAAGCACATCGACGTATCGCTGGACGCGACTGACGACGAGGCAACGCCGAGCTACAAGACCGAGGGCGACGTGCCGGTGCCCAGCGTCACGCGGGAGAAGCGTCCCGAGGTGCGCGCCAACCAACACGCACGCAAGGTCAAGGTGACGGTGTTCGGCTGGAAGATATGGCTGGTGTTCGAGCCCGTGTCGAAGATCGCGCTGGCGATGAAGATCGACGGCATCAACGTGGCTGACAACGCGCACGCCTTTGAGGTGCTGGCACAAGCGCAAGCCAACGTCGCGGGTTATGCCACAGTGCGCTCGGTGGCGCTCGACCGCGGCTTCCTGGATGGCAAATTGCTGTCTCGCATCGACGAGGAGGCCCGCGTGATCGTCTACATCCCGGCCAAGTCCAACATGACGATCACGGCGGACGCACGCGAGATTGCTCACCGCGCGCAGGCGCTGGCCGCGCAGGCGCAGTCGCTCACCGGCGCCCGCTACGCCGAGCGGGTCAAACGGGTGAAGCATGGCTCGGGGAAAAACGCCCGGGTGGAGGAGCGCACGACCACGGTGGTGCGCATTCGCGACCTGCCGTGCGACTGGTGGTGCAAGGAGGGCTCGACTTCGGCGGCCAATGCCCGGGACTTCCAACCGAAGCTCGTCAACGCCACCGTGGTATTGCGCTGGGACGGGATTCCCAATGACGAAGAGAAGGAGGTCGTCATCCTTGACACCGACCCGTCGTGCGATCCGTTCGCCGGGTTCGACGCCTACGATCGAATCGCAGCCTAATCGAGAACACCTGCAACCGCGAGGCAAAGGAGAGCTGGTTCCTCGAACACCATCCCAAGCGCAGCGAGGCGAGCGTGCGCGCCCACGCCTGCTTCGTGTTCACCTGCATGGCGCTGGTGACGGCCTTCCGGGGGCACAGCCAAGCGGCGGAGGAGGCCGAGATCCGAGGCGAGGAGACCGGCATCGGCCGCTATCGGCGCCAGCTCGAGGCGCGTAATCGCGACAAGGTGATCGTCTTTTGTGGGGATCGCTTCGGCATCTTCCGCAACCACGAGATGCTCCTGCTGATCGGCGCCAGTGTGCGCGAGTGCGCGCTGATGGGCGAGTCGGCGCAGACGGTGCTCGCACGCTTTCGCGTCAAAGCGCCGGACAGCTCATGAGGGCAACCGAGGCCTGGTGCGTGAGGTACTGCGGCCGCGACTTCGACGACGACGCCCTTGCACGCCTGCGCGCGCTCGCCGCCGAGCCGGGCACGACCCGGCGGGCGATCTCGCAGCGGCTGTGCGAGGAACTCGACTGGCGCAAGCCCGACGGCGGGCTCAAGGAGATGAGCTGCCGGGTCGCACTATTGCGCATGCAGGCAGACGGCTTGGTGCAACTGCCCGCTCCCCTGCATCGCAGCAGCAACGCCGCACGCACCACAGCGCGCAGCGCAGCGGCCGAACCGCAGTCGCCACTGGAGCGCGCCGTCGGTGAGCTGCGGGGGCTGCGTCTGGAGTGCGTCGCAACACGACACGACTCGCGCCTGTGGAACGAGTACATCGACCGCTACCACTACCTTGGCTACAAGCCGCTGCCCGGCGCGCAACTGCGTTACTTCGCCCGCGCCGACGAGGGCGTGCTAGCACTATTCGGCTTTGGCGCCGCCGCCTGGAAAACCGCGCCGCGCGACGAGTTCATCGGCTGGAGCGCGCAGCAGCGCGAAGCCCGTCTGCATCTGGTGGTGAACAACGCCCGCTTCCTCATCCTGCCGTGGGTCAGATCAAAGCACCTCGCCTCCAAGCTGCTGGGGCTGGCCGCGCGCCAGCTGCCCGGCGACTGGCACGCCCGCTATGGCTATCGCCCAGTCCTGCTGGAAACCTTCGTCGACAAGGCGCGCTTCCCGGGCACCTGCTACCGCGCCGCTAA
>JBCKLP010000298.1:0-2455 GCA_038903735.1 Burkholderiales bacterium | reverse complement strand
GCTGCGCCAGCATGGTGAGCGCGTATCCCGGCACTACTACGACATCTACAAACTGACCCAATCTCCAGTGGGACAGAGGGCTGCGACGGATCATGTCCTGGGTGCCGACTGCGTGCGCCACGCGATGATGTTTTTCAACAGTACGGACTTGGACCTGATGAGTGCCCGGCAAGGATCGTTTGCGATCGCACCGACGCCTGAAATGGTGGATGTCCTCAAGCGGGACTATCAGGCCATGGCCGGAATGGTTTTTGGCGAAGTGCCGGAATTTTCAGCGGTGCTCGAAGCCACGGAGAAACTCCAGCATGCCATCAACCAGGCACCCAAAGATTAGCCAATTACGAAAGGACGGGTTTTGGGCCCCGATTTTCGAAGGGGAGGTCGCTGCTTGCCCATTTGCTTGCCCATTGGGTGATGCATAACTCGCCACGACGACTGGATTCTCCCTGTGACCGAGGAGATTTCTGTTCTACGCGTGAATGACGTCACGCGATGCCGCGAATTCACCTGCCGGCCGAATCTGGTCGTCGGATACGGCATTTGTACGGCGCCTCTGCGGAACAGACCACCTTGCCCTACAATGAACCGTAATTTTTACGTACCGAGGATTCCATCATGTCAGCCGCCGCACCCGCACACGAACGCATTGACTTGCGCACCTCGCCGGAAATCAAGGAATTGATTGTTCGGGCCGCAACCACAGCAGGTATGTCGGTCAGTGCCTTCCTGCTCGGCGCAGCCCAGGAGCGCGCCAGGCAGATCCTCGCGGAAACGGAAATGATTTCTCTGTCGTCCCGCGACTGGAATGCCTTTGCCAAGGCCCTGGACAATGCCGATAAACCCAGGCCAAAAATGTCCGCCGCCATTAAACGTCACCGCGATTGGCAGCAGGGCAAACGTTGATTCCAGCCTTTCACGGAAACATCGAGCCGCTGTCGCCCAAACATGATCGGCGCGCATTCGTTTGTGGCGTCGATGCGCTCGATGAGTATCTGCGGCGCCTCGCCCGTCAGCACGCCAGCGCGAATGTCAGCCGAACCTATGTCGCTGCCGATGGCGTGGATATTCACGGCTTCTACAGCTTGACGATGTCCGCCATAGGCAAGAACAAGCTGCCCGCCAAGTACGCAGGTCGCTTTGCGAATTTTCCGCTGCCGGTGGCGCGCTTGGCTCGGCTGGCAGTGGCTGTACGCTACCAGAGTCAAGGGCTCGGGGAACTGCTCCTGGCGGACGTTGTGCAGCGTTGCCTTCGATTGTCCGCAGAGATAGGAATGATCGGAATCGTGGTGGACGCCAAGGATGAGCGTGCGCGCGGATGGTATGAACGCTATGAATTCGAGCGACTGCCGGATTCGCCTTTGACCTTGTGGTTGCCCACTGCTGCGATGGAAAAACTATAGCTTATGATCCGGAATGCGCATAGGAGCTTGTCCCCCAGAAGTTGTGCCCTTGCCTTGTTCGCCGTCATTCCGGCCAAGCGAAGCGCGCGCCGGAATCTGCCCGAACGCAGTCATACCGGCCCGACGCCGGCTTTCGCCGGCGTGACGGACGCTGTTGTGGAGTGACCGGCTCCGTAGTGAACCAACGGACTCTGTTGTGGAATGACCGGCTTCGTGGTGAACCAACGGGCTCTGTTGTGGAAACCCCGGCTATGATGCTGTAGAATCAACGCATCACTGCATCAAATCGTGGAGGTGCAACATGCGGACAACATTGGATATCGACGAAGATGTGTTGTTGGCGGCGAAGGAACTCGCCCGACGTCAGAATTCGTCGGCGGGACAGGTGGTGTCGCAACTGCTGCGGCGGGTGCTGACGGGTCAGGCTGGTCTTACCGAAGCTTCAAAGGATGGTGGACCGGGGTCTCAATCCGTTGCCGGGTTTCGTCCTTTTCCGAAGGGCGGCGCTGTCGTCACGAACGATGCGGTCAATCGCCTGCGGGACGCCGAGGGTGTGTAATGCGTGCTCTACTCGATGTGAACGTCCTGATCGCGTTGCTCGATGGCAGCCACGTACATCATGGCTTGGCAAGCGATTGGCTTGCCGGGAACCTGCGTAAGGGTTGGGCGTCATGCCCAATCACCCAAAACGGATGCATCCACATCCTTTCCCAGCCCGGTTATCCCAATTCGGTCCCCGCCGCGCAAGTGGCCGAGCGTCTCAGCGAAGCGACGCGGCATCCGGCTCATTTGTTCTGGGCGGATTCCATCAGCTTGTTGCATCCTGGCCGCCTGGTGTGGGACCAGGTGCTTAGTTCCCGCCAGGTCACCGATGCCTATCTGTTGGTGCTCGCCGTTGAGCAAGGCGGGTGTTTTGTCACCCTGGATCGAGGCATTCCCCTTGGCGCCGTCGGCGGGGCCTTGCCCAAGCATCTCGTGGTCCTGTCGTAATCTGTTGTTGATCATCGCGAATGCGCGGAGCATTGGCGCGGTCATGGTGACGAATAACGTGAAGG
>JBCKLP010000297.1:0-2469 GCA_038903735.1 Burkholderiales bacterium | reverse complement strand
CGCGGTGGCAAGGACCTCAAAGCGCGCCATCCTCTGTGAGTCGACAGGCGTACCTTTCGCGACGAGCTTGCCCTCTTTCGTCTTGAGTGTGCCATCGGCTTGCGTCGCGAGGAGTGCACCGATGAGCTTGTCGAGCTTCCTGAACTGCGCCTTGAATGCCAATGGTTTTACCAGCGCTCTTGCGTTATCGCGGATCCAGTTGAGTTCGGCCTCGCCGTTTGCATGCAATAGCTTGACGAGCAGCGCCTCGACCGCCATCGCGCCCGCGGACTTGCCGCGCACGCCGCGCGCGGGAGACAGGTTCTCCAGAAGCTGGCGGGGACGAGAAGAAAAATAGAGCTTGCCCTCTCCCAGCGGCATGTCACCTGGCAGCAGACTCGGGCCTTTGACCAGAATGGCCTGCACGCCGGGCAGAATTATTTTTCGATTGAAGTTGGTGGGGTGGCTGAGGTACACCACACCCTCCGGAGTGATTCCTCCCGCATAGGCGCTGCGGTAGGACACGACCGCGCCCGGCGCAAGCGCACCCAGAATGCGGGTCCAGTTACGGCGCACCACCGCTTTCTGGGTCTCAGGTTTCTGGTCGCGAAGGTAGATGCCTTCGGCAATGCGGAAGAGTTCGCCGTCCTTGGCGCGGCGCTGGATAGCGCGCGCGTCCGCTGCGGACGAGTTGCCTCGGGTAATGAAGACGTCGTCTTGTCGGGTAACAGCCAGGTTTGCCATTGCCAGGTTCTTGATTGTCGTTTATACGCTATATTATAGCTAATTTAGTCGTTATAGAGCTATCTAATTAGATGAAAAGACAATGCTGTCGCTTAAAGGCTATTTTCACTAGTGTCCCAACCTTGAGCAATTGATCGCCAGTAACTGATTGAAACAGAATCGATAAATCATGTTTTATTCTGGTCTCTATTTGAACTGCACCGCTAACATTTGCCATCCTGCGAGGAACTCAATCGCGGGGGGGGCATCGATGAACGTAGGCAAGCTGGTGTTTGCGCAGATCATGGAGCATCGATGGAGAGCTCCCCGCCGCTGCCCACTGAAGCATGGCCTGTGAACAGCGTCCTGCCAATGACGTACCACCCCGTCCCCGACATCGCGTAGCCTCGCGAGTTGTGCGAGTATCACATCGAGCCCGGGGGCGGGGTGATCCATATTTTCATAACCGTCCTGGCCGCGAAACGAGAAGTGGAGATCTCCAAAGAATAGCGTGAGCAATACGCTGGCCATGCTCTCTCGTTCGGTTAAGGACTGGATTCCCTTGGGTGGGGATTATGGCCAAGCGACATGGCCAAGCGACACATGACCAAGCGACACGACATTGCAATACAGTAACCTATATGTTACCATCGCGTATGGCAATCAGCGTCCAGGAATAGGTCACCGAGGATGGCCGAAACCCCTATCGAGAGTGGTTTACCGGATTGGTCGTTGAGTACGCTGCCAAGGTAACTGCCGCTCGCGCGAATGATGCCGGGAGTCTTGGAAACCTCAAGCCCATCGACGGAATGCTCAAGGAGTTCCGCATCGATTGGGGGCCCGTAATCCGAATTTATCTTGTGCAAGATGGATACCGGTTGATTGTCCTACTCGGCGGTGGCACTAAAAGCGGCCAGCCACGAGACATCAAGCGAGCGGAAAAGCTGCGCGATGATTATGAAACCCGAAAACGCAGGAAGGGATAATTTTATGCAACGACTGACCGTGGATTCCGCCGCAACAGTACAAGCGCGAATCAAGTCTGATCCAGCGTTTGCCGAAGCGCTGCTGCGCGAAGCCACTGATATGTTCCTCAATGGCGAGGCGCAAGCGGCCCGCCTGCTATTGCGAGATGTGGTCAACGCGACGGTCGGTTTCGAGCAGATCGCATTGGCAACCCGTCGCCCGAGCAAGAGCGTGCATCGCATGCTCTCGGCACGCGGCAATCCCACAATGGAAAGCCTGTCCGCCGTCTTCGCCGCGATCAGGAAGGTGCTCAACGTTACGTTCGAGACACATACGGTACGTCGAGCATAACTTTCTGGTGAACTTTACCGGGACCGTTTTGCAGGGTGCACGATTTGAGTCATTAGAGAATGAAAAGTGCACCGGCATGGTCCTCTTCCGCTCGCATCTGCATAAAAGAAACAGTTTAGTGGTCTGTCGATCCGATAAATCCTGGCGGGGCTCGAGTTCTGACAATGCCAGCGTAATGCGCATATAATGTGCGCATTACTTTGTGCATCGAATTCTCATGAGCAATGCACCTGTTTCCCGACGGAAGAAGGCCACCAATCTCAGCGTCGATGTCGAGCTGTTGGAGAAGGCGCGTGGTTTGGGGCTCAACCTTTCCCAGGTGTTCGAAGCCAGCCTGACGGACGCGGTGCGCCGGCGGCAGGGCGAACAGTGGCTAGAGGAGAACCGGCAGGCCCTGGAGGCCTACAACGAGCACATCGAGAAGGACGGCGTCTTCAGCGACGGGCTGCG
>JBCKLP010000296.1:0-2481 GCA_038903735.1 Burkholderiales bacterium | reverse complement strand
ACGATTCTGCCGACACCTATGGCAGGCGCGGGGGCGGCCAAACCGGGTCGGCGGAACGCGTACTGGGCGAGGCGCTGGGCGCGCGCCGCAAGGACATTGTTCTCTCGACAAAATTCGGTCACGCCATGGATGAGGAGGGCATCCTGAAGGGCGCCTCGCGCCGCTACATCATGACCGCAGTCGAGGACAGCCTGACGCGCCTGAAGACCGACTGGATAGATCTGTATCAATTGCATGCCGCCGACCCGCTCACGCCTATCGAGGAAACCATGCGCGCGCTGGACGACCTGGTGCGTCAGGGCAAGGTGCGCTACATCGGCTGCTCCGGCATCGCGGCCTGGCAATTTGTCGAAGCGAACTGGACCGCACGCAGCCTCGGGCTGACGCAGTTCATATCCGAGCAACATGAATACTCACTGGTGAACCGGCAGATCGAGGCGGAGATGGTGCCGGCGGCAAAATCCTGCGGGATCTGCATCCTGCCCTTTTACCCGCTGGCGAGCGGCCTGTTGACAGGCAAGTACAAGCCGGGCGCGCCACCGCCTGCTGGATCGCGATTCGCCAATCCGACGCGCTTCGAAACCCGCTTCCAGAATGATGCCACGGTGAAGAAAGTGGAGGCCTTGCGGATGTTTGCCGAAACGCGCGGACATTCGCTGCTGGAACTGGCCATGAGCTGGCTGCTGGCGCAGCCCTTTGTCGGCAGCGTCATCGCGGGGGCCACCGCTCCCGAGCAGGTGGAAGCCAACGTCAATGCCGCGTCCTGGGCTTTGAGCCCGCAGGACCTTGCCGAGGTGGATCGCATTACGCTTTGAGCAGACAGGCGCGGCAGCGCCGCGTCGAATGCGCAAGTCTCAAATGGTCTTCTCAACCAGTGTGCGCAGTTCAGACTTCATTTCCGGGTCGATGCCGAACCAGGCTTTCCATGCCGGCCGCACCTGGTGCATGAGCATGCCAAGGCCGTTGACGGTCGGGTTGCCGCGCTGGCGGGCCGCCGCGAGAAACGGCGTTTCCAGTGGGATGTAGATGATATCGGCAGCCAGCGCATGTGCCGGCAGTTTGTCGAGGCGGATGTCCAATGGCGGATTTCCCACCATGCCCTGACTGGTCGCGTTGACGAGCATCGCGGCGCCTTCCAGAAGATCGTGGCGCTCGGTCCAGGGATAGACCTTGATGGCCCCGCCGAAATCGTTGGCGATGCCTTGCGCGCGTTCCCTGGTGCGATTCACCAGGCGGATTTCCTTTGCGCCTTCCTGCGCCAGTCCATAACAAACGGCGCGTGCTCCACCGCCCGCGCCGATGACGACTACCGGGCCTGCATCGGCGCGCCAGCCCGGCTGCTCCTGGCGGATATTATGGATGAAGCCATAGCAGTCGTTGTTGCTGCCCGCCAGTGAGCCCTCGGGACGCACCAGCACGCAGCTGATGGCGCCTATGCTTTTGGCGACGGCATCCACTTCATCGACGATGCCCATGGCCTGCTGCTTGTGCGGAATGGTGAGGTTGCAGCCGGCAAACCCCAGGGGATGCAGAGCGCGCAGTGCGGCTCCCAGGCCTTCGGGTCGAATGGCCAGCGGCACATAGGAACCCGCGAGCCCGTATTGATTGAACAGGTAGTTGTGCAGCATCGGCGAGCGAGAGTGCATTACCGGCCAGCCCATTACGCCGGCCAGGTGGAATCGATCTGTTTTTGCCATGGGTGTCGTTTCGAAAGAAATTCAATGAGGAAAGGCCGGCATATTACCTCTTGCCCCGTGGCTCGCCGCGCAGGTGTGCGTGCGGCGGGTTCAGCGTTTGTCTGGCGCGAACACCAGGAAGTACTGGCGTGGCAGGAAGGCGAATTCCTCGACGCTCCGGTAACCGGCGGCAAGCATCTCCGCCTTGACGCGCTCAGGGGCAATTCGCTCGCTTCTGGGCGGGCCGGCGGGTGAGTCCAGGCTGAAATCGATGATCGCAACGCGAGCGCCGGGTTTTAGTGAACTGCGCAGGCGCGAAAAGTACTCGCTGCGCGCGGACAGATGGTGATAAACGTCCACCAGCAGGACCAGGTCAACTGCCGATGGCAGGCCGGGTCCGTTCGCGGCAGCCGGAATTGCTGTCAGATTGGACAGGCCTTCGCGCCTGGCGCGTTCGCCTAGAAACTTCACCATGTCGGGCTCCGCGTCGGCGGCATAGACGCGGCCTGCGGGCACAGCCTTTGCCAGTCGTGCGGCGAAGTAGCCGGTACCGGCGCCCACATCCGCGACCAGGGCGTCCGGGGCGAGTTTGAGGGCGCGGATCACTTCATCGGGTTTTTGCCAGGCATCGCGAGCGGGGTCATCGAAAACCCGCGACCATTTCTCCGCATTGCCGAATGGATGCTGGTGCGTGGAATGCGACTGTGCCCAGGCGCCGCCAGCGATGCATACGCCCAGTACACCAGCAATCAAACATTTCGAAATTAATACGAGACTATGGTTGGCCTGGTGCATGATTTCCTCG
>JBCKLP010000295.1:0-2483 GCA_038903735.1 Burkholderiales bacterium | reverse complement strand
CCTGAGCTTGGTAAATTAAAAATTGATACGTTTATTTGTTTACAGCGCCTTACGAGATTTCGCAATCCTCATTAGTGAATCGATGGCGCATCATTGTTGCGCCCTTGCGGTCGCTGGCAGCAATGCAGTGGCTGGCGCAGACACCGGTGGCAAAGCCACAGTGGCCAGGCTACCAAGGAGGAGTTCGCGATGTGTCGGTTTGCGCAAGCTTCTGGCGAAAATTACTCAATCCCCTCGAAGGCAAACCAGGGGAAGATGCGATTGTGCACTGCTGATACCACTGCAATCTGGCCCGCCTTCAGTTCCACCGGTTCCGGAAAAATGTAGGCGAGGTGCTGCCAACCGGATGCCGCGGCCTTGACGCCCGGGTGGTTCTCGAACACCGTATGGGCGTCCATCTGCAGGCGTATCCACTGGATGATGCCGTAGCAGCGTCCCGCAGCCGTCACCGGAATGCGCAGCAGCTTGCGTTGCCCGGGATGGAAGGCATCGTTCTGAAAATCGAAGCTGAAAGCCGCCACGTCGGCGCTCAGCATCTCGATATTCAGATCATTGCGGGTGATGCCCTGTTTCCTTTGCACAATGCTGTTGAATCGGCGCAGGTTGAAGCCGCAGGACTCCTCGACGATGACGTTGCTGCCGATTTCCTCTCCGCCAAACAGCGCGATCATGATGCTGCCGGCAGCGGGTATCAGTTGCCCGCCCGGTTTCAGAAGGCGGCGCTTCGCATCTTCTATGCTCGGCAGCACACGCTCGCCCAGCAGTTCACTGGAGAGAATTTCCGAAACCAGGATGTCCGCGGGTTCGGCCATTTCCCCGCCAATCGTGACGTCGCCCGACATTTTTGCAATCACGCGAATGCGCTGTTGCAAGCCGTTGTCGGCAATGACGCGTTCCGCCGTGGCGGCGATCAGCGCTTCGGCCTCGCATGTGGTGACCGCGCGCGCGCCGAGTTTTGCCGCCATCATGGCGAGCAACCCCGATCCGGTGCCTATTTCCAGCACATGCGACGCGGGGGTTATTGCGGCCTTGAGCGCCTGGAAATACGCGTCGTTGCGCACAGCGTCGTTCATCATCGGCACATGCCACAGCGGAACCATGGTGCTGAGCAGGGCCGTCATGCCGTGGTGCGCGGCTACCAGTGAGGGATCAATTGCCAGTGCCTGCCGGTAGCTGTCAACCGCCATCCCGGGATGTTTTTGAGCCTGCAGCGCCGAGGCCAGACTGGCATGTATCTGGGCGTTGCCCGGCATCAGGCGAATGGCTTCCCGATAGCTTTGCACTGTTTCATCAATGAGCCCCTGCGCCTGTAACGCGAGCCCAAGGTTGTAATGCGCAGCAGCGTAATCCGGTTTGATGATAAGTGCTTTGCGGAAGTACTCGATCGCGCCTTCGACATTACCCTGCGCCTGCAGGGAAACGCCGAGATTGCTGAGAAGTTCCGCCGAACCCGGCAGGATTGCGAGCGCCTGACGGTAACTGGCCACGGATTCGTCGAAGCTGCCCTGCGCCTGAAGCACATTGCCCAGATTGCCATGTATCTCCGCGAAATCAGGTTTTATCGCCAGCGCCTTGCGGTAACTTTGCACCGCCTCGTCGAGCAGGCCCTGTGCCTGCATTACGTTGCCCAGATTGGCGTGGGCTTCCACGTGTGCCGGGTTGATCTGCAGCGCATGAGTATAGCTCCCGGTGGCGGCCTCCAATTCGCCCATGGCCTGCTGCACATTGCCCAGACTGACCAGAGCGGCGCCATGCGCGGGTTTCACCTGGAGCGTCCTGCGGAAAAAATCCACTGCGCTTCCCATGTCGCCTGCCTGTCTTGCCAGCACACCGGAAAAATACAGTGCATCGGCATGCCGGGGATCGGCTTGCAGAACCTGGCGATACAGCGATTCGGCGAGCGGCAGGCGAGCGGCCTGATGGTGTTCGACCGCGGCCTGCAGCATATCGGCGATTGATGCCTGGCTTGCTGGAGAAGATGGCGCGCCATCGGGGTTCGACGCGCAGCATTGTTTGTATTTTTTGCCGCTGCCGCAGGGACAGGGGTCATTGCGTCCGATTTTCATATCATTGGCGAATCAGGATTCAAGAATTTTGTGCGGGTAAGTCGAGCATAACAGGCGCCGCGCCGCGATATCCGCCCGCAGGGGCCGGCCGAAATTCAACCCGCAAGCGTTCTGCGGCGCAATTCGCTGTACACCAGCAGGAGCAGCGCAACGGGCAGCACGAACCCGACCACGAAAGGCGTTATTGCCACAGCGCGATCAAACCAACCTGGCGTTTCGCCCAATACGCTCCATACCTTGGTGGCCAGCGGAAGCAGCGTGAACAGCACCACCGGCACCAGGAATCAGGCGGTGCTGCCGACATTGCTGCGGGTCATGCGTGCGGAGAGCCAGGAAACCAGCGCCACGGCCACCGCCGAGAGCGCGCCCCAGATGCCGCCCAGTGCCGCGGCAAACCAGATTCCCACCTGATGAATC
>JBCKLP010000294.1:0-2483 GCA_038903735.1 Burkholderiales bacterium | reverse complement strand
GCAGGCGATCCAGCGCACCCTCCTGCCGTCCATGCGCCATACCAACAACCTGCTGGCCCGGCTGATCGGCCTGGCGCGGATTCGCGGCCGGCGCGAATCCGGCGGCATGAGCGCACGCGAACTGGAGGCGGCGCTGTACGGGCAGTTTTGCCTGCTGCGCAGATGAACCTTGAAATGTTAAACAATTGATAATGTGGAATTCCGGCTAACCTGCCTCAATGGCTATTTTACATTTCAACACCGGATACTACCGAGCATTGCCTGGTGCCGCTAGTCGAGATAATGGATCTCCACCGTGGGCGTGCAGCCGCGGGTGCCCATGGTGGTATGCCCATGGTGGTATTGAGTTTTTGTATAAAGAGGCATAACGTATTGATCTTGAGGGCGGATGACTCTCAGGAAGCTGAATGCCGAATCGAAATAGTTGCCACTGCATGTCAACCCAATTCGTCACCCAATTTCTGCAACCAAATTTTTCAACTACTGCAAGCCCGACAAAACGGAGGCCTTTGCATCAATGCCTGAGCTCTCCCGGTTTTTTGGCATCGTGATTCGGATGTTCGTCGAGGCCGGTGGTCCGCATCACCGGCCGCATTTCCATGCGTACTACAACGAAGAGGCGGCGGGTCTTTTCGCTCGACACGGTTGAATGCATCGGCGGCAGCTTCTCGCGGCCCCAGCAACGGCTGGTCGAAGCGTGGGCGGAGATTCACCGGGCGGAACTCCAGCGCGATTGGGACCTGTTGCAATCTGGTCAGCCACCCGTCAAGATCGACCCACTGAGGTAGTGCCATGAACCATCCCATGCATCGCGTCCGCCACTTCGAGATCGACGGCCCCTACACGGTCGCCATTGAGTTCACCGATGGGATCGAACAACGCATTGACTTCCGCTCGGTGCTCGAAGGGGCCCTGTTTGGCCCATTGCAGGACTTGGCCCTCTTCAACGCGGTCACGCTCGATCGGCAAGCCGGAACGCTCGTGTGGCCCAACGGTGCAGACTTCGATCCGGTAACGCTCCACGACTGGCCCGCAGTCAGCAGTGAACTCGCCGCACGCGCTCGGGTTTGGGCGGCCGAAGCCAGGTCGGCTGCTCAAGCGGGCTAACTACAGGTGGAACGGACGGGCTGCAAGTGACGTGCAAGCGTTGAACATCGTACCGGCCCGCCGTTCACCAAAACGTTATGTGGCAAGATGCATCATCGCCCGATAGGCGCTTACCCTGTTGTCTGCAATCGAAATTCCGAGGAGGTAGTCGATGGAATTTATCTCAACCTTCAATTTGAAGACTTGGGTCAAAGAGAACCAGTCCTATTTCAACCCTCCGTTTCGCACGAACAAGCTGCTGGTAAGCCATAAGGATTTTCTGGTGATGATTTTGCGTGGTCCGAATACACGGCTCGATTTTCACATTCAACCCGGCGACGAGTTTTTTTATCAGGTCCAAGGGGATATGGAATTGGTGCTCAAGCCCGAAGGAAAACGGCGTCAAAGTGTAAGTATCAAGGAGGGCGAGATATTCTTGTTACCCGGAGGTGTACCGCATTCGCCGCGCCGCTTTGAAAATACATGGGGTCTGGTGATCGAGCGCAAACGCCGCCAGGAGGAGAAGGAAGAATTTGCTTGGTATTGCGAGCAATGTGACGAATTGGTTCTGTCGCGCGTGGTCAACCAAGGAAGTATTCCGGCGCAGGTCACCGCTGTGTATGGTGAGTTCAACTCCAACGAAAAAATACGGACATGCAAGTCCTGCGGCTATGTCTTTCCAGAAACACCTATGGCGGAGCGCCTGACATTTGTCGACCCAAAGACATAACTTGCTTCACCCTTCGATGTACTTGTTTGGCGTCCTCTATTCGCCAATGGCTACATCCGTTTCGGGTCAAGCAAACAATCAGGGGCCAATCAAGCGCTCAGCCACATGCCGCATAACGAAGCCTTCGCAGCGGCTGCGTAGAAGCGCGCCGCTGAACGGCGACATTATGGGCCATGGCCAGGCGCATGCCCTCGAACTGAAAGGGATGCACGTTCTGCAGCGACACGTCCACCGTGGTCGAATAAGCAACACCGCGCACAGGTGCGAGCACGCAGGCTGGCTGAATCTTCTCCGCCAGATTCTTCAGCTTGCGGTCGAACACCGGCAGCGAGGCTGAGGCATAGCAGAATGGTTGTGCCGGATTATGCGAACTGCGCGACCAGGCGCGCAGACCGAACCCTGCCAGATTGAGAATGTGCAGCATCTTGGGCATATAGCTTTGCCGCACCAGCGCCGAGTCGGGCTGAAACAGGAGTGAATCCAGCGTGACCGGCTGGCCGAGATAGGCGAGTGCTCTGCACATGGGCGATTTATAGCACCGCTGGGAGCAATGTGGGATCGCATGTCGAGTTGGGAAACGCGTTGCATGCACGCGCTGCATGCACTTGTAATTCCACAGCCGCAGGACCAGGATAGCTATTCAGATAGCAATCTATTAGAGCAGACC
>JBCKLP010000293.1:0-2490 GCA_038903735.1 Burkholderiales bacterium | reverse complement strand
AAGCGCATCGGTCACCTTTACCCCAAGATCGAGGTGACAGCCGAGATGGTCAAGGTACGACCAGACCTCAAGCCCTGCGTCGGCAAGAAGCTTACTGTTATCGCTTGGCTCTGGGCGCGCACCGTGAGAAGCCCCAACCCAGCCTTCACGAAAGTTGAGGTGCCACTCGCCTCCACCTTCATGCTTTCCACCAAGGCAGGCAAGGAAACGTATGTTGAGGCGGTAATCGAGGGCAGTGGCTATCGCTTCCGGGTGTTGGTGGGAATGCCAAAGGATGTGGAGACAGCAAAGAACGGGACGAAGCTCGCTCGTGGAGCGAATTTTCGGTGCTTGATGTCGGGCACGCCGATGGGGGGCGATTACATCAGGACCGAAGGCAAAGCCGGACGAATGGGCGCACGGCTGATGGCGGTAGTTGTCGACGGCGGCCGCGGGCGGGTCTATCTGTCACCCACTCCAGAGATGGAGGCTGATGCCCAAGCCGCAAGACCGACATGGACGCCTGAAGGATCATTCGTTGAAGATGCCAGAGCGTTCACTCCATGCATTTTTGGGCTTAAGGAGTGGCGACTTCTATTCACGGACCGTCAGCTCGTGGCGCTGACAACCTTCTCTGATCTGGTGCAGGATGCACGGGAGCGCGTTAAGCGCGACGCACTGGATTCTGGTCTGCACGACGACGGCAAACCTCTCACCGCCGGCGGCACTGGCGCCACCGCGTATGCTGAGGCGATGTGTGTATACCTTGGTATATGTGTCAGCAGGCAAGCTAACCGGAGTTCAACCTTAAACTTCTGGGATACGAAGGGTGAGAACGTTCAGCAGGTGTTCGCTCGGCAAGCGCTGTCGATGACTTGGGATTTCGTCGAAGGAAATCCGTTGAGTAGCTCAACAGGTAACTTTTTCGGGCAATCCGAGTACGTGGCGCAAGTCCTGGCGATCGCAGTACCCGCCAAACCCATTGGCATCGCAAAGCAGGCTGATGCCCAAACGCAAACCCTGTCAAGAATTGCGGTTGTCTCCACGGACCCGCCTTACTACGACAACGTACCGTATGCAGACCTCTCGGACTTCTTCTACGTCTGGCAGCGCCGCACATTGAAGTCCGTCTTCCCTGATCTCTTCGCGACGCTCGCCGTGCCTAAGGCGGAGGAAATTGTTGCGTTTACCTATCGCCACGACGATAAGGCGGGAGCTGAAGCCTTCTTTTTGGATGGAATGACGAAGGCGATGCACCGTCTCGCTGAACTAGCGCACCCGGCATTTCCGACAACCATTTACTACGCCTTCAGGCAAGCAGAGACTGACAGTGATGAAGGCACCGCAAGCACAGGCTGGGACACGTTCCTCGATGCGGTGATCCGCGCCGGCTTCGGCATCAGTGGTACCTGGCCAATGCGGACGGAATATACCGGCAATCTCAAAACCAAGCGAAACGCCCTCGCCTCCAGCATCGTCCTCGTATGCCGCAGGCGCGAAACAGATGCGCTCACCGCCACGCGCCGTGAGTTCGTTACCGCGCTCAAGGCCGAGTTGCCACACGCGCTCGCCTATCTTCAGGCAGGCAACATTGCGCCGGTAGACTTAGCGCAGGCCGCCATTGGTCCTGGCATGGGGGTCTACACTCGTTATGCCAAAGTACTCAACGCCGAAGGTAAACCGATCTCGGTGCGCGAGGCGCTTGCACTAATCAACCAGACACTCGACGAGGCGCTTGCCGAGCAAGAGGGCGACTTCGACGCTGACAGCCGCTGGGCACTGACGTGGTTCGAGCAGTCGGGCTTCGACGAGGGGGAGTACGGCGTAGCGGAACAGCTCTCCAAGTCGAAGAACACCAGTGTAGCGGGCATGGTCGAGGCAGGAATTCTGACCTCGGGTCGCGGCAAGGTGCGACTGTTTAAGCCGAGCGAACTTCCTGCGGACTGGGACCCAGCCGCCGACCCACGCATGACCTCGTGGGAGATCGTGCATCAGTTGATCCGTGCGCTGGAAGCGGGCGGCGAACCCGCTGCCGCTGCGCTCGTTGCCAAACTCGGCGCGAAAGCAGAAGTCGCGCGCGAGCTCTGCTACCGCCTTTACATCTTGTGCGAGCGCAAGAAGCGTGCAAACGAGGCTATGGCCTACAATGGCTTGGTGCAAAGCTGGCCGGAAATTACGCGGCTCGCCTGCGAGGGCGGTAAGCCCCGCGCCGAGCAGGGCGGCCTGTTCAGTGAGACCGGGGAGTAGTCCGTGGCGACCGTCAAGCGCATCGTCTGCCTCGCCAATTCACGCAAGATGAGCGGCCGCTGTGTCGCCGGCAAGGTGTTCGAGGGAAACGGCCCCTTCGGGTGGATCCGGCCAATAAGCATCCGGGAGCATCAGGAGGTCTCGGAGCACGAGCGCCAGTACCAGGACGGGAGCGACCCGCGCGTGCTGGACATCATGGAGGTACCGCTCCTTGACGCGAACCCGATAGGCTACCAGCAGGAAAACTGGTTGCTTGATCCGGAA
>JBCKLP010000292.1:0-2499 GCA_038903735.1 Burkholderiales bacterium | reverse complement strand
CCAGTTCTATCTGGTTGATCACAGCATCAACGGCACTTTTGTCACCTCGCGCCAGCGGCGAGGTGATCCATGTCGTGCGCCGCGAAATCATGCTCGAAGTCCGCGGTGAAATCCGCCCCGGCTACAGTCGCGGTGGTCACGCCGCGCCGAGCATCGCGTTGCGCCGCGACCGGCGCTCGATGTACCGTGTTTAAAAGTGGTGTGCAGCGGCGAGAGTCAGTCGGCCAGCCCGTTGACAATGCTCTGGCCGTCGCGGCCCTTGGCGCGGGCTTCCTCGGGGGACTCCTTGCCCAGCGCCGTCTGCGCAATCATTTCGTACATGTCCGCGGCGCCGAGCAGGATGCGCGGCGTCATGCCCACGCCTTCAAAGGTTTTGGCGATTTCCAGCATTTCCGGTACCCAGCGATAGGCTTTGGGCGGCATCACCGCAGTGCGGCTCAGTACCCACTGGCGGTTGTCGGCGGCGCTTTCCTGCAATTCGCGGTCGAGCGCGGCATCAACGCCGAGACGGCGCGCCGCTATCAGCATCTCGACGCCCAACGCGACGGTGCCCTTGGTGTATGACCCGTAACACATCTTGATCGCGGAAGCGTCACCGATGCGCTCGCTCATCACCCGGATCCTGATGCCGTCGCTGGATAACGGTTCCAGCCGCGTGGCCTGCGGGCCCGAGACATACATGCGCATGCTCGCCTTGCCGCGTGGCGGCGGACCGATGATGCCGGCGTCCAGGCATTCACCGCCGGCGGCGCGGATGATGCCGTCAATTTCTTGGACGGTTTGCGGCGCGACGGCGTTGCAGTCGACGAACAGGCAGCGGCGGCCAGTCGCTTTCATTGCGGCGGCGGCGGCGTGCGCGTTGTCGATGGCCGCGGCAGGATTGAGGATGGACAGCACGATGTCACAGGTGGCGATGACGTTCTGCATCGAACCGCAGTCATTGAGGCCGGCTTCCCGGGCGAGCGTTTTTGTGCGTTCGCTGCGTCCGTCGAGCGCAGTATGGACTGTGAACCCGCTGTTCTTGAGGTTCTGAGCAACGCCCTGGCCCATGTCGCCGGGGCTGACGATGCCGATGTTTTTAATCTTCATGTGTGTTCCAGTACGTGAGTGAGTCTGTGCTTGTGAGTCGGTGCAAGGATAGCAAGGATATAGGTTCACCACCTCGGGCGGCGCGCCCACCAGCAGGCGGATCGGCTTGTTGGGATAGGCGGAGCTCTGCGCGGCGGCGTGCAGCGCGGCGAGCGCCAGCATGAAGCCCGCGGCAAGACGAAATACGGCACTCATCGCTTCCCCCTTCCCCAAGCCGACGAAGCCGGAGCCAAACAGTTTGCCTCGCTTTGGCATCCATTCATAACCCCAAATTCTTCGCCAGGTCTGTCAACACTTGACTCGTAAGCGCTAGTCGACGCTCATGCCGGCGCCATGGACAACCTTGCGCCACTTGGCGATCTCCTTTTCGATGAAGGCACCGAACTGCTCGGGCGTGCTGCCCACCACGTCGAAACCCACCGCGGCAAAGCGCGCCTTCACGTCGGGCAGGGCCAGCGCTTTGGCCGTTTCCGCCTGCATGCGCGCGACGATGTCCCTGGGCGTGCCGGCCGGGGCCAGCAATCCGTTGAAGACGTTGACTTCAAATCCAGGGAAGCCCGACTCTGCCATCGTGGGCAGTTCGGGCACCACCGACGAGCGCGTGAGCGTGGTCACCGCCAGGGCGCGCAGCTTGCCGGCCTTGATGTGCGGCAGCGCGCTCGAGGGCGTGTTGAACATGAACGTCGCCTCGCCGGTGAGCATGGCGGTGGCCGCTTGCGGACCGCCCTTATAGGGGATGTGCGTCACGCTGATGCCGGCGCTCGACTTGAACAACTCGCCCGCAAGGTGCGGCGCCGTGGCGTTGCCGGCGGAGGCCATGTTCAGCTGGCCCGGACTCGCCTTGGCGAGGTCCACCAGTTCCTTCACGCTTTTGGCCGGCACCGAGGGATGGACCACCAGCACCAGCGGCAGCGAGGTCAGCCAGCTCACCGGTTCCAAGTCCTTCAATGTGTCGTAGGGCATCTTTTTCTGCAGGGCCGGATTGATCACGTAGGGCATGCTCACCGCGACGTAGGTGTAGCCGTCGGGCGCGGAGCGCGCCGCCGCCGCGGTGCCGATCAGTTGGCCGGCGCCGGGGCGGTTGTCCACCAGCACGGTCTGACCGAGGGCCGCGGTGAGCTTCTCGGCCAGCACGCGCGCCGCAAGATCGGTGGGACCGCCCGGTTCCGTCGGCACGATCAGGCGTACCGGCCTGTTCGGCCAGGAGCCCTGCTGGGCCCAGGCGGCGCCGCAGAACGCCGCGGACGCTATAAACAACGCAAGACGGTGTGCCATTTTCCTCATCATGATTCCTTATATGGATGCCTCCCGGCTAGCAAGCGCAATTGGGGCGTGGTTCAAAATCGGGTAACACTTTTTTGGGTGGCCATCGGTTGAGTCATAGGCAAACCATCCAAAATTCACATTGTC
>JBCKLP010000291.1:0-2579 GCA_038903735.1 Burkholderiales bacterium | reverse complement strand
ACCCGCCCGCGGCCAGCCCGGAAGGCCGGCGGTCGGCCACACTATCCAACCGACTTTTGACGCCGTAGCGAAAAAGTGTTACCCGATTTTGAACCACGCCACAATCCTGCTGCAAGCGGACAGCCCGTGATTCAAGTTCTCGCCTTGACCGCTCACCGTGGTGCCTTCTATAGGCGGACGATTAAAACCGATATCCCAGACTCACCCACACTCTGAGCTTGGGGTCACTACTGGTGTCGGCTTGCGGTGCACCGCCCTTATAGCGCCAGGCCAAAGTGGCATCGGCACTCCAGGCATTGCGCTGATACCGCACGCCCACGCCACCACCACTCAAGCTGCGTTCATTATTGGTCGCGCCAGGGGCCGGTTTGGCATTGGTCTTGATACTGCCGCCATCCCAAAACACATACGGCGCATAAGTACCCGCGCTGTAGCGAAGCTCTAACTGAGCCAACACGCCCTCATCGCCGCTGGCCTCACCCGTGGGGTAGGCGCGCACACCGCCGGCACCGCCCAGGCTCATCTTTTCAGACGAGTCCAGGTTTTTGCTGGCGCTCTGGAGGCTGATACGCCCCATCAGGCTGAAACCTGCCGGCAAGGACTGAAGACGCACCACGTCCAGGTTGAATTTATCAAAACTGCCACGGGTGTTGTTAGCATCGGCAGCAGTCAACGCCGCATCGAGCTTGAGCTTGCCCGGTGTCCACCCAAGGCTGCCGTAAGTGATGCCCCCGCCGCCCACGCTATCGCGGTTGTCAAACTGCAGGGCAATAGGCACGGACTCGCTGGACTTGCTCTCGCGGGTGCTGGTGCTGTCTTTGTTGTCCTGCAGGTCTTTGGCCTGGTAAGTGCCACTGAGCGTCAAGTTGGTCTTTTGCGAGCGCACAAGCGGGTAACTTAGCCCAGCGCTGGCAACGACGGCGACTCCGTTGGCTTGCAGGCCGGCAAACTCTTTCGCCAGCACATAGCTGGTGTAGGAGTAGCCCACATTGCCACGCAGACCCGATGAGCCCAAAGGCAAGCTGTAGCCCAGCGAGCCCAGCAACAGCTGCTCGTCGCTGGCCAGCGTGCGGATACTGATCTGATCGCCCAGCATGAAGGGGCTGTTGAGGTTGAGGTTGGCGCGGGCGCGGGTTTGGCCGGTGAAGCGGCTGCCCGCGTTGTCCAATCCCACATCACCTGTAAAGCGCTGATCACGGGTGACTCGCACAATCAGGTCACCGGTGCCGGCTTGCGTTCCGGGGCGGATCACCAGCGCGGTTTTAATGCCCCGCAGGTCGTCCAGCAATAAAGATGCGCGCTCCAGCGCCGCGCTTTCAATCACGGCACCCGGCTTCAATCTGCTCAAAAAGGGCGTCGCCTGCGTTGCCAGCGCGGCGTCCTCGCTTTTTTCGGCTTGGGCTTGCACCAGGCCGTAGCGCCCTTCGATGATCTCTATGCGCAAACCACCTTGTTGCAGGTCTTGCGGTGGCAGCACGGCACGCGCAAACGGAAAACCACTGGCGCGATAGAGGTCGCTGATGCGCTCGGCCAGAGCACGCAGACCCGCCAGGTCAAACGACTTGCCGGCCACATCGCCCAGCGCTGTTTGTAGTGCGCTCTGGCTGATGACGGAATTGCCCGCAAAGCTGACCGTCTGCACCACCACCACCGCGCCACCGGGCAACACCAAGCCAGACGGTAGCGGGGTTTGAATGTTCAGCGGTTTGCTCTCGCGCGGGGCTTCAACGGGAGGCTGAAGCTGTTTCAGGATGGTCCCGGCATCGGGGGCAATTTGGGCTTGGACCGAGGTGGCCAGGAGCGCCACGGCCACGGCCAGTGCCATGGCAAGCGTATTACGCTGGGGGTATTGTTGTTTTTTTATAATCTTTTTTTGGTGAGAGACAACGCTCTTATCGCGCCAGGGTTTCAGACGATTGGCCAAGGTTGATCCCGCCTCTGACGACAAAGACACGCATAAAGCCCGAGGTGTCGGCGCCACCGGAGATGGGCAAGGCAGCCAGCGCTACGCCCCCAGCGGAACCGGTTGCCGTGGGTGTATTCGCCGCATCATCGGGCACCTGAACAAAGGCCAGTCCACCGCTCAGGCTGATGTTGGGCGTCATGGGGCTGGTGGGTTGCGAGCTGATGGGGCTCAAACCTGCGCTCTGTGCCGGGCTTGGCATGGTAATGCGAGAGGTTTCAGTGATCGAGCCGGCAGCTACAGCATTAGTCCCGGTCGAGACTTGTTGCTGAGCTACCCGAACAGCGTTGTCCATCACCAGATTTCTTTTAATGCTCAACGCGCCGTCGGCTGCGGTGATGCTCAACGCGCCGTTGGCTGCGGTGATCAGGTAGTTGCCGTTGGCCAGGGCGTTGGCGTTGATGCTGTAGCTGCCCACGTTATCACCAGCCGTGCGGGTGAGCGCACCGGTGAACGTGTCGGTCCCCACCAGGCCTCGGTTGGTGCCGTTGGCCTCTGCCGTGAAGCTCAGCGACGGGTCGGTGTTGCCGTAAATCTTGGTCTTGGCATCCGCCGTCAATGTGATCGGGCGTTGGCTGATGGCCAGGGCGCCGTTGCTGGCGGTGATCAGGTAGTT
>JBCKLP010000290.1:0-2586 GCA_038903735.1 Burkholderiales bacterium | reverse complement strand
GAGTTGGGCGCCCGATGATCTACCGGTGCATCGACAAGGCACTCGCGGGGGGTGCGCAGATGGGATTGAAGGACGCCTACCATCGTCCGCACGAACCCGAGATTACCGATGAAGCCAAGGCTTGGGTGGTGAGCATCGCCTGCACCAAGCCCAAGGATCATGGTTTGGCTTCGGAACTTTGGACAATCTCCGGGCTGGCGCGGTTTGTATCCAAACTTGCCGAGGGGGCAGGCTTTGCGCGTCTTGCGCGCGCAGGCAAAAGTACCGTATGGCGCATCCTCGACGAGAACGAGATTAAGCCCCACCGGATCCGCTATTACCTGGAAAAAAGAGATCCGGAGTTCGACCGCAAGATGCAAGAAGTCCTCATGGTCTACCGGGACGTCTCGCTCTATCGCGAAGGAGCCGTTCATGACGCACGGCCCGAACCCATCTACACCGTCAGCGTCGACGAGAAACCGGGGGTTCAGGCCATCGGGCTGACAGCACCTGATCTGCCACCGGTTCCGGGCAAGGCAACTGCCGTTGGGCGCGACTACGAATACGTGCGGCATGGGACCGTGTCGATCCTGGCCGGAATCGATCTGCACTCTGCTCATATTTTTGGCAACGTGGAAGACCGTCACCGTAGCGTGGAGTTTATCGGGCTGCTCAAGCGGCTCGATGAGTACTACCCGCCCGAGGCAATCATTCGCGTGGTACTGGACAATCATTCGGCCCACATCTCGAAGGAGACCATGGCCTACCTCGGTACCCGGCCGGGGCGATTCGAGTATGTTCACACGCCCAAGCATGGCTCTTGGCTCAATCTGATCGAGTGTGCGTTCTCGAAAATGGCCAGAACCTTCCTGCGCCACATTCGGGTGTCCTCCGTCGATGAACTCAAGACGCGCATCCTCAAGGGTATTGACGAGTTCAACGCTTCGCCGGTTGTTTTCCGCTGGAACAAGTTTGACCTGGGCGTCGCTTAATGTGTATTTATTTTAATGAACGAACTACTAGTCGGCTTTCGCCCCTGTACGCCTGACCACGTTTCCCCAGCGTTCCCTTTCCTGGCGGATCAATAGCGCCATTTCCGCCGGCGTGCCGCCTACGGCTTCGATGGAGTTCGCGACCACGTATTTTTTGATGTCGGGCTGCTTCATCATCTCCGCAAACGCTTCGGCAAGCCTGTTGACGATGGCGGCCGGCGTGGCGGGCGGCGCTGCCATGCCGGCCCACGTGGTCGAGATGACGCCCGGCAGCACCTCGGACATCGTCGGAATGGTCGGAAACAGGCTGTTGCGCTTCTCGCTGCCCACCGCCAGAGCCCGCAGCTTCCCTGAACGGACGTGCGGAATTGCGTTACCGAGCTCTGTGATCAGCATATCGACCTGGCCGGCCAGCAGATCGGCAAGGGCCGGACTGGTGCCGTTATACGGTATATGGACGATGGAGACGCCGGCGGTCAGCTTGATCAACTCGGCCGTAAGCTGCATAGTGGAACCGCTTCCCGGCGAGGCGTAGTTGAGGCGCCCCGGGCTCGCTTTCGCGAGCGCGATGAGGTCCTGCAGGCTCTCAGCACCAACTTTGGGATGAACGATCAGGACGTTCGGTGCGGTTATGAGAACAGAGATGGGGACAAACCTGTCGGGATCGTAGCTGAGCTTGCTGAACAGCAGCTTGTTGATAACGTAGGTCTGAGGGACACCATACAGTATCGTGTAGCCGTCGGGTCTCGCATTGGCAACATGCTCCGCGCCGATGTTGCCGGCGGCCCCCGGCCGATTTTCGACAATGACAGGCTGGCCCCACCTGTCGCGGAGCTTTTCCGCGGCGAGGCGCGCCATGCGGTCGACGCCCCCGCCGGGCGGGAAGGGAACGACGATCCAAATCGGCTTGGCCGGATAGTCCTGGGCCTGCGCGCCCGCCAAAAAAGATAGCGCTGCGGCATGAAGCAGCGCTAATACGGTCCCGGAACAGACGCGCTTCGGCATCAGCCATCCTTTCTCTTGGCGCAGCGCTCGCACGAAGGAGCGGCGACTGCTGAAATCGGCGATTTCTATCATTGCTTACTTGCTGCGCGCACCCTGCATGGCGCGCCAGACACGCTCGGACGTAGCCGGCATCCCGATGTCCTCGACACCCAACGGTGCGAGCGCATCGAGTATCGCGTTGATGATCGCCGGCGGCGCGCCGACGTTGCCGGCCTCGCTGCCGCCCTTGACGCCCAGCAGATTGGTTTGGGTCGGCACCAGCGCCACCTCCGACACGATATCCGGCATGATGTCCGCCCGTGGCATGGCGTAGTCCATGAACGATCCGCTGAGGAGCTGGCCGCTTTCGCGCTCGTACACGACTGCCTCCACCAGCGTCTCGCCCAGCCCCTGCGCGATCGAGCCGTGAAGCTGGCCTTCGAGCGTGAGCGGATTGACCACAACGCCGACGTCGTCGACGGCGGACAGGCGGTCCACGTGCACTGTACCCGTCTGCGGATCGATTTCGACCTCGCAGATCATGCAGCCATTGGGATAGGTGTTGGGGCCCTCGTGCGCGCCGACGCCGTCCAGGCCGATGCCGAGCTCCTGCGGGACCCCGCTGCCGGCG
>JBCKLP010000289.1:0-2655 GCA_038903735.1 Burkholderiales bacterium | reverse complement strand
GAATTTCTGACACTCACCGGACTGTGGTCGCGCTGGCAGGAGAGCTATCCGTTGCCCTATGTCAGCTCGAACGCGCCCACCAAGGCCGAAGTGCTGGGCACCTGGATGCTCTCGATACTGTCCGGTCATAAGCGCTATTCGCACGTGACCGCGATCCGCTGTGATGGCGTTAATCCGGGGCTCTTGGGCATGAGCAAGGTGATCAGCGAGACGCTATGCGCCGGGCGCTGACCGCGACCCCCGAGGGCCCAGGGGGTGGTATGGCTGGATAGGCACCTGAACGAGAGTGTGGCGCCCTTGCTTGATGCGCCGTGGATTTTGGATAACGACACCACCGTCAAGCCGCTCTACGGCAAACAGGAAGGCGCAGTGGTCACCTACGACCAAAGGAAGTCCCTGTGGGACGACCAAAGGAAGTCCCTGTGGGACGACCCTAGAAAGCCGGGACGTCCGTCGCATTCCTATCACACCTACCTCATGGCGGGTCTGCGCCTGGTTGTCGGTGCCGAGGTCCGCGCGGGCAACGAGCACACGGGCAGCCACAGCCTGCCCGGACTGCTGAAGATTCTGGACGCCCTGCCGCCTGAGAGGCGAGCGAAGATTGTTCGCGGCGATTGTGGCTTTGGCTCCGATACCTTGATGAGACCACTGCAGGAGCGGGGGCAGTCGTATCTGTTCAAGCTGCGCCTGTCGAAGAACGTCAAGCGCCACATTGAGCGCATCTTCTGGGAGGCCCCGACTGGAGCGATGCCGGTCAGGGCTGGGAAGGCAAGGATGGCAGTCTGCAGTTGCAAGGATGGAAACAAGCACGGCGCGTGGTCGTTTTGCGTCGGCCCATCAAGGGCGAGATGCTGATCGAGAGCGAAGCCGATGGTCAAGGGCTGCTCGGTTTCGGGCTGCTCGGTTTCGTTGAGGTTGATCGAAAGACCGGCAAACGCATCATCGGCTATGAGTATGCCGTGCTGGTCACCAATCTGGATCACGAGATTCTATCTCTGGGCCAACTCTACCGGGATCAGGCTGATGCCGAGAATGCCTTTGATGAGTTGAAGAACCAGTGGGGCTGGGGTGGCTTTACCACCCATGACCTTCACCGCTGTCAGCTCTCGGCGCGGGCGGTGGCGCTCATCTACAACTGGTGGAGAATCTTCATGCGCTTGGCCAACCTGCAGGCTCGCCGCGAAGCGATCACCAGCCGGCCGTGGCTGATGTCCTCGAACGGACGCAAGACCGAGCACGCCGGGTAGACCACGATCACCCTTACCGGACTGCACGCGTATTTCGGCAAAGCCAAAGAGGCGTTGATGCGGGTCTCGGCCATGCTCCAAGCTTGGCCGATTGCGCTGCGGAGCAGTTGAACCCGCTGCGCGTCTGGCATTTCGTTTGCGACCCTATCAAGCAGATCCTTGCCGGTATCGGAGTGCCTCAGCATCGTCGATTCCTCGAAAATCATGCGCCGGGACTCGGCTAACTGCGGTTTTTAGGTTGAACCTATTTTCCTCAGTTGACTGGGCGATGTAAGTGCCATCTCATTGAATTGCAAGAATCTTCGGTTGATCATAAATTCACCAAAAAGGCAACTGTGGCGCAGTTGGAAAAATGCAATTCAAGTTATTGAACATAAACTGATAATTTCAAATCCCGCACTCTATTTTTGAGATCAACTGAGGAAAATAGGTTGAACGGTGTGCAGCCACATTCTCCCAGACTTGCCTCCCGCGGAGAATGTGCGCGGCGGCAGGCTTGCACGCGCGGCCGCGCAGGTTGCTATGATTTGCGTTTTCCACCCGATGATTCGAGGTCACCATGGACGCCGATGCCAAAAAACTCGCGCTGCGAATGATTCCCTACGGGCTGTATGTGCTCACCTCCCGCGGCAAGGACGGGCGCATGAGCGCCGCGACCGTCAACTGGGTCACGCAGACCTCGTTTGCGCCGCCGCTCGTCGCCGTCGGCGTGAAGGCGGATTCCCTGACCCATGCCTTGATCGAGGACAGCGGTGAATTCGTGCTCAATGTCATCGCCAAGGGCGACAAAGACCTGGCTTTTGCGTTTTTCAAGCCCGCCAATGTTGAGGGCAACAAGATCGGCGGTGAAGTGTTCGCGCCGGGCTCCGTCGTCAAGGCGCCGGTGCTGGACAAAGCGCCTGCGCATGTTGAATGCAAGGTGGTCGCAACGGTGAAAAAGGGCGACCACACTCTGTACGTCGCGGAAGTGGTGGAAGCGCGCGTGAAAACGGCGCCCGCCGGACGCGCCGATGACGCCATCTGCTGGCTCAAGGATCTTGGCGAAAAGGTGTACTACGGTGGTTAATCGGGGCTGAGCGTTCAGTTCCGCCGGCGGGCGATGCCCGGCAGCAAGGTACGCACGGAACCGGCTGCCTGCGCGTGCGACATCGACTGGGGTAAGGTAGTGCCATGCAGCACTACGATTTGGCGATTATCGGCGGCGGCATCAACGGCTGCGGCATCGCGCGCGACGCGGCAGGCCGCGGGCTCCCGGTGCTGGTTGCCGAGGCGGGTGATCTCGCCGGCGCCACTTCTTCCGCCTCGACCAAGCTGATCCACGGCGGGCTGCGCTATCTGGAGTACTACGATGTTGCCGCCTCCGTCAAACTGATCACTTTCCCCACAATGCGCCGATCCAGACCTTGAC
>JBCKLP010000288.1:0-2676 GCA_038903735.1 Burkholderiales bacterium | reverse complement strand
TGGCGGACATCAGCAGCCATGGCGGTTATCAAAAATACCAACCTTACGCCTGAATTCATTGACCGGCGCGCAGCTTGCCACTGCGCGCGGCAGCGCCCCTTGCTGATCAGAGAACGCAGCACTCAGGCAAGAATTTCCTTGCAGAAATCCTGCATGGCGATCCAGGAGCGCTTGTCGGCGCGTTCCTCGTAGGCTGACTGCGCGCCGCCCGTGGGCACATGCCACTGGGTGAAGCTGTGCACCGCGTTGCCATAGGCGGTGAAATACCAATCCACATTCGCCTCGCGCATTTCCTTGTAGAACGCGCTGACTTCGTCCTCCGGCACCACCGGGTCGTTGGCCCCGTGCAGCACCAGCACCTTGGCCTTGATGTTCTTCGCGTCAGCCGGATTGTCGGTGGACAGATTGCCATGAAAACTCACCGCGCCAACAATGTCTGCCCCGGTACGCGCCAGTTCCAGCGTGGTCAGGCCGCCGAAGCAATAGCCGATGGCGATCATCTTTGACGCATCCACCACCGGCAGCGCGCGCAACTGCTCCAGGCCCGCCCTGGCGCGTGCTTTCAAGAGCGCCCGGTTGCCCAGATACTTGCCCATCTCATCGGCGCAGGCGGGAAACTGGGGACGTACCCCTTTGCCATAGATGTCGGCGCAGAACACCGCGTAGCCCTGTTCCACCAGCATGGCGGCGCGCTTGTGGACGTAGGGTCCGACACCGGTCCAGTCGTGGAATACCACTATGCCGGGACGCTTGCCCTGTTTTGAATCGTCATAGGCCACATAGCCTTCGCAGACGGTGCTGCCTTCCTGGTAATCGACGGTATAGGTTTTCATGCTGATGCTCTCCTCGCGGTTTGAAGAATCGCTCTCCTGATCCGCCGCATGGCGGATCAAGGCGCCGGAGCCGATTCTACTGGGTTGGCTGCAGCTTGCAGGACCCGCTGCGCGGAACATGGTCTAATTCGCCAGGCGCGAGTGTTCCTATTCCGCGCCGTGTGCGCCGGCAGACCCATTGCGGCGCAATGCCAGCCCCAGTCTGAATTTTCCCCGCCAATGTCCGCACTCCCGTCCCGATACCGCCTTTCGCGCCATGCACGCTAATCCCGGCTGGCGCTTTCTGCTCACGCTGGCCTCAATCACGCTGATCGGGCCTCTGGCGGTTCACGCCTTTCTGCCGGTATTGCCCGAAATAAAAACCGTGTTCCAGGTCAGCGACGCCGTGGCCGGGATCACCTTCAGCATTGCGCTGCTGGTGATGGCGTTTGCCACCCTCATCTATGGATCACTCTCCGACCGCTATGGTCGCAGGCCGGTGCTGCTGACCGGGCTCGCACTATTCGTGCTGGGCAGCGCCCTGTCGGCGTTTGCCGATTCCATCGTCAGCTTCATCGCCGGCCGCGCACTGCAGGCCCTGGGGGCGGGCGCCAGCATCACGCTGGCGCGCGCCATAGCCCGCGATGCCTATGGCACGGATGGGCTGGTCAAGGTCATTGCCTACCTGACCATGGCCTACACGCTGGGACCGATGCTCGCCCCCTACATCACCGGATTCCTGCTGGTGTTTGGCGGCTGGCGCAGTGTGTTCTGGTTCATGAGCGGGGCCGGACTGGCGATCACCCTGGCCGCCTGGATCGTCCTCGGCGAAACCCATCCGCCAGCAGCGCGCCAGTCGAAGCAAAGCAGCTACCTGCGCGATTACAAGCTGCTTTTTTCGCACCTGCGCTTTGCCGCCTTCGTGCTCCAGTCAGGATTTTCCTCAGCGTGCTTTTACACGCTGGCCGCGGCATCGTCGTTTCTCATGAGCGATTACCTGGGCCGTTCTGCGGCGGAATTCGGCATGTACTTCGCACTGATTCCGCTGGGGTTTTTCCTGGGCAATCTGGTATCCAGCCGGCTGACATTGCGCGTATCGGTGGAGACCATGGTATTGGCCGGCACCAGCGTGACCTTTCTCGCCATCGCCACCCAATCGGTCATTATTCTTTCCGGTTACCTGACGCCACTGGTGCTGTTCCTCCCCGGCATGATGGTGACTTTCGGCCAGGGGCTGGCGCTGCCCAATGCCACCACCGGTTCCATGCGCGTGATACCGCATCTGGCCGGCACTGCCGCGGGCGTGGGTGTGTTCTGCCAGACCTTTCTTGGCGCCATATTTGCGCAGTTCTACAGCGGCACCTCCGACGGCACTCCCATAGCCATGGTCATGGTGGTGGGTTTTTGCGCCGTGCTGATGCTGATCGCGGGCAGCATCCCCTATCTCCTGAAACACCGCGCCAACGCCTGAAGCGCCTGAGGCGCCAGTCACCCGGCGGGCCGCATTCTGCTATAGTTTGCCTTGCTCCGGGGTGCCTGCTTGCTGGAAACGGCAAGGGTGGCTGAGAGGGTCAGAACCAAACCCGCGAACTTGAATCGGTTCATACCGACGTAAGGAGAGCTGCCAGCAGGCGCAAGCCGCCTCTGGCACATCTTTCGGAGCACTGGTGCACCCACGCAACCGAAAGAGTGATGAATGGCTGAATCGAGGTTGATCGCTGAGCTGCGGGCTTACCTGGCCGCCGAGCACCCGTCAGAGGACGCATTTGACCAGCAGGCGCTCGCGCTTTTCGCGCACCAGTACCAGCACAACCTGCCTTTCCAGCGCTTTTGCCAGCAACGCGGCAAGACCGTGCGCACCGTC
>JBCKLP010000287.1:0-2717 GCA_038903735.1 Burkholderiales bacterium | reverse complement strand
GACCACCCCCGACACCATCAGATTGGCCACCGCCATGTCCTCGGCGACATAGGGTTGAATGCTCGCATCGCGATGTGGATCCAGCGCCGATTTGGCTCCGGCCTCGATCTTCACTGTTGGCCTCACGTAATCGATGCCATCCGTGCTGACAGAGGGATAGCGCACCAACAGGGTCTGGCGATCCGCATCATCGGGATCATTCACGACCGGGGCACCGGATGCTGGCAGCCCGGCCTCACGAAATGCTGCCTCAATCTGGCGGTTTAGACGCCCGAGGAGCGGGCCTTGGATATAAGTCCGGCAGGCCTGCTTGATTTCCTCCAGCCGAAGCCGTTGCTGTTTGCCCGAGAGGCCCTCCAAATCACCGACCTCGATGTCCTGTCCGATGTCTTCCCGAAACACGGTGATGTCGATGTCTTCTGAAAACCGGGAGATCAATCCATGGGCCTTGGACAGCGAGGTACCGCCCTTGAAGAGCAATCGAGGTTCATCAGCTTCACGGCCATTGAACAGCAAATCCAAAACCCAGGTGACCCAGAAATCCTTCTCTACGTTTTGCAATGACGTGCCGAGTCGATTTGCCGAGTCGATTGGCGGTCGCCAGAAAAAGACCGCGAAGATCTTCAGGGGTGGCCGCGATCACTCGCAAAAAATCGGGATTCATGGCTGGACTTCAAGGGTGTTTTGTTCTGTCCGGAGGAGTAACTCCCGGATCCATTTTTGCATCCACGATGGCACCGTGTGCAAGCCCGAGCGCAGATCGTCACGAACAGCGATCCCCTGGCGGGGATCCTGAAGCAAGCGACCAAGTTTGGCCTGAATCGCGTCCTGATCCTCCTCAGTGCCTGCCTTCAGTCCATCACGCAACCAGTAAAGAGCTTGCACCACCCGCATGGCCGGACGCCCGGCCCAATAGAGCTTGCTCGGTGCAGTCAACTTGAATTGGAGGGTCAGTTTGTCCAACACGATTGGACGTAAGCGAGCGTCGGTGTGCACGATAACCTGACCCGGTACGGCATTGGTCAGACCGAGATCGTTGGCGGCGCTCATCCCGTCAATCAGTACGCGCACCTGGTCACGACGACCAACGGCATCAATGACACTGCGGTAATCGGGGACGGCAGGGCGGCCGGTGAGTGAGTTCACCCGAGGCTGGTCATACAGACCTCGATCGACACGACGAAGGTCATTGCCTGCCACCATGCGTTGCAAAGTCTTGTCCACGGCATCGCGTCCACCCAGGTCGTGGAAGTCCACCGGCGTCCACACCTTGGCCGCCGGAGCTTGGCTTATGCGCTGCATCACCTGTAATTTGAGAGTAGGGGTCGGACTGAGCATGATGGTCCTTGTGTCCGATAAGTATATACATATTGCGGACAATGGCAAGGCCTGTAGTAGGCCTGTAGTAGGATGAGTGACCGAATTTTGTCGCCGTCACATAGTCCAAGACACCATCCGACAACACCATCGCCGACACCATCGCAACACACCATCGCAACACACCATCGCAACACACCATCGCAACACACCATCGCAACACACACCATCGCAACAACACCATCGCCGACACTTGACGATATAAACAATATTGTTTATAGTTTGATTCAGCAAGAAATTAGCGACAGGCCTTCAGGCCTGTCGATCTAACATGTTTTGGAAGGGGTTTGCATCCCCTCCCAAAACGCTCGCCCCCGAAACCCCGGCCTTCAGGCCGGGGTCGGCTCCCCCCGCCCTGAAGGGCGGGGTTTCAAACCGGAGTTGGTTTTAGATGAACAGCAAGGAATTCAAGCGCTGGCTGACCCAACGGGGCGCGACATTCCAGGCTACCAAAGGCGCACACGTCAAGGTGTACTTAAATGGCAAGCAGTCCATCTTGCCGATGCACACGGACCTCAAAAAGGGCACGCTGGAAGGCATCAAGAAACAACCCGGCTTGAAATAAGGAGAGCGCCCTGTTTATGTACCCTGTCACCCTCACCCCAGGCGATCCCGGCGGCGGCTTCGTCGTGACCTTCGTTGATATTCCAGAGGCAATCACCCAAGGCAATACGCAGGCAGAAGCTTTGTCCGCGGCCAGGGAAGCATTGGAGTCTGCCCTCGAGTTTTATTTCGAAGACAAACGCGTCGTGCCGGCGCCATCCAAAGCCAAGCGAGGCCAGAGCGTCATTGAACTTTCGGCCAGCCTTTCAGCCAAGGTGCTGTTACTCAACGAGATGGTCACGCAAGGCGTTCGGCCCGCGGAACTGGCGCGCCGTTTGGGAACCAGCCCGCAGGAGGTCAACCGGCTGACCAATGTGCGGCACACCACCCGCATTGACGGCATTGCCGCTGCCTTGCAAGCCTTGGGCAAGCAGTTGGACATTCGGGTGGTTTGATCAATGCGTGCTTATCCGGTTAGCACATACATCCACTAGGGCTAGTGGGTATGGTCGAATTGTAAATCGTGCCCTCGCATCCGTCTGTCGCGCGGTAGACCGTTGTGTTACCTGGCTTCCGGCTTGGCCTTGCCGCGTTTTGGCCCCAGGTCGGGGCCATCTACATATAGTAGGTGTATGTCTTAACCGGATAAGCACGGATCAATGGTACGGCGTGGTGAGGAATAATCACGAATTATCAAGGCAAAGCGCTCAACCCACATGCTTCTCGTCACCGGCTACATCAGCTCGCACACCTGCGTGGCCCTCGCGCAGGCAGGGCATGACCTGCTGATCCTCGAC
>JBCKLP010000286.1:0-2741 GCA_038903735.1 Burkholderiales bacterium | reverse complement strand
CGGCGGTGCCACCGCGCGCTCGCCCATATAGAGCCAGATAAGACCGTAACGCTCGGTTACCTGATAGGCCTTGAGCCTGACCTTGTGTTTGGCGTCCTGATGGCGTGGCACATTGGGCATGTCCAGGCAGCGCCCGTCAGGAGCGAACTTCCAGCCGTGATAAATGCAGCGCATGCCGTCTTCTTCATTGAGCCCGAAAAACAGCGAGGCATTGCGGTGCGCGCAGCGGTGCTCGAGGACGCCGAGTCGCCCCTGGCTGTTGCGAAAGGCGATCAAGGGTTCGCCCAGTGCCATCAAGCGCAAGGGGGCGCCGGCAGGTTTCACTTCTTCGGATCGTGCCACCGGCAACCAGTATTGGCGCATCAGGGCGCCCATGGGCGTGCCGGGCCCTACACGGGTCAATGTCTCGTTTTCGCGCGCGGTGGTCATGGTGTCCTCCTTGGGAAAGTGCAGCGTGGGTCAATGATAACGCCGGCGGGCGGGACGTGTGAACCGCCGGTCGAGGCAAGGGAGCTTCCTTGTTCCCTTGCGCGGGCTTGACGGGAAGCGGGCCGCATTCCCTATGGAGCGGAATACCGCTTTGGCACATAATCCCTGGGAGGCATCAACCAACGGGGGGAATCGTGATGACACGTTCAGTGCTGTCGATTGTTACGCTGCTGGCCGGGAGTTTTGCAAGTCACGCCATCGGACAAGCGGCCTATCCCGTAAAACCCATTCTGATCATTTCGCTGTTCAGCCCCGGCCAGCCCCCGGACACGCAGAGCCGGCGGGTGGCAGTGATGCTCTCCGAGATCCTCGGGCAGGCGGTGCTCGTTGAAAACCGCCCGGCCTCCGGCGGCATCATGGCGGCGCAGGCGGTGGCGCGTGCACCCGCGGACGGCTACACCCTGTCCACCGCCAACGCGGGCACGCTGATCTCGAAACACCTGCAGCCCTCGCTTGCCTACGATCCGATTGCCGATTTTGCGCCGGTCATCCAGCTCACCGACGGGCCGCTGGCGCTGGCGGTGCGCGTGGCATTACCAGTAAACCGCACGGAAGACCTGGTGGCGCAGGCCAAGGCAAGGCCCGGAAAATTCAGCTACGGCTCGGGTGGCGTGGGTGCCACCACCCATCTGGGGGCGGCGGTGTTTCAGTCGCTGATGAACCTCGATGTCGCGCACATCCCCTACAAGGGCATGGCCGACTTGCTTCCGGCGCTGCTGCGCGGAGATGTCGATTACGCCTATCTGGTGATCGGCACGGCGGTGGTGCAGGCGAAATCGGGAAAGCTGCGCATCCTGAATGTCACCAGCCGGACACGTTCGAAATTCCTGCCGGATGTGCCGACGCTTTTTGAACTCACCAATAATGAATTCGCGGTGCTGGATAACTGGGCCGGTATTTTTGCGCCGGCAAAGACGCCGGTGGATATCCTCAGGCGCTTGCACAGCGCCGGCGCGCAGGCGCTGGCCGATCCCGAAGTGCGCAAGGTATACGACAACACCGGTGGCGAACCGCCACCGCCGGGCGCCGGGCCCGAACAGTTCGCCGCCTTCGTGCGCAGCGAAAACGAAAAGGACTAAAGGGGACAGACCACGTTTAGCCGGAGCCCCTCAGATAAAACGCCGCGGGGCTTTGCATTTGCCGCGGCGAGCATACATACTGCAACGCAGCCAACGACAGGAGATCTGCCATGCCCAGCTTGATCCGATCAGGACTTGCCACCGCGCTAGCGTTCGCATTCGCGGTTCCCGCCGCGCTGGCCCAGGGTTACCCGAACAAGCCGATCCGCATGCTGGTTGGCTATCCGCCGGGTGGCGCCACCGACATCGTCTCGCGCCTGGTGGCCAGTGCGCTTTCTCCGCGGCTGGGGCAGCAGGTGATCGTCGAGAACAAGGGTGGTGCGGCGGGCAATCTCGCTGCGGCCGATGTCGCCAAGGCCGAACCTGATGGTTACACCCTGCTGCACGGGTCCGACAATCTGTTCCTGACCAATCCCTTCATCTATGGCGCCAACATGCCGATCGATCCGCTCAAGGATCTGACACCGGTGTCGAGCCTGTCTGCGAATCAGCTCATCCTCGCGGTGCATCCTTCGGTGAAGGCCAATAACATGCGCGAGTTCGTCGAGCTGGTGCGCGCGAGCAAGCAGCCGCTCTTCTACGCATCGATCGGCAACGGCAGCATGCACCACATCGGCATGGAAATTCTCAAGGAACAGCTCAATCTCAACATGACGCATGTGCCTTACCGCGGAGGCGGTCCGGCGGGCGCTGCGCTACTGGCCGGCGATGTCCAGGTGATGTTCGGCGGCGGCTCGCTGGCGCCCATGATTACCTCGGGCAAGGTGCGCGCACTGGGCTCCAGCGGCGCCAAACGCTCTCCCGTGCTGCCTGACCTGCCGACCATCGGCGAGTTGTATCCCGGCTACGAAGTGCTGATCTGGCATGGCACGTTTGCGCCGGCCCGGACACCGGCGCCCATCTTGAACCGCCTGCACCGCGAAATCAGACTGGTGTTGCAGCAGCCCGACGTGAGCGACCGCCTGATCAAATCCGGTTCCGGTGAGCCCTATATCTCCACGCGCGAGGAGTTCGCCGCGAGGATCGCCAGCGACAACGCCAAATTCGGGAAAGTGATCAAGACACTGGGCATCAAGGCGGAGTAGTTACGCCGTAACGGGACGCTTCGGCTGCGCATCGCTCGCCCACCGCTGAACGCCGGGCGAGCCGCCGGGACTTGCGTGCGGCTATGGA
>JBCKLP010000285.1:0-2777 GCA_038903735.1 Burkholderiales bacterium | reverse complement strand
CTGTCGTTCTCCGTTGGAGTAGATACGGTTCTGGATAGGTGACAAGGCTTGAGGTAGTCCAACCTGTGCGATCCAACGGAAATGCGCCTGAGAGGGCCGAAAGTCGGGCTTCTCGAGCGCTTTTGACTTCTGCGCAATCCGTCAGCGCAATATCCCAACACGATAATGAGACAGATCGGCAGAGAAGGAGGAAGATGGCATATTTGGAACAATGACGACTTTAATGATACCATGAGTCGTAATTGTTCCAGGAGGCGCCTATGCCGATCCATGCCGGATACCTTTCGGCTCTCGAGACTCTGTACCGGAGCAAGCCGGTGGTAGTTCTGGAGGATCTTCGCGAAGCATTGGACACGCATTCGCGGACGACGATCTTCCGTGTTCTGAGCGCCGCTGGCTATCTGACGAGCTATAGCGACGCGGGCCGCTACTACACTTTGAAGCGCATCCCAAAGTTCGATCGCCAGGGAATCTGGTTGTATCGCGGCATCGGTTTCTCGTCGCATAGGACATTACGCGCCACGGTGACATACCTGACCGAGAAGTCGCCGGCAGGCCAGACCCACGGCGAGCTTGAAGACCTGCTGCAACTGCGTGTGCATGACACGCTACGCCTTCTCGTCCACGCCCAGGTGCTCACCAGAGAACGGTTCGAAGAGGGTATATACGTTTACCTCAGCTCAAAACCCAAGGTGGCTTCCGTGCAATGGGCCAAGCGGCAACAACTCGCCTCCGGGGCACCCTCTCCGGCTGAGCTGGAGCCATCCCGGGTCATCGATGTTCTCGTCGATGTCATCCGTCATCCCAAGGACGATGCCAGCGCGGTAGCCAGGAGGCTGCGGGCTTTGGGGCACAGTGTGACCTCCGAGCAGGCCGAAGCCATCTTCGCCCGTTACGATCTAAAAAAAACGGTACGCTCTCGCTCACGACGCTCGCTGCGTTGAGGGTGGAAGTCCGCTCCTTGCACGCTAGGTATCAGAAACAGGCGCACGGTCTGGGGGACGACGTCCTGGTCACCGTTGCCGAGCCCGCTCAGGATGTGCGCGGTCTGCGGCATCCGCATGAGAGTGCAAAAGACGGTTCAACACACTGGGGTGACCCTGGCTCACGGTTCGTTTCGCGTTCGCGAGACGGTGCATGTCTGCGCTTCCGGGTGCAAGAAGGAAGGCCGGCTCGTGACCGCGCGGTCCTTGAATCTTGCGAAACTCCTGTTGCCCAAGTGCGTTGCCGGTTACGACGTTATGGTTCATGTCGGGCTGGAGCGCTTTGTTCACCATCGTCAACGCGAGGAGATCCGGGCGGACCTGGAGAGGTCGCACGGGATCACCCTCTCGACTGGCGAAATCAGCGGATTGGGCCACCGCTTTCTCATTTATCTGGAGGCGCTGCACCGCAGATCCGCTCCAGTGCTGCGCGCGGCTTTGGAGGCCGACGGCGGCTGGCCGCTTCACATCGACGCCACGGGGGAAGACGGCCGGGGCACGATGGTGGCCGCCTATGCCGGCTGGCGGGGCTCAGGTCCTGGGCGCATGGAAAGTGCCAACCGAACGGGCGGAGTTCATCCTTCCGGCAATCCAGAGCGTTGCCGCATCTTTCGGCGCCCCGTGCGCCATCATGCGCGACCTTGGCCGTGCGATGAAGGCAGCTGCCGACGGGTTTGTCCGATCACTGAAAACCCCGATCCCGGTGCTCGCCTGCCATCTCCACTTCTTGTCCGACATCGGCCAAGATCTGCTCGAAGAAGGGCACAACCAGCTGCGCGATTTGTTCCGCAAAGCCGAACTTCTGCCCCGCCTGCGTGCGTTCGTCCGGCAGCAGGGCCGCCATCTTGGGGAATCGATCGGGCAGGGCCGGCAGGATCTCGGCCTCTGGCTCGCCCAGCCGGATCAAGGTCACCAGATCCCGGATGGTGTGGGTGGGATCACTACCGTCCGAAGCTTGGGCCTCAGTGGGTGCTGGACTATCGCGCCGACGGCGCCGGTCAGGGTTTCCCGTTCGACCTTCCCTGGCTGGATCTGTACAGCCGTTGCCTACAGCTGTGCGGGGCGGCGCAGGCATTCCTGCGAGAGCCGCCCGGTGATGTAGAAGTCAAGAAATCTCTGGAAAAACTGCGCCAGATTCTTCGCCCTGTCGAATGTGACGTGCCCCCATTCACCGCCGTCGGCGCGTCCCTTTCCAAACGCGCCGCGCTGTTTACCGAGCTTCGAGCTGCCCTGCGGCTCGAGCACAAGGACACCACTGCCCAAATCGATCCTGAGCGGGAGGTTAAAAAGTTGAACGACGTTCGATCCGCTGTTGAAGGCCTCACCGCTTCACTGAGGCAACGACGTCCCGAAAGAGGTCCCGCCAAAGACATGCGCCAGGCGATCGACATCATCCTGTCGCACCTGGATCGTCATGGCTCTTATCTTTTGGGGCATGCCATCGCGATTCCAAATCGAGTAGGCGGAGGCGTTCGGCTCGTTGACCGCACGAACAATGTCCTGGAATCCTTCTTCCACACGATCAAACACGGCGAACGCCGCCGCAGCGGCCGCAAGATCCTCACCCAGGACTTCGAATGTCTTCCGCCTGCGGCTGCGTTGGCAATCAATCTCACGCACGCCGATTACGTCAACATTGTCTGCGGTTCGCTCGACCGTCTTGCCGATAAGTTCGCCGAGCTCGATGCAGCCAACCGCTCCCGCTCTATCGCTGCAGGCACCACGCACAACACCATGACTATCGAAACGGCGTCGCTCAGCACCATGGATAAACGCCTCGTCCGCAAGCCGGCT
>JBCKLP010000284.1:0-2780 GCA_038903735.1 Burkholderiales bacterium | reverse complement strand
GCTATTTGAGCATCGCGGCGTGGAAACGGCTCGAAGACTCATTCACTCTCCCAAAGTGTCTGACGGATATACGGCTCTTTGGGAACGCAGGAGGCTTGACCTCACAGTGGAAGCCCTGATCTCCGACAATGAAAAGTGGCAACCACTCTTCTCTGCTGAGGAAATCGCCATTTGTCGCAAGCGCTTGAAACAGTATGAATATGTTACCAAATAGCCAGTACTTCAAATTGCAAGCTAACAGCACGCTGCACCAGACGCGCGCGCAAGCGTCTCGGTTTATCGCTAACCGTGCCACGCGCGCCGGTGAGCGTAGACGTTATGCGCTTTAAGGAGAATCAGCATCGTGCTTTCAATTGAAGGCTTTGAGTCGCTCGTAGCGGAAGCAAATGTGGCCTTGCTTGACCGAGGGCCAGCAACCATCACTTACACCAACACAACAGATCTTAACGTCAACGCATCTGCAAATGCGGCAGTGATAAAAGAAGAAGTAGGCGAAGGGGCTAATGTTTATGCGGTGTGGTCGAGGGGAAAAGACTCCGATCCATGGCGTGTCATGTACATTGGCCAAAGAACAAAACAATTCGTTGTCGAGCGAATCAAGCAGCATCTTTTCAAAACTCCAAACGGAACTCAGTCAAAAATTGAACAGGTAAAGCAATTCGTCCAGAGCGGTAAGCAAATCGGCTTGAGCGCCATTCTCGTTACTCCAGACCCAGTCCGTTTGTCCGTGGAAGATCAACTGATCTTCCGAAACACCAATGCAGAAACCGACTTGCCATGGAACAACAAGAGTAGAAATGTTGGCTTACCGCGCACATAACGCCATCAACTCGGGCGTGCAACAGCGCCGCTTCGCTCTGCTTTTGCACGCCGGTTATGGCGAACGTCGAGCATCAAGGGACACTGTCTCACGTGGCTGAATGGGGCCTGAAGGATTGGCTTGAATCCCTCGCGTATGTCGTAGCAATTATTGGCGGTCTCTCTGCCGCCTTCGTGTACTTCTACGGCGTGCGTAACGAAGCAACATCAGAAACTCGAAAGGCGATCGCGCGAGCCTGGACAAACGAAGGAGACATTACGTCCAAGGAAACGCGATTTATCACCCTTGAACTCGAAAATAAAGATGGCGATCTGATCGGCAGTCTTTCTACAAACGCAAACGACCGCCCTCTTGAGGTTCATGCGAATGTCGGTTGGTTCTCGACGCGCATTCACATCTCCCTGCTCCAAGGGCGAAATGTGATTTCCGTCGCCACCGCAAATGTGACCTTAACTGGCAACAACAACCATCTAGAGTGGAAGCTTTCCGGGGATCAAGGCGCCGATGTGCTTCCGCGCGAAACGGTGCTTTGGCCAAGCAATGTGGGAGTTTCTCGCTAATGATGCCCAACAACACGCCCCACCCGGGCGCGCGCCGGGAGGCGTGGACGTTAGGCCTTAAAGGAGTACGCAATGGCTGACGGAGCGCACACGAATGCAACCACAAAGCATGTAGCGGTCGCAAACAAGCGGCTCGGCCCGCTCGCCGGAAGTTTTGTGTTTCTTGTTGGCGTTTATCTCGTATTCGCGGTGAACTGGGTACTTGGCTTAATCGTGATCATCGGATCAGGCATTGGCATCGGAATGATGATGTCTCAAATTGCGAAAGACATGGCATCCGAATTTGAGGGATTGTGCCAGCAGCATTGCGTCATCTATAAGCCCAACTATTCAGATTCCAAGCGAGAATTCCGTCTCGGACTTTCGGAAGATGATGCAACAATTCTTGTACAGTTCAGGGCATCTGACTACGAAATCAAAGAAAGACTCATCAAGTTGCGTGAGATTCTGAATGTCGAGTTGGTTGTCAATGATCTATCCGTTTACAAGGCTGGCCCTATCGCATCGTTATCCGCAGCAGCCATTGGCGGAGTGGCATTTGGTGGGGCCGGTGCAATTGTTGGTAGTTTGACATCGGGTCATGTTGGCCGTGGAAAAATTGGCAACGTGACACTCAAGCTACGCGCCAATGACATTGATGAGCCACTTATTGAAATTCCCTTTGTCAGAAAATCGGTCAAGGCATCAAGCGCGGAATCACAAACTCGTCTCAGCTTGGCGGAGAAATGGACGAACTTGATCGAAGTTATGCGTTTTCGTCTTGCTCAGCCTCTCGCAACGCCAGCAGCCCAGTCGTAGAGGAGCCAAAGTGAGATCAAAATACGAACCACTGGAATTGCATTTACGGGCTGCGCCATTAGCCATGAAGGAAACCACATTGGGCTTTCGCCAGATCGAAGAAATCATTGGCAGCCAACTGCCTGAGTCTGCTTTCAACTATCGCGAATGGTGGTCAAATCAGTCGGATGTCAAGAACCGGCCTCAGGCTCGAGCGTGGATCAATGCAGGTTTTTTGGTGGACGCAGTCCACCAGGAAAGAAGCGATGGCTGGATTCGATTCAAGCGCCTGCAAACGGCCTACAAGCCGTTGCACCCGATCCTCCGGAGCGGCGCTGTGCGCCGCCCCTCGGACGGGTGAACGACGACGTTATGCGGCTCAAATTCGCGCCCGAAACAATGGGGACGCGGATAGCATCCACCTCGCATGCCAGTGATTGATGAGATACGGAAGAAAGTTGTTGCCGATGAATTCGAATTTTCGAAGCATGCGGTTGACCAGACGATAATTCGACGCATCAGCGTTTCGGAAATGAGAGAAGCCATATTCAACGGTGAGATAATCGAGCACTACCCAGAAGACAAGTACGGGCCGAGTTGCTTGATTTACGGCAAAACAGCGG
>JBCKLP010000283.1:0-2784 GCA_038903735.1 Burkholderiales bacterium | reverse complement strand
CCAAGCATCTCGCTGAAGACCTCCTCGTTGTGCTGGCCGAGCAGGGGTGAAGCGACGACCGGCACGCTTGAATCGGACATTTTGACCGGCCAGCCGGGCATGGTGAAGTCGCCGCGGATCGGGTGCTTGACGGTCACGAACATGCCGCGCTTGCGCAGGTGCGGATCGTCGCGCAGTTCCTTGGTGTCGAGGACCGCGCCGGCGGGGACGCCGGCCGAGCCGAGTATCTCCATCACTTCGCGCTTGTCGTGCTGCATGGTCCACTCCGTGACGATCGCGTCTATCTCCTCCCGGTGGAGGTAGCGGTCGCTATGGGCCTGGAAGCGCGGCTCGTCGATCAATTCTTCACGGCCGATGACCTTGAGCAGGCGCTCCCACTGGTGGTTTCCGGCCCGGGTGGTATAGATGTAGCAGTAGTCATTTTCGCCGCCGCCCTTGCAGCGGTAGACCTCGCTCGGTGCGGAACCCAGAATGCTCTGATTGCCGTTGCGCGCCGCGGGGGTACCGTAGAGGGCCAGGCTGGCGTAGGCGATGCGGCCGAAATTGATGACCGCTTCCTGCATCGCTACCTCGACCCGCTGACCGCGGCCGGAAAACTGCCGTTGAACGAGGGCGGCGAGAATGCCGATCGCACAGTGCAGACCGGTACCGGTATCGCCGATCGTCGGGCCGGGCTTGAGCGGCCGGCCGCCCTTATCACCGGTCGTAGCCAAAGAACCGCCGACCGCCTGAGCGGTCATGTCATAGGAAAGAAAATTGCTGTACGGACTGTCCGGTGCGAAACCCTTGATCTGGGCGTAAATGATGCGCGGGTTAATCTCCTTGACGGCATCGTAGCCGAAGCCTAGCCGCTCGATCACACCCGGCGCGTAGTTCTCTACGAAGACATCGCCGTGCCTGATCATCTCACGCAGCATTTCCCGGCCGCGCTCATCTTTGAGGTTGAGCGTTACGCTGCGCTTGTTGGCGTTGAGCAGTATGAAATAGGGAGAATCGACCCCGGCCTCGTCGGTTGAGGCCAGCCGGCCCTGGTCCCCCTTGGTCGGCTCTTCCACCTTAATGACATCGGCCCCCAGCCAGGCCAGCGTCTCGGTGCAAGACGGTCCGGATTCGAACTGACTCAGGTCAATGACCTTCACGCCCGCCAAGGCGGCGTGCGACCCACCATTGCTCTTGCCCGTGACCGGACCCATTCTCTGTCTCCTCTGCTCTGTCGCGTTGGGCGCGTCAATCTCAGTCGACGCGGATGTTGGCCTCGCGCACCATCGCGCCGAAGCGCTCTCGCTCGCGATGCATCATCGCCGCGAATTCTTCGGGCGAGGCTGTGACCAACTCGGATGAGATGGCGGCGATCATGGCGCGCGCCTCCGCAGTCTGCATAATACGGCCGATCTCGCGGTTCAGGCGCATCACGATTTCGCGTGGCGTGCCCGCCGGCGCGAACACGCCGTTTACGATGCTCGTATTCACGTCGATCCCCGCCTCAGACATGGTCGGGGTGTCGGTGTAGAACGGCGAGCGAGCGCCGCTCGCCACCGCAAGCAGGCGCAACTTGCCGGCCTTGATCTGCGGCATTGCGACCCCGGGGTCGAACGCGAAGTCGACCTGTTCGCCGAGCAGGGCAGCGAGCACTTGCCCGGAACCGTTGTAGGGCACGTGGGTGGCCTGGATTTTCGCCGCACGCAACAGCATTTGGGCGGCGATGTGCATCGTGGTGCCGCTGCCGGGGGTGCCGAAGTTGAGCTTGCCTGGATTCGCTCGCGCGTAGGCGATCAAATCAGCCACGCTGTGCACCGGCAGGTTCGGGCGCACGGCCACCACCAGAATTGCCGAGATGCGCGTCGTCGGAGTGACCGGCTCCAGATCCTTGGCGACATCGAACCCGAGCTTGTACACGTGTGGGTTGATGACGATGGCGTTGCCGCCTGTATTGAGCAGCGTATAGCCGTCCGGGGCAGACTTTGCCACCGCCTCGACACCGATGTTGCCGGCTGCGCCGACTCGGTTCTCGACCACGACCGGCTGGCCGAGCACCTCTCCCAGCCGCGGCGCATAAATGCGGGCAATCACGTCCGGCCCGCTTCCAGCCGGGAAATTGACAATCAGTCGAATCGGTTTGACAGGCCAAGCCTGACCTGAGGCGAGCGGCGAGAAGGCGAATGCGAGCAGAACTGCAACCACACAACGTGCGAACGCATGCATATTCTCTCTCCTTGAATATCGTCTGCAGCCTGCGTATTGAACGGCAAGGTGTGTCTGACGCGTTCGAGCGGGCCTAATCCAGCGTTTCCAGTTTGATGTTGCGCGAGGAGATAAAGATTCCCCAGAGCTCGAACTCGTTCCGCGCAAAGTCTTCCGACTGCTTGCTCGTCATGCGCTCGATCACCACGAATCCCCCGGCCATCAGCCGCTGGGTCACTTCGGGCAGGCGCATCGCGTCGTTCAGGCTGCCGTTCAGGCGCTCGATCACCGGCTGCGGGGTGGCTGCGGGGACGGATACGCCCAGCCAGACCGGGAATCCGACGTCGTAGCCCGCCTCCGCGAGTGTCGGAACATCGGGGAAAACTTTCATGCGCTGCGGCGCGGCAACTCCGAGAACTCTGAGCTTGCCCGCCTTCACATGAGGCATGCCGTCGTTCGGGGTGACGAAAAACGCCGACACCTGCCCCGTGATCAGGTCGGTCAGCGCGGGCGGTGAACCCTTGTAGGGAACGTGCGTCATCCGGATGTTGGCCTTGCGCATGAGCTGTTCCATGGTCAACTGGTGCACCGAACCCATTCCGG
>JBCKLP010000282.1:0-2796 GCA_038903735.1 Burkholderiales bacterium | reverse complement strand
TTGCCGAATGAAGGCAGCGCTTTTCGCCGCCAGATTTGTGCGGAAATGCGAAGCCGGCAACACCTGCGCCTTCATCCACAGCGCACGGATACTCACCAAGCACTCGCCGCAATATCGTGACGCTTCGCATAGCTGCTCGCCGAAGTGGCCTCCAGATTGGCTGCCGCCACGTGCTGCGCCCAAAATTCCACCCCTGTCTTCATCCTCGCTCCATCTCAATTTAGATGTTGCAAGCATTCAGAAATCAGGATCGGCTGACAAGATTGGAGTTTATGGAGCGCTTACGGTATGTCGCCGTTTGACGTTACGCTTACATTAAGCTTAGGACATGCTTCCAGACCGCACATGCACCTTACGGCAAGCAATTCCGTCATCACACATGACGCGCTCAATCCGCATGCTTCAGTCCAGCCTTCTGAAAAACTCCCTTCACCACGTCGAGCTCGTGCTTCACTCGCGCTGCAAGCGTCTGCGAGTCTTCGTAGAGCATCGAAAAACCCTGCTTCTCGAGCTGGTCGATGATCTTCGGATCGGTCATGACACGCTGAAATGTCTGGCCCAACCGGCCCAGCACTTCCTTCGGCAAGCCCGCTGGGCCGAACACCGCGTTGAATACTTCGAGGCTTACTTGGGGCAGCCCCTTGCTGGCAAAGGTCGGGATCTGCGGCATGTCTTTCACCGGGCTTGTGGCGGCCAGCGCACGGAATTTCCCAGACTTCACATAGGTACTAACACCCGCCCAAGTCAGCGACGTGCAGTCGAGGTGATTGCCCATGAGCGCAGTTAGGATCGCCCCGGTGCCTGCGGGATAAGGCACGAGATTCAGGTTGGCGCCCGTCGCTAGCTTCAGCAGCTCAATGTTGAAGTGCGATTGGCTCCCCAGCCCGATGACACCGCAGTTGACCTGGCCCGATTTGGAGTCCCTGATGAGCTGTTCGAGATTTGTCCATTTGGAGTCGGCATTAACGAGCAGCGTAAGCTGATTGGTCACCAAGTTCGCGACGGGCGTGAAGTCCTTTATTGGGTCGTACGGAACGTTACGATTGACAACGGTCGCCGTAGACATGACCGAAGCGTGGAATAGTCCCAGCGTATAGCCGTCAGGCTTTGATTTGGCAATGAAATTGGCGCCGAGACGGCCACCCGCCCCAGCCTTGTTCTCAACAATGATCTCAGTGCCGAGCTCGCGGCGAAGCGGGTCTCCAGCCAGAAAGCGCGCAAGTGTATCGACACCCGCACCGGGACCAATTGGCACGACAAGGTGAATAGGCTTACTCGGATACTTGTCCTGCGCCCACGCGGCGCCGGTAGTCGAAAGGCTGAGCAAGGCGAGAGATGTGGCGAGCCAGGTATTGTTCACGGTCAGCATCTGTTTCTCCTAGAAGTTATGTGATTAGACCCTGACTCGCACGAAGGCGCTCAAGTCGTTGCAGTCATCGGTGTGTACCGGCTTGCATTGTCTGAACACGGTTTTGCAACTCACGCCGCCTTTCGAAGACTATACGCTTGACGGGCTTTGAGGGGTGACATGAAGCCCAGTTTTTCAAGACGCCAATGACGGTTGTATCTGTCCTTGAACTCGGTCACGGCGGCCCGGACCACTTCGAGGTTGCGGCGATGATTTATCCGCTTCATCGCCGGGTGCATGCGGACATTACCGCTTGGCAGAAAAAGCGAACATTACTGCTTTGCGTTGACATGCGAAATTAGTCGGCGCGGTCACGCCCGCCGGATCATTCGAACCGAAGCTTCGAAATGCGCACCAATTCCTCGCCCGCCATGCGGCTAGCCTTGGCAAGCGCAGCCATGTCCTCGGGCGTGCCGCCCGCCGGTGTTACTGAGAGCGGCAGGAAATATTTCTGTGTGAAAGCCCGGTCGGCCAGCAGTTTGTTGACATCGGTGTTCCAGCGCCGCACCACCTCACCCGGCGTTCCCTTCGGACCATAAAAGGACATCCAGTTGCGGAAATCCAGATCGAAACCCTGTTCGGACAACGTAGGCACATCGGGCAGCGCGGCGATGCGTTTAGCCCCCGTCACCACCCCGATGATCCGCAATTTTCCGGCGGCCACCTGCGGCGCAAATAAGCCGGGCGTCAACGCAGTGACCTGCACCTCGCCCACGCTAAGCGCCTGCATCGCCTGCGGCGAGCCCTTATAGGGGACATGCACCATGTTCACGCCGGTCTTGACGCGGAACCATTCGAGGTACAGGTGCGCAGTGCTGCCCACGCCCAGCGATCCCCAGTTGATGCTGCCCGGCTTGGCGCCCGCCAGCGCCAGCAGTTCCTTCATGCTGCCGGACGGCACCGAGGCATGCACCGCAATCGCCTGGTCGAGATTGCCCAGATGGATGATGGGCACCATCTCCAGCGACGCAAAAGGCAGCTTCTCGTAGGCAAAGGGATTGATAGACATCAGCACGCCCGAAGGCAGGCAGATCGAATAGCCGTCGCCCGCGGATTTGGAGCAGGCTTCCATGGAGATGTTGCCGTTCGCCCCGGCGCGGTTGTCGATGACGATGGGCTGGCCCCAGGACTCCTGCAGTTGCTGGCCGATCGCGCGCGCCAGCAGGTCCGGCAGGCAGGAGGCAGGGCAACTCACATGCAGGCGCACCGGTTTGGCAGGATAGGACTGCGGCAGCGCGGCAAGCGGCGCCAGCAGCATTGCCGCAAAGACAGCAAGTACACGAAGCTTGGCGGGCATGGTCATCTTCAGAATCGGGAAGGGTCGCCGGAGAACCGGTGAAAAATCCGACCGTGCAAATATTGGGCACCTCTAATGTTACGCCACGCGC
>JBCKLP010000281.1:0-2801 GCA_038903735.1 Burkholderiales bacterium | reverse complement strand
CAATCGAACTCTCTTACCTCTGTCCGTTTCAGATCCAAAGCCACGGCAGCCTGTACTTTTGCGGTCATTCATGCTCCCTAAATTGATGTGTGGGCGACGCCCAACTTCGCGATGAGTGCGTCTGTAGCCTCCGACAGTGGCGCCTCAGAGGGCAGGATGAAGGAAGCAGACCGTACTCGGTGTGTTGCCGGGTCGAGTGCGGGTGGCTCGCCGCCTTTCTCGAGGCCTTCGGCGGCAGCCATCAGACGCCGCCGGACTTGCACAATCGCGATGTCGGTCGCCACGAGGCACTCCTTTGTCCGGTCGACCATCGGCCCCATGCTTTCTTGCAGCGACGCGTCCTGCATGGCGATACCCATGACGCCGCTGTAGTGGCGGCCGCTCTTCTGGCTCTCGCGGTCCATCAGATAGTTGTTGCCCTTGTTCTGGACGGTCTTGTAGGTGCCCGGAATCAGTTCGGCATACTGTCCCTGCCCGTTCTGCATCGCATGCAGTTCGGACTCCTTCAGAGGACGGGTCGGGTGATGCGACATGCTCCAGACGAAGCAATTTTCGTCATCGATAGGCACGTAGGCGTGGCCGTGGACACCGTGATCGCCGTACGGTGGTGTCATCGTGTACCAAGGCATGATCCACTGGCTAACGCGCCAGTAGCTCTGGCCTTCGCCTGCTTCGCGCTTGACGCTGATGACCAAGCCGCCGTCGGAGCCGGCGACTTCAAATTTAGGCCGCAAGTCGGCCTGGTATTTTGCGCCCTCGGTGCCTTTGTGCAGCGGGTCGGTGTGCAGCTCGCCGCTATGCAGGGAGGATATGTGGCTGCCGTCAATGGCGCCTTCCATCGCCTGCAGGTAATTGCTTTCCTGAAGGCGCTTGCTGACGTAGCGGTGCGAATCCGGGACCATGGCCCACTCGAACTCCGGCAATGGCGGCTGTAGCTCAGGCGGTCCCATGTAGGTCCAGATGACGCCGCCGCGCTCGACGCAAGGATAGGCAGCCAGCTTGACCTTGTTGCAGAAGGTGCTGCCGACGGGCTCGGACGGGATGTCGGTGCACTGGCCGTTGGTGTCGTATTTCCAGCCGTGATATGGGCAGCGCAAGCCGTTCTCTTCGTTGCGGCCAAACCACAGCGACACGCGGCGATGTGCGCAAAACTCGTCCATCAGGCCGATCTTGCCGTTGGTATCGCGAAACGCGATCAATTCTTCCGACAGCAACTTGACGCGGACCGGAGGGCAATCCGGGGTTGGAATCTCTTCCGACAACAGTGCCGGAATCCAGTAACGCCGGAAAAGTTTGCCCATGGACGCATTCGGTCCAGTTTGGGTCAATAGATAATTTTGTTCAAGTGTGGTCAATTTGATTCATCCAGAAGAATTGGTTTCAGGTCGATTGCATTAAACGAAAAATCGCCCAGAACAGCGGCGGAGGCGCTCGTGGTCTACGATAGATTTGCTCTGGGACTGCTCCAAGGATCTCAGATTTCTTTTTTTATTCGACCACGATATTGCCTTTTTTTACTACCTCGGTCCACATTTTGATTTCGCTGCGAATCAGCGCATCCAACTTTTCGGGTTTGCCCCCAGCCACATCCATGCCCATCTTCGCCATTGATTCCTTCACTTCCGGAAGCGCGAGCAGGCTATTGATTTCAGAATTCATTTTATAAATCACGGCGGGAAGTGTGCCAGCAGGTGCCATTACGCCAAACCAGGCTTCCACCACCTTTTTCAGGCCCGCCTCTGCAAGCGTCGGCACCTGCGGGAACTGAGGCGCGCGTTCTGCTGCAGCTACAGCCAGCATGCGCATTTTTCCACTTTGCACGAGTGGTGTGACTGTCGGCAATGCGATGAAGCTGGCTTCCACATGACCTGCGACGACGTCGTTGAGGGCGCCGCTCATAGCTTTGTAGGGAATATGAGTCAGGTAAATGCCGGTTTCCTGCTTGAACAGTTCCATGGTCAGGTGATTTAAGCTGCCTATGCCTGGTGACGCATAGTTCAAACGGCCTGGTGGTTGTTTTTTAACGTGGTCAATGAACTCGAGCGCATTTTTGGCGGGAAGGCTGTTGGTAACGACCAAGACCAATGGACTCGTGCCTAACAGCACTACGGGAGAAAAATTTTTGATCGGATCGTAAGGAAGCTTTGGGCGCAGTGCTACTAAGGTACTGAAGGCGGTTGCGGTGAACAAGAAGGTATAACCATCCGGATTCGCTTTGGCCGCGGCCTCGATGCCGATAGCACCACCGGCGCCAACTTTGTTTTCAACGACGACCGGCACGTTCCAGCGCTGTGATAGTTTTGGGCCGAGCACTCGTGCCAACTGGTCGCTCGTTGTGCCGGCGGCGGAAGGTACGATGAACTGGATCGTGCGAGAAGGGTAATCCTGCGCGTGGGAGAGCAAAGGCAACACGGCGGCGCACATCAGGCCCATCGAAGCTAACGAGTTTTTAAGTTTCATACAGTAGTGTCCCAAGGTTGAGCGAACGGTTGATCTCTGAAAATTTAGACGTTGTTGCATGGATCAACCCTTTTGATCACTAAGTGGGAAATCGTTGACAAATAGATCGACATCCACCATCTCAGACTAAACGTGTCATCTGATTCGATGTTATTTGTGGGAATTGGTTGATCCGTGCTTATCGGATTGTCACACACACCTGTTACCCGGCGAAACCCGCGTTGCGTTGCCATCAGAGACTCCATGATCGATTTTCTCGCCCATCCCAAGGGAGATGCCCGGCGGGCAGCAGCGGCTTCGCCAGGCACCCGTTGCGCCCAAGGAACGCCACTTACGGCGAT
>JBCKLP010000280.1:0-2825 GCA_038903735.1 Burkholderiales bacterium | reverse complement strand
CAAGGATGTGGGATTCGACCCCAAACCCTCCCCCTGCCACGGGGGAGCTAGAGAAGGCAGAGGTAGGCAATGGGTAAAGTAACCGGCTTTATGGAATTTCAGCGTCAGAAGGAATCGTATTTACCGGCCGCTTCACGCGTCAAGAACTACAAAGAGTTCATCCTGCAGTTGAACGATGAACAAGCGAAAACAGAGGGTGCGCGCTGTATGGATTGCGGCACGCCGTTTTGCATGAGCGGTTGCCCGGTCAATAACATCATCCCCGACTGGAACGACCTGGTTTATAGCGGCAATTATCGCGAAGCGTTAGAGACGCTGCATTCGACCAACAACTTTCCCGAATTCACCGCCCGCATCTGCCCGGCACCGTGCGAATCTGCCTGTGTGCTTGCCATCAACAACGATGCGGTTGGCATCAAATCAATCGAGCGTCTCATCATCGATAAGGGCTGGGAAAACGGCTGGGTTATGCCGCAACCGGCCGCCTTCAAGACCGGTAAAAAAATTGCTGTGGTTGGATCCGGCCCTGCTGGTCTGGCTGCAGCCCAGCAACTCGCGCGTGTCGGTCACGACGTGACTGTGTTCGAGAAAAACGATCGGGTGGGCGGTTTACTGCGTTACGGCATTCCAGGCTTCAAGATGGAAAAGTCGCATATCGACCGCCGTGTCGAGCAGATGCAAGCCGAAGGCGTTCGCTTCCGTACCAGCGTGTTGATCGGCAAAGATTTCCCGTCCAACGTCACCCACTGGGCCAAAGAAACCATCTCGCCCGAGCAACTCGATAAAGAATTCGATGCCTTCATCATCGCCGGCGGTGCTGAATTGCCGCGCGACCTGCCGGTACCTGGTCGTGAGCTGAAAGGCATCCATTTTGCGATGGAATTCCTGCTGCAGCAAAACCAGGTGGATGCAGGTGACAAGCTCAAGGACCAGATCATGGCGAGCGGCAAGCACGTGGTCGTTATCGGCGGTGGTGATACCGGCTCAGATTGCGTGGGCACATGCAACCGCCATGGCGCTGCCAGCCTTGCGCAATTTGAGCTGATGCCGCAACCGCCGGAGCAAGAGAATAAGCCGCTGGTATGGCCGTACTGGCCGATCAAGTTGCGTACCTCCTCGTCACAAGAAGAGGGTTGCGAGCGCGATTGGGCTGTCTCGACCAAGCGTTTCGAAGGCAAGGGCGGCAAGGTCGAGAAGCTGATTGCGGCCCGCGTCGAATGGAAAGACGGCAAGATGCAGGAGGTGCCGAATTCCGAATTCGAAATGAAAGCGGATTTGGTATTGCTGGCGATGGGTTTTGTGTCGCCAGTGGCGCAAGTGCTGGATGCGTTCGCTGTCGAAAAAGATGCGCGCGGCAACGCCAAAGCAAGCACCGATGGCGACGGTTGCTACCAGACTTCGGTCGACAAAGTATTCGCCGCGGGGGACATGCGGCGCGGCCAATCTCTGGTGGTATGGGCAATCCGTGAGGGTCGCCAGGCCGCGCGTGCGGCGGATGAGTTTTTGATGGGTTTCTCGGATTTGCCACGCTGAAATCGGATGGCTACAAAATTTCTAGCTGAAAGCAAGCAATCCATAATGACTACGGCGCTTTTTGTTGACATTTTCAGCAGGAGTGAGCATGGTCACCAATCTCGATGGGAATTAGGCCTTTTCTGATCAAGTTAGATGAGGTGAAGGGGGTCAAGACCATCAGCGAAGTTGACCAAGATTTCCCTTTTACAAGCAAGCAGTTGTCACGGCCGGAATGAAGCGCGCTGGCATGAATAGTGCGTTGGAGGGGATAGATGTCAAGTTTCAGCCGAAACGAACCCCGGAGCCAGCGATTCGCCTTCACCGATCGTGAAAATCAGACCATCAAATCACGTGACCACACTCACAATACCTACTGGGCCGTGGCGCCCAGTCCTTTTGGCAGGGGAAAAGTGACATTCTCCTCTATGCCTGCAAGCTGTGTGACTTTCTGTGCGCCCAGTTCGCGCAAACGATCGATGACTTCCTGAACCAGAATCTCGGGCGCCGATGCCCCTGCTGTTACGCCGACCCGCCGCTTGCCTTGCAACCAGCTCGGGTCCAATTGGGCAGCCGTGTCCACCATGTAGGACTCGGTGCCGCGGCTTTGCGCAACTTCCCGCAAACGGTTGGAATTGGAGGAATTATGGGATCCGACCACGATAAGCAGATCCACTTTAGGCGCCATGAATTTCACCGCATCCTGGCGATTCTGCGTGGCATAGCAGATATCTTTTTTCTTCGGCCCGACGATCTCGGGAAATTTTGACCTGAGCGCCTCGACAATAGCCTCGGTATCATCTACCGACAAGGTGGTTTGCGTTACATAGGCCAGCTTTGCGGGATCACGCACTTCAAGCGTCGCAACGTCCTCTGTGGATTGAATCAGGTGCATGCCGCTTTCAGCCTGGCCCATGGTTCCCTCGGATTCCGGGTGTCCCCGGTGCCCGATCATGATGATCTCGCGTCCTTCGGCCCGCATCCTGGACACTTCGACGTGTACCTTGGTCACCAATGGGCAGGTGGCATCGAATATCTTCAGACCGCGACTTTCCGCCTCCTGGCGTATGACTCGCGACACGCCATGTGCTGAAAATATCACCGTCGCACCCGCGGGCACTTCGGCAAGCTCCTCAACGAACACCGCGCCCTTGCGCCGCAATCCGTCGACCACATACTTGTTGTGCACGATCTCGTGCCGAACATAGATGGGCGCGCCATGCCGCTCGAGTGCGCGTTCAACGATGCTGATGGCGCGCTCGACGCCGGCGCAAAAACCTCTGGGATTGGCTAGCAGGATATCCATGGAGACC
>JBCKLP010000279.1:0-2852 GCA_038903735.1 Burkholderiales bacterium | reverse complement strand
TCCGGCTGGATGCGGTTGCGCTGGATGAACGCGGCCCAGCGCTCTCTTTCCTTCTTGAGCACGGCGCCGAATGCTTCGGGCGTGTCAAACACCGGGATCAGCACCTGCTCCTCGAGCTTCGACGCCACTTCTGGGGCCTTCATCGCCCGGAGGATCTCGGCGCTCAGCCGGTTGATGATGGCGGGAGGCGTACCAGCCGTCGCCGCGACGCTGAAGGTCCCCTGCGCCACCGTGTTGCCGAACCCCGCGTCGGTCACCGAGGGCACGCCGGGAAGGGCCGTGATGCGCTCGGTGACGGCGATCGCGCTAATCTTGCCGGCTCGGATGTGAGGCAGCGCCGTACCGATGTCCGACAGCACAAACTTGATGTCCCCCGTGAGCAGGCCGGGATAGGCCTGGCCGAGACCCTTGTAGGGTACGTGCAGGAAGTTGACGCCCGCCACTTCGGCGAACAGCAGCACGCCGAGGTTGGTCAGGCTGCCGGCCCCCGCCGAGGCGTACGGAATCTTCCCGGGATCGCGTTTCGCCGCCGCCACCAGCTCGGTGAGCGTCTTCACGGGCAGGGAAAGATGGACCACCCAGACCAGCGGGCTGATGACGCCCTGCGCCACGGGCGCGAGATCGCGCTCGGCGTTGTACGGCAGGTTCTTGTAGAGGCTGGGGTTGATGATGAGCGAGGGGCTCGAGGACACCAGGAGTGTGTAGCCGTCCGGCGCCGCCTTCGCCACCATCTCGGCGCCGATGTTGCCGCTCGCGCCGGCGCGGTTCTCGACCACGAATTGGCGCTTCAGCTGCTGGCTAAGGCTCTGCCCCATCAGGCGCGCGAAAGTGTCCGTGCCGCCGCCGGGGGAGGACGTCACGATCATTCGTACGGGCTTCGAAGGCCATGCGTCCTGTGCCGCAGTCGGGGCGGCAAGCAAAACTGAAACCAGAACGAAAGCTGCGGCCGTTTTCATGCGCTCTCCTTCACCGTCTTCCTCATCTTCGCCTCGTTCACGAACAGACTCTCGATGGCGTCGCGGTGAGGGCTGTACTGGGTCAGCTGCTGGCTGGTGGTCGCGCCGTAGGTATAGCTGCCGTCCGCGCCCCGGCCGCGGTCATAGTAGTAAGTGAGAGGCGGCGGCAGCGCGATGCCCTGCTTCATGTCCTCCTCACTGCGGAAAACGTTGATCGGGTCCTGGCCGCTCTCGATGGCCTGCAGCTGCTCCTCGAGCATGCGCCGGAACATGACGATGCCCCGGTCGGTGGTCGCGAGGTTCTCCTTGCTGCGGTCGAAAATCCGGCCCTGCGCCACGAACACCATGCTGTCCTGGCCGTTGTTATGGTCCATGCGCCAGGCCCCGTTCTCATCGGTCAGCATCCAGGGCGGCGCGAAATACGGGACCCGGTCCTCGTCCTGGTGCGGAACCGGCACGTCCGGCGAGAAGTAGTAGTGCTCACGCCGCACCATGAAGGTGTGCTCGTCGTCCACCGGCACGTAGAAATTGGTGAACGACAGGCCGCTCTGCGCCAGCGAATTGACGTGCGGCACGATGTGCTGGTGGCCGTTCTGCCACATCTCGTGCTCCTCGGTCTGGCCCTCCAGCAGCACGTGGCTCGAGATGCCGTTCTTGAAGGCGCGCCAGTCCAGCTTCTTCTGTGTACGGTCCCGGCGCGAGCGCACCTGCAGCCAGCGCGGGTCGTCTTGCGGGATGCCCATCCTGCCGAGTACGTGCGTCGCGTAATGGCCGTGCAGCCACGACGAATGCGAGTAGTCGGTGATGTTCTCGGTCATCTGCAGCCAGTTGCAGGGGATCTCCTGTACCGTAATGTGCTTGAAGCCGCGCATGTGGGCGGCGCGGTCCCACCATGGCAGCAAGGGCGCAGGGTCGGGTCCGACATAGACGAAGATCAGCCCCTCCTTCTCCTGCACCGGGTAAGACTTGAGCCTGATCTTGTCCTTCATCCGGCTTTCGGCCGGTTCGGCGGGCTGGGAGGTGCACCGGCCGGTGATGTCGTAGCTCCAGCCGTGGTACGGGCAGCGCAGCCCCTCGTCGACGACGTAGCCGTGCTTCAGCTCGACCTGGCGATGCGCGCAGCGCGGCTCGAAGAAGCCAAGCCGGCCCTGCCGGTCGCGGAACAGCACGTACTCCTCTCCGAGCAGCCGCACGGCCTTCACCGGGTTCTCGTGGAGCTGCAGGCTCACCGCCACGGGATGCCAGTACCTGCGCAGCAGCCTGCCCATCGGGGTGTCCGGACCCACGCGGGTCAGGCGCTCGTTCTGCTCTCGGGTCAGCATCGTCCTGCCTCCTTCAATCCGTCCGCCTCCTTCAATCCGTCTCGCTCATGTTACTCTGCTCAGATTGAGCCCTCAAGAAAAAAACCCGCGACAGAAAAAAACTCGCGCCACACATGAGGGGCCCGTCCGCCCGGGCACGCGCTGGGCGTATAGATGATCGCGCTGTCGGGCGGCGGCACGATACCGTCCGAGGCTATTATTGGTGAACCATCGTAACGTGCTCCGAGTTGGATGCCGAGGGAAGCGAACTCTTCGCCAAACGTCTGCAGGTATTCACTCGCCTCCCGGCGCGCAACTTCCCCGAACGGAGTGCTCTCTTCAATTGCCCCACCAACAGGCACCGCGCCGACATTTCGTGCGAGTTGCCGTGACGCCGCCGTATTCCTTAGCGCTATCGGCTGTCGCTCTGTCTCGTAACTGGCGAGAAGACCGTCGCCACCCCATCCCTGAAGCAGCGCCGCAAGTTTCCATGAAAGGTTTGCCGCGTCATCTATGCCGGTATTCACCCCGAATCCACCGGTCGGGGTGAAAAGATGAACCGCATCCCCTGCCAAGGCAATTCGTCCCTCCCAGA
>JBCKLP010000278.1:0-2874 GCA_038903735.1 Burkholderiales bacterium | reverse complement strand
TTTCCAGCAGCGAAAGAGATCGATGCCTGTTGGCATCGGAGCAGCTGCTATATAGGCTTCCAGCATTGGTACTGGCGGGGGAACTAACATCGAAATTCAGGCATGGACAGCAAATCCCGATATTATCGACGCGCGTTGGCGAATATCGAATCTACGCTGCGAATGGGGAATTTTTGGGTACCGGCCATGCGAATGATGCGGGTAACGTGCAACCAACGCGGGTCATTTCTTTAACCTGAACCGTGGGATAATTGTGCCGGTTACGCCCTGAAAAGACACAATATCCTTGTGGAAGGCCATGATTTCAGGCTAAAATGCAGCCCTTCGATATATAGAGAAAATACCGCAATGTCAGCTACCGTAGAGCAAAAAGCTCAGATCATTACGGCGCATCAGCGCAGCAAGGGAGACACTGGTTCACCCGAAGTGCAGGTGGCGCTCCTGACGGCCAGAATTAACGGTCTCACCGGTCATTTTAAAGCTCATGTCAAGGATCATCATTCGCGGCGAGGACTTTTGATGATGGTTAGCCAGCGACGTAAATTACTGGATTACCTCAAGCGCACCGATGTAGATCAGTACAGAACGCTGATAGGCAAGCTGGAATTGCGAAAATAACCAACCGAACGCCCACTCAGTTGGGCGTTTTTATTTTTGAAGGCTGTGATTAACCGCCCTCCGTATTGCCAACTGGGCAATTGATATCAGCCAAAACCTTTCAGGAAGCCCTATGTCACTCAATCCCATAAAAAAAACCTTTGCCTATGGTGCTCACCAAGTTACTTTGGAAACCGGTGAAATTGCCCGCCAGTCGCATGGTGCAGTGCTGGTCAGTATGGACGACACGGTGGTTCTTTGCACCGTAGTTGGAGCGAAAAAAGCAAAATCCGGACAGGATTTCTTCCCCTTGACCGTGGATTACATCGAAAAAACCTATGCTGCCGGAAAAATCCCAGGAGGATTCTTCAAGCGAGAAGGGCGGCCTTCGGAAAAGGAAATCCTCACGTCACGAATGATTGACAGGCCGATCCGCCCGTTGTTTCCGGATGGCTTTTATAACGAAGTGCAGGTTGTTGCAACGGTGATGTCGGTGAATCCTGAAGTGGACCCCGATATTCCGGCGATGATTGGTGTTTCAGCAGCTCTTACGATCTCCGGTATTCCGTTCAGCGGACCAATCGGCGCGGCTCGGGTTGGCTACATCAACGGGCAGTACGTACTGAATCCGATGGCGTCGCAGCTCGTTCAAAGCGATCTGAATCTGGTGGTAGCTGGTACGGAGCATGCGGTTCTCATGGTCGAGTCTGAAGCCAAAGAGCTCGCAGAGGATGTCATGCTGGGCAGTGTCGTTTTCGGCCACCAGCAGATGCAGGTAGCGATACAGGCGATTCACGAACTGGCAGCCGAATCTGCAAAGCCTGTGTGGGACTGGAAGCCCATGCAAAAAGACGAATCGCTGATCTCCAAGATTACTGATCTGACCAATGAATCCCTTCGGGAGGCGTATGCCATCCGTAGCAAACAAGCGCGCAGCAACCGCCTTTCCGAGATCAGAAAACAGTTAATGGAGCAGCTTGGAGTTGGTAATGAGGGCGGGCCGGATAGCAATCAAGTCAATGAAATCCTGTTTTCGCTCGAATCGAAAATTGTGCGTAATAAAATACTTGATGGTGAACCCCGGATTGACGGTCGTGATACTAGGACGGTACGTCCTATTACCATTCGTGTGGGAGTTTTACCTCGAACCCATGGGTCTGCGCTTTTTACAAGGGGGGAGACGCAGGCCTTGGTGGTTGCAACACTTGGGACAGGGCGTGACGAACAGATAATCGATGCGCTAATGGGTGAATACAAAGACCGTTTTATGATGCATTACAACATGCCTCCCTACGCTACCGGAGAGACCGGGCGCGTCGGAACACCGAAGCGGCGCGAGATAGGGCATGGACGCCTGGCCAAACGTGCGCTCATAAACGTGCTGCCAAGCGCTGCTGAATTCGGATATTCGATTCGTGTTGTGTCTGAAATTACCGAATCTAACGGTTCGTCCTCAATGGCTTCCGTTTGCGGGGGAAGTCTTGCATTGATGGATGCCGGTGTTCCGACAAAGGCGCATGTGGCTGGAATTGCCATGGGCCTGATCAAGGAAGGAAACCGTTTCGCGGTGCTTACAGATATTCTTGGTGACGAGGATCACCTCGGAGATATGGATTTTAAGGTCGCGGGTACCGCCCAGGGTGTTACTGCGTTGCAAATGGACATTAAGATCGAAGGAATTACAAAGGAGATAATGCAGGCTGCCTTGGCACAGGCCCGTGATGGACGCATGCATATTCTTTCCATAATGGCCGAATCGTTGCTTGGATCGAGAAGCGAGATTTCGAACTTTGCTCCGCGTATCTTTAAAATCAAGATAAACCCGGAAAAGATACGCGACGTGATCGGTAAAGGTGGCGTTGTAATTCGCGGGATCCAGGAGGAAACGGGAACTACCATCGAAATTGAAGATGACGGCACCATTTCCATCGCGTGCATATCCTCCGAAGGGGGGGAGGCCGCCAGAAAACGTATCGAGGATATTACGGCTGATGTCGAGGTTGGACGCGTATATCAGGGAACGGTCCTCAAGCTTCTGGATTTTGGCGCAATTGTCCAGTTGCTACCCGGAAAAGATGGTTTGCTGCATATATCCCAGATCAGTCAACAACGTGTAAACAGTGTTGCTGATCATCTGAAAGAAGGTCAGGTGGTGAACGTCAAGGTCTTGGAAGCGGATGAGAAGGGGCGTGTGCGGCTTTCCATGAAAGCAATTCAAGAGCCAGCGGTGGTTGTACAACAGAGCTAATACCCTCTGTGCTCGCTTGCCGAGGGTTA
>JBCKLP010000277.1:0-2888 GCA_038903735.1 Burkholderiales bacterium | reverse complement strand
GCAAGGCTTGACTGGACACCGGCAAGCGCCAGCCCTGCCATCAGTACGCCGCCGGTGGCCGAAGCGAGCGAGGCGCGGAACAGAATTCGCGGAATGCCCAGGCGCATCACCATGCGCCCACCCACCCGGGCCCCGGCCAGGTAGCCGACCATGATGAGCGAATACATCAGCGCGTATTCTCCGGGCGTCAAACCCAGCACCGGAATCGCAATCAGGGCGGAATTGGTGACAAAGGCGTACACGCCCATGCTCGAGCAAAGCGCGAGCAGCGTTGGCGCGCGGAAGCGCTTCTCACCCAGGAGGAAAGCGTAACTGCGTAACATGCCGGTCACACTGAGTGGGGTGCGGCCCGCGGGTGCGGTTTCTGGCAGACGCAGGGCAACGGCAATCAACAACAGCAACACGAAGGATGACTGCAGCCAGAATACCGAGCGCCACCCCAGGGACGACACCAGCAAGCCACCGGCGAGCGGCATCAGCACCGGCAGGATCGAGAAGGCGAAGGTGGCGCGGCCCAGCAAGCGTGCTGCGGCTTCATAGGCATGCAGGTCGCGCACGATGGCGCGCATCAGTACCGGCCCGAACACCGCGGCACAGCCTTGCACGAAGCGCGCCAGGCAAAGCACCGGCAGGCTCGGCGACAATGCACATGCTATTGCAGCCGCCACATACAAGCCCAGCGCCGCAAGCAGCATGGGGCGCCGGCCAAAGCGGTCTGCGAGCGGACCGGCGGCGAACTGTCCGGTGACAAAACCCAGCATGATCGCGCCCAGAACCCATTGGGCTTCGGCTGTGGTCGCCGCGAAGCTCTCCTGGATTGCGGGCATTGCCGGCAGGATGCTGTCCATTGACATGGCGCGCAGCCCCATCAGCATGCCCAACATCAGCGTCAGGGCCTTGGAATCGGAGTCAATTTTCAATGCGCGAACCGGGAGAACTGGGCCGTGCCGGCGGACGGCCGGGACGGGGGAGTCTAGCATGGGGCCCGAGGGCGCCCGGCACGCTCCGCGCCACGATCGCCGACCAAAGTGCATCTGCTGCAACTGGTACTGCAACTGATACACTGCACCTCTTCGGTTCGTTGCTCCTGAGCTTTGCCGGCTTTGCGACGGTATCAATGATCCGTGCCGGATAAATAAATAATTTTAAGACTTCTAGAATCTTTCTTTAGATATAGCGTACTTAAAATTCACAAACCAATATCACTATTGAGCTATTTGTCCGCAGCAGTATGCAAATTGTAAATAATAGCCTTCGAAACCAGCCGGAGACACCCATGCTTACCAAGGAAGACAACGAACGACTGACACGCGTCGGGCCGGGCACGCCCATGGGCGAGATGTTGCGCGAACTCTGGACGCCGGCCTCACGCTCGGCGAGCCTCGAGGCCGAAGGCGCCCCCAGGCGTGTGCGGCTGCTCGGCGAAAATTTCGTTGCATTTCGTGCCAGCGACGGGCGGGTAGGTTTTCTCGACGAAGGATGCCCGCACCGGCGCGCATCTTTGTCCCTGGCGCGCAATGAAGGCGACGGGCTGCGCTGCATATTCCACGGCTGGAAATACAGCGTCGAGGGCCAATGCATCGATGCGCCGACCGAACCGGCGGATCGCCGCGCCGCCTTTGCCGCCCGGGTGCCGGTAAAGAGTTATCCCGTTCGCGAAGCCGGCGGCATGATCTGGGTGTATCTGGGGCGCAGGCAGACTCCGCCGAAATTCTACGATTTCGAGTTTCACAAGGCCCCTGCCGAATCACTGCTGCGCTGCGCGATCGTGAAGGCAAACTGGCTGCAGGGCGTGGAAGGCCAGCTGGATTCGGCGCACGTGAATTTCCTGCACTCCACGTCGGTGCCGCGCAACCGGCCCATGACCAACCGTTGGGTCACCCACGATTCCGCACCACGTTTCGAATTCATCGAACAGCCCTACGGCTTTCGCGAAGCGGCCCTGCGCAGCCTGCCGGACGGCTCGATCTTCGCGCGTATCCGCGAAGTGCTGCCGCCCTACTATTCCTTCATTCCGGACCACCATGGCCAGCCGCGCTTCATCGTGGCCATCATTCCCATCGACGATGAGTCGAGCGCGCACTGGTACTACTATATGAGCCCCTTCGGCCCGGTGCCTGATTGGTACCGCGAGAACGCGCTGGATCGCTCCGATCCCGATCACGATGACTTTGCCAAGGACAGAGGCAACGTGGACAACGCCTGGCACCAGGACCGCACGGCCATGAAAAACGGCCACTGGAGCGGCCTCATGAAGAACTTTGTCTACGAGGATTTCATCATCGAGGAATCCATGGGGCCGATCACCGACCGGACGAAGGAATACCTGGGTACCAGCGACGTCGTCATCGTGCGCTTTCGCCGCATGCTGCTCGATGCGCTGGAGCGGCATTCGAGGGGGGAACTGCCCTTTGGCATTGGCGAGGGCCTTGATTTCAGCCGCATCCGCGCGCTTGCGATCCGCTATCCGGGCAATTTCGACTGGAAAGGCATAGACACCTTCAATCCGCCGCAGTTCGAGCTCGAGGAAATCAAGGTGGCGTGAGCCCCTTACGACACCTTTTAGTCTACGGTCCCCGATAATCAGGATCGCGTTTAGGGCACGAAGGTCAGTTCGTGCTTATTCGGAGTCCTTTCCAATTCAGGTATGGGCGTAGTAATCGGCCGACTGCCGCAAATCGCGCCAAAGAAACACTTTTTTCCTTCGGTGTGGCAGTGTAGGGGTGTTTGGTTTTGTGTTTATTCGATCTGATACCGTGTTTGCGGGGGGGAGGGGAGGCAGCGCCCCCCCGCCCTCTAAGAAGACGAGGTTCGGTGCGTTCAGCACATCGTCCACATAACCACAATCTGCCCGGCCCTCATACCTGAATTGAAAAGGACTGTCTCTT
>JBCKLP010000276.1:0-2889 GCA_038903735.1 Burkholderiales bacterium | reverse complement strand
GACCCGCATGTCCAGCGCCAGAAACGATCCCTGCCCCTGCGGTAGCGGTAAGAAATACAAGCATTGCTGTTTGTCAGCCAATCAAAACGTGATTCCGCTGGTTGAACAAGGCGGCCACTCCGGAGCCGTTGAAAAGGTGATTGGCTGGCTAATGGAGCGCCATCGCAAGGGCATGAAAACAGCGTTCAATCAGTTGTTGGAAGAGGTGCTTGATCCGCAGGACATGGAGGGATATGCGGAACTGGATCATGAAACCATGGCCAGTGTTCAGATCAACCTGACCGAGTGCCTGTTGGCCGAGGGCGATATCCTGGTGCAGGGGAGCAAGCGGCGCGTTCCAGACTATGTCCTCGGTCCGTCAGGCCCATTGTTGACGGCGGATCAACGGGACTGGTTGCAGCAATTGGCCCAACGCCCGCTGCGCCTGTACGACGTGACCGATGTCGTGGCGGGCGTGCAAATGACGCTTTGCGACAGCTTGGACAATGATGCCCCGCCAGTGTTGCCGGTTTCGCATTTCCGCACAAATCTGGCGGCGAAAGTGCTGCCTTCATGGCGACAAGCGCCCAACGAGTAAGGTTAGATCGTGCGAAGCCACGATCTGAACCGTTTGTTGGACGAGCCCGGTCCGAGAGCGGCACCGCTCGGGCCTCATAGAAAATATCTTTTTGGGAACTGACCCGGTTTGGAGTATTGCCGGGCGGAGGGGCTCTTGATCGGCCATTCCATGCGTGCCGTTATTGCGGCGAAGCGCGATTGGGGCGTTTATTGGCCTGTTGCGCCCGGATTCGAGGCAAGCGCGGCCCTCAGCTTGTGGGCGCTGAGGGCCCGACAGTTGCGAAGGTTCGTTGCGCTTACATGGTCAATGCGCTCCCGGTACGACAATGGGCGCAGGCATAGCCCCCGAGAATAAAGATCGAATCCGCGTTCGCACGATCTTCATCACCGCTCCGCAGCAAGTACACAGGATGGGCGCCCGCTCCTTGATCCATGCCGAGGCCAAGCCAGGACTGAACTTCAACAGCACCTGCAGCAAGGCGATCAGGCGCTTGCAGTTGGGGTGCAGAAAGCCGAAGTTGCGGGCGCGCCGAAACCCTTTGGGCAGCACATGCTGGATGACCAGCCACAGGAAATCGGCGCCGGAAACGCTGCGTTGCTCCATCTTCTCCGTCTTGGAGTTTCGATACCGAAAGCTCACTTGGCCGTCGTTGCAGGCGACGATATCCTTCTCCCGGATGACGCCCCGGTAAAGATAGCGCCCCAGATAGATGAGCGCCTTCTCGCCGGTGCCAACGGACTTGCAATTGACCACCCACTGCCTCGGGTAACAACAGGGAAGCGTCAATCCGGCGGCGCTGATCGCCGCCAGCATCTTCGCCCGGAACACCTTGGCCAGTGCCCGCTCGTTGAACAGATAGACTTTATTGGTCTTGCCCCGGCGTTTGGTTCGCCATTGCTTTTTCGCATGATCGAGCGCCGCCGCCGGCATGACCAGATGGACATGCGGGTGGTAATCCAGCCGGCGCGTGTTCGTATGCAACACCGCGATGGCCCCGGGGGTGCCCTGAAGTTGCTTGTCGTTCTGGCTGAAGGTGCGCACCGTCTCCCAACTGCAGCGCATGAGCAGATCGTAGAGGACGCTCTGGTGCGCCCAGGCCAACGCCCTGAACTCCGCCGGCAGGGTGAAGGTCAGCAGAAAGTATTGCGCGGGCACCCGATTGCGAATCTGACGTTCCAGCCATTGCTGGCTTTCATGGTGCTGACAGTGCGGGCAGTGGCGATGACCGCAGGAGTGCGGCACCAGGATCTGGTGCTCACATCCGGTGCACTGGACCTCCATCTTGGGGCTGGCCGAGGTGCGGCAGCGTTTCATCGCCGCCAGTGCCCGATAGTGCTCAGAAGTGAGTCGGCCCCGATAGTGCGCGAGCAAGTCTGCCTCGAAGGTTTTGATGACTGAAGCAAGCCCGATCATTTGACCGGCCCCCAGACAATGGTGAAGCCATCCATCAAGCTGTTGATGCGATCGATGGCGCGATGCTTGGTCTTGTCAGTCAGGTGGGTGTATCTGGCCGTGGTAAGAATGGAGTGATGGCCGAGGAGGTTCTGTACCTCGATCAGATCGACACCGGCCTCGATCAGGTGGGTTGCATAGCTGTGTCGAAGGCTGTGAGGGGTAATCTTTTTTTTAGGCCGCAGGCCGCAACCACCTTGTGCAAGGTGGTTTGCACGCCGCCACGATCGAGCGGCGTGGTGGCCGTGGCCGCCCCTTTCAGGCCGGACGCGCGATTGGGGAAGAGCAGCACCGGGTTGCGATGCGCCTGCCAGAAGCGGCGCAACAGTTGCAGTGTCGCCTGCGGCAGCGGAACAAAGCGATCCTTGTTGCCCTTGGCATTGCGGATGTGCACCCGAGCGCGTGCCGAGTCGATGTCCCCCAACTGCAGCCGCAACCCTTCGCCCAGGCGCAGTCCCAGACTGTAGAGCGTGAAGAAGAACACCTTATAACTGAGAACCCGCGTTGCGGCGAATATCCGCCCGGCCTGCTCGATCGTGACGATATCGGGCAAGCTCTGGGTCTTGGGGGGCTTGATCAGACCCGGAGCCACCCAGGGCTTGCGCAAGACATGCGCGTAGTAGAACTTCAACCCATACAGATCGAGCTTGACCGAACTCCAGGAGTGCGATGCCACCAGTTCGGTGAAGTAGTCCATCAGTTGCTGCTCGGACAGGCTGTCGATCTGATGATCGAAGCGCGCCCCAATCCGGCGGATGGCGCGAGAATAGGCATCAATGGTCTTGGGTTGCAGACCCTTGAGACTCAGGTGCTGCAGATGCGACTGGTAGGTCTGATCGAAATTCGTTTTGCGCGATGCTTTCATCTTAATGTAACCT
>JBCKLP010000275.1:0-2920 GCA_038903735.1 Burkholderiales bacterium | reverse complement strand
CCCGCAATGCGCACCCGTACCCGGAAGAACGGTTCTACGCGTCACACCCGAGGTAGGAGCCGTATGCGATATGTGGCGTTGGCTGATATGTGGCGCCGCCGGGAAATTGGCTTAATTTTCCGTGGATTGCGCCAACTGAAGACCACATAAATATTGGGACCCGCGTAGGGTCGGTTCTCCGAAAGTCAACGAGGAGACCCAATCATGTTCGATACTCTGTATCACTACCCTCGCGTATTGGCGCGTCATTGCGAAGGTCCCGCGGCTGAAGATCGAGATCAGTTCTTGGCCCACTGCGCAAGTGGCGGGGCGGCCCATGCGACGCTTTTGGGCTTGGCCCCTGAACTCCTTGTCATTGCCCGGCGAATCAAGCTCGATGGCAGCCGCTCTATTCCATTGGAGGAAATCGAGGCCGCAGCCGACCGCTGGATTGGTTATCAGCGACGGCATCACCGAATTCAGAAAGTGCGATTCTCCCGGGATCGGTTTGTTCAGACTGCCACAGCTTGGCTTCGCTTCCTGGGGCGATTACGGGAGCCGGAAGAGGAGCCCTCCGCTTTCGCTGAACGGGTGTGCGAGTTTGACCGCTACCTGCGCGAGGAACGCGGCTTATCCCTGCACACAATCCACAATAGACGCTGGCATGTTCAAGCGTTTTTGCACTGGCTCGGCGAGCAGGGAGGTTGCCTCGCCGAACTCCGACTCGAGCAGGTCGACACCTTTCTTGCTCTGAAGTACTCACAGGGCTGGTGCCGAGTATCGATGGCCGCTATCGTGAGTGCCTTGCGAAGCTTCTTTCGCTACGCCGGTGAGCAACGCTGGTGTGCGGCGAGCCTCGCCGTCGGCATTGAAGGGCCGCGTCTGTTCAGCCATGAGGCGCTGCCCGTAGGGCCAAAGTGGGATGAGGTGCAGCGGCTCATTGCCAGCACCGACACCGATAATCCCCAAGACATTCGTGATCGCGCGATTCTGCTGCTGCTCGCGCTCTACGGACTGCGTAGCGGCGAGGTTGTCGCGCTGACTCTGGACGATGTGAACTGGGAGCAGGACATCCTTCACGTCAGCCGTCCAAAGCAACGATGCAAACAGGACTATCCGCTCGCCGCCGAGCTAGGCGAGGCGATCCTGCGATATTTGGAACGGGTGCGGCCCCGTATCGGCTCGCGGTCACTGTTTCTGACTGTGAGAGCTCCGTTGCGACCGCTGGCCGCCACCACCCTGCACTACATGGTCAGCACTCGCCTGAAGGCGCTAAACATCCTTTGCTCTCGGCGCGGGCCGCATGCGCTTCGCCATGCCTGCGCGACGAATTTGGTCGCCGAAGGGCTTTCACTCAAACAGATTGGCGATCATCTGGGCCATCGCAGCGCCTATGCAACGCGCACCTACGCCAAGGTCGATCTCGCCGGCCTGAGACAGGTCGCAGACTTTTCTCTGGGAGACCTGCTATGAACCTCTCACCAGCAGTCGCCGCTTATGTGGCCTACAAGCAATCCCTCGGCATGCGCTTTGCCACTGAAGCTCGCACCCTGAAGTCGTTCTGCCGATGCCTCGGCGACGTGGAAATGAACCAGGTCGAATCGGAGCGGGTCGATGCCTACTTGGCCGGCAATAGTCCCGTCACGCGCTTCTGGCACCGCAAGCTCGATGCGCTACGAGGCTTCTATCGCTTTGCCCTAGCTCGGGGCTACGCCACCTGTTCTCCTCTACCCAAAACGGTGCCCGAGTACCCTCAAGCCTTCGTGCCCTACATCTACTCTCGCGACGAGATCAGGCGGCTACTCGATGCGACAGCCGGTCGTGAGCGCTGCAATCTCTCCTCGTTGACCTGCCGTACTCTCCTGCTGCTGCTCTACGGCACGGGATTGCGCATCAGCGAAGCCCTCGGTCTGGATTTGGCCGATGTGGATCTGGAGGCCGGGATTCTGTGCATTCGTGAAAGCAAGTTCTACAAGACGCGACTGGTGCCTACGGGATCGGATCTGACGCGGATCCTCGTGCACTATGCGGCCGAACGTTACAAACGCCCGCCGACCACTTCCGATGCACCCTTGCTGCTGACGCAACGCGGACAGCGCGTGTCTCGAGCCGGCGCCGAGGAAGCGTTCAAGCAATTACGGGAACGCGCCCATGTGTGTCGCAACGATAACGCCCGGTATCAACCGCGGCTTCATGACCTGCGACACTCCTTTGCCGTGACCCGCCTGGTCACTGGGTATCGTGAAGGCACTGACGTCCAGCACTTGCTGCCTCAGTTGGCCACCTATCTGGGTCATGTGCATATCGCCGCCACCCAGCATTACTTGACCATGACCCCCGAGTTACTCCGACTGGCGAGTCTGCGCTTCGAACGCTATGCCCTGGGAGGTAACCGCCATGCGTGACACGACTCTTCTGGGACCTTGGATCCGTCGCTTCCTGCTTGAGCACTTAATCGGCGAGTGAAACCTCGCCCGCAATACCCAGCAGAGCTACCGCGATACGCTGTGCCAACTCATTCCCTTTGTCTCAGGCCGTTTGCACAAGCCTGTGGATCGGCTTGCGATGGTCGATGTGTCGGCGCAGATCGTCCGTGAATTTCTCACAGAGGTCGAAGTCACTCGACGCTGCAGCGTTGCGACCCGCAATCAGCGATTGGCCGCCATCCACGCACTGGCCCGCTTCGTTGGCGAACATAGTCCAGAACACATCGACTGGTGCACGCAACTGCGCTACGTGCCCTACAAGAAGACGACTCACGTGGTGGTGCCCTACCTCGACAAGCCGGAGATCGATGCGCTGTTGGCCTGCACGGATCAGCGAACAGCCCAAGGCCGCCGCGACCACGCCTTGTTGCTGTTTCTCTACAACTCCGGGGCACGGGCCGATGAAGCGGCCCACCTGACTATCGGCAATGTCGATTTCATCTCCAGCAGTGTCA
>JBCKLP010000274.1:0-2942 GCA_038903735.1 Burkholderiales bacterium | reverse complement strand
TTCGAGGCCGGCATCAACAATTGCCCCTTGCGAGTAGACTTCTTCATGGTGGTTGAGCTTTCTTTGGTTCAGGTTGAGGATGTCAAGAACCCGCATTCTGGGCCCTCGACTGCTTCAACCACCGGCTCAAACCTTCAACTGTGAGCGAGACATCCTCCCGTCAAGGGCGCAGTGTTTTTGTTGTTGGTACAAGAGGGGAAAGCCCAGATGTCGCAACTTGTTCAGAATGAGAGGGTAAGCCGCTGGCGCTGCAAGGGTGCAGGCATTTTGTCGCGTTGGGCGCAAGGCTTGGCGCGATCGGTGTATGTCCTCTTGCGCGCTTGCGCACTCTCAATCTCACCAGCCACACATTCTCAATTGTGTTCTTCCCATCTCGTTATAGCGGGCAAAATGACCAGGCCGAATCAGCAATTCTAAATGTGCCATGCCGCCTGTGTTCAGGTGTGGATGGACTTGATCGACGCTATTGATTTATGTGGGTCCAGCAATTCTAAATGTGGCCATGCCCCCTGTTCAACTCGGGGGGCACTCGGGGGGCACGGTGTGTTGCGGATGAATTTGTTCTGGTGCTAACCCTTTGAATTACCGTCATTCCCGCGCAGACGGGAATCCAGTTCGTTCGTCAAATCAAGGTCTTTAACTACCTGATCGGCTCACATTTAGAATTGCTGAGGCCGAATGGCCTGGATTTGATTGTGCGGGCACACTTGCTATAGTGTCGCCACCATTGCGGTATAAATAAGGATGCCATCATGTCAGCCAGAACTTCAATTTGTATTGATCAACAGTTCTACGAGCAGGCCAAACAGGATGCCATGCTTGAGCATCGCTCCCCTGCCGGGCAGATTGAATTCTGGGCACGGGTAGGACGTGCGGCGCTGGACAATCCTGACTTACCGGTCAGCTTTGTAGCAGAATCGCTGGCCTCCTCGGCGGAACCGCGTGATCAGGCGCAGCCGTTAATTCCCAGAAGCAGCCGGGGGTGAGCCACACCGCCGTGCAAACGCGGCGATTTGGCCGCAGTACAAAAAACTGCACGACAACACCGCATATTTAGCGCCAGAAATAGCATAAACACAGGCTTGTATAGAAAAAAAGCGGTGTTTTGCACCCACAGATTTTACCGAAGAGCCTTTTTCTTAAGGAGAATTCACTATGACCTTAGCCGAATCCATTTATCAGCACAGCCTGAATCTGCCTGAACCCGCAGCACGCGAGGCGCTGAATTTTATACAGTTCCTAGAGCAGCGACATGGCATAGGCAGCAAGGCTTCGGTAGCACAGGCCAGCGAAGCGAAGCATACAGCAGCGCTGGCAAATCTTGCCAAGACCAGGCTGCATTTTAACGGCAAACCCATCCCTAATCGGGACGATCTATACGATGGCGCACGGGGCTGATATGCCAGTCTTTCTCGATAGCAACATCGTGCTTTACGCGCTTGGAGATGAAGAAAGCAAACGCGCAGTGGCATCTGAGTTGCTTGCTGCATGGCCAACAATTTCCACGCAAGTTATCAGTGAATGCAGCCATGTACTGCGCCGCAAATTGAAGATTTCTCCTGCTCGCGTGGCAGACGAAATGGAAACGTGATTGATGTTGTGCAATTGATTGATATTGGCTTGTACGAAATTCGGACTGCTTGGGGGCTTGCTGCGAGGTACGGTTTCAGCCATTACGACAGCCTGATTATTGCCACTGCCTTGTCCGCTGGTTGTACCACGCGTGTACACCGAAGACATGCAGCACGGCCAAGTAATAGATGATCGTTTGACCCTGCTCAATCCATTCCTGCCAACAACTGCACTGTAACTACGGCTTCCAAATAGTCTACCGGCTAAAACAAGTTAACATTTCCCTCCCGCTTGTACTGATTTACTGCCGCGTACAGGTGATATCGGCTCATGCGTAGCGCGCTGACCAACAGGCGCAGTGCATGAACAAGCAGCACAAGAACTATAAAAAGATCACGCAGTAATTTCCGTGGAGGAATGAAATACCAGTAGCGCCGTCAAGGGCGCAGTGTTTTTGTTGTTGGTACAAGAGGGGAATATGCCGGTGTTGCGATTCGTTCAGGATGAGATAGTAAGCCGCTGGCGCCGCAATGGCGCAGGTGGTTTGTCGCGCTGGGCGCAAGGCTTGGTGCGATCTGTGCAGTTTCTCCAGAGGCAAAACGCAAGACCTGACCCCGTGCGCCCAGGTGCGCCCAAGGAGGCAAACTTTGCAAGATAATTTTTTAACACCGGAAAAATTGCAATCTGCCGTAGATCGCATCGTCGCCAATATAAATTCGCCATCGCGGGTGATTTTATTCGGCTCGCAGGCGCGGGGAGACGCGGATAGACATTCAGACCTCGATTTGATGGTTGTCGAGAGGGAATTACCGGATAAAGCAGCGGAATATTTGCGTCTGAAAGCTGCCATTGGGCGCGTCGGCGTGGGCGTAGATTTGTTGCTTTATTCGGAGGCGGAGTTCGAGCGTCGAAGCCAAGTGCCAGGTACGCTTCCTTACTGGGCTAAAAAGGAAGGCAAGGTGTTATATGACACCGCAGCGTGATGAAGCCGAGCGTTTCTTGCGCCTGGCTCGGCGCGATGAGGCTGCATTCCACGCGTTGCTGGCTTCCTCCACGGTGGACTTTGCCGTGGCTTGTTTTCATGCCCAGCAAGCCGTCGAAAAAGCGTTAAAGGCAGTCATGTTTTTGCACAAGCTGGAATTCCGCCGCACGCACGATCTGGAGGAGTTGGCTGGCACGCTGGTAGATGCGGGTATCAATATTCCGCTGGAGGAGGAGGCACTGCGCCGACTGACGCCATATGCTGTCGAGTTTCGTTACGACGATGAATCGATGCCTCTTGTTTCCCCTGAACAGGCGATTTCATATACTTCACAGATGGTTGCTTGGGCAGATAAAACCCTGGCAAATTTTCCATGAAACGGATCAAT
>JBCKLP010000273.1:0-2949 GCA_038903735.1 Burkholderiales bacterium | reverse complement strand
ACCTGGAACACACACCTGGAACACATGCTTCGCAATATCCACAGCGATGATGCTAGCATCACCCAAGGACGCCTTCTGTTGCGGTTCACGACACCGCAACCTTGGCAGAGCGATGCTGTCGGGGGCGTCCACCCCATCGGTTACGGAAATCCACTATCTCACAAATGAATGGCGTGGTTGCAGTTTCGATCACGGCGTAGTGCCCGGCGCGCGTCGGTGCAGGCTCATCTGCTCGTAGGAGTAAGCGAGCTGGATCATTTTGGCGTCGTCGAAGGGCCGCCCAAGGAATGTGATTCCGGCCGGTAGTTCACCCGCAGCCGCCCGCGCCACAGCAACGACAATGGCTTGGCCGAGACCAGGAATGGCGCGGTGGTGCGCAAGTTCTTCGGCTACGGGCACATCCCGCAGCGGCATGCGGTGCGCTTCAACACCTTCTGCCGCGAGTATCTAAATCCGTATCTGAACTTCCATCGACCGTGCCTGTTTGCCACCGACCTGGCCGACCCCAAGAAGCCCGGCCGCATCAAGCGGGTGCCTGCGAGTTCCATGGCAGTCGCAAGACCGCCGCCGTCATCGACCAGGTATTGCGAAAACCCCAGCGGCCTGCCCTCCTCGGCCTTGATCACCCGGCCGGTCATCATCATGTCCATCATCAGGGCCACGCCCACCAGGCGCGGCAGGCGCACCGAGCCACCACCGCCGACAAAAATGCCGCGCCGGCCCTCGGGCAATGCGTAGTAGGCCGAGCGCTCGACCACACGGATATGTGCGGCGCACGCAAGCTCGAGCCCGCCGCCGATCACTGCACCCTGCAGGGCGGCAATCACCGGCACCTTGCCGAACTGGATCCGGTCCAGTGCCTGGTGCCACATGCGCGAATGCATCACCCCCTGCACTGCATCGCGCTCGCTCAATTCGGAGAGATCGAGGCCGGCACTGAAATTGGCGCCCTCGCCGTGCAGAACGAGGGCACCGATCCCCTCAGGCACGCTGGTAAACACGCACTCCAGTGTTTGCACCATGCCGTCGTTGAGCGCGTTGCGCTTTTCCGTGCGGCACAGGCGCACCAGCAGGATATTGCCTTTCTGCTCGACTGCTATTGCGCTGGATTGAGGGTTCTTGCCCATGCTATGCGCCTAATTGTTAAGTTGGGTAACAATGTAGCAGCGAGACTGACACCGTACAAGCGCGCCTCGCGCAGTCCAGAAAAAAGCTATTGAAGCCTCACAGCTGGCGTCGCACGCAATGCCGCCCGGGATTACAATCCACGCCTCATTCCAGGGAGTCAATCAGATGGATAGCGTCGAATACGTCAAACCGGAGGAAAAATTCCTCTCCATGGACGGACTGCGTGTGCGTTACCTGGAGCACGGCAGCGGGCCCTCGGTGCTGTTGCTGCATGGTGCGGCGCTGGGCTCCTCGGCGGATGGATTCCTGCGCAACTTTGGCGCGTTTGCCAACGCGGGATTTCGCGCAGTGGCGTTCGACCTGCCCGGATTCGGATTGAGCGACGCGCCACGCACCCAATCACTGCCGCAACAGCGTAATTCAATCCCCAAATTCATCGATGCCGCCGGGCTGGGTAAAACCGCATTGGTGGCACATTCGCGCTCGGGCGGTTTCGCCGTCCAGTTGGCGCTTGAGGATCCGAGCCGCTATTCGCACGTCATCATTCTGGGCACCGGCACTTTACTGCCACCGCAGAACGAGGCCCAGGTGGGGCGCTACGAAGCGGTGCAGGCGCGCGTGGACAAGGACATGGCGCAGAAAGAGCCGACGCTCGAGGACACCCGCAAGCTGCTGCAGGCGGACTGCTTCAACCATGCTCTGATCTCCGATGCCGACGTGGCCATGCGCCAGAGCCGCAGCCTGGGCAGGAATTTTTCGGCCCATGTGGAACGTCAGATCCCGGCTGCCGCGCCGGCTGCTGCCGCTAACGCCAAACCGCAGTGGGAACGCCTTGCCGAGCTGAAGATGCCGCTCCTGATGATTTTCGGCCGCGAGGACCGCGCCCATACCGGCGAGCGCGCCGAACTGCTGAAGACCCTGCAGCCGAAGCTGAACATCCACATCATCGATGGCTGCAAGCACATGGTGCATTGGGATGCCGCAGACCATCTGCTGCGCCTGGGCATGCCCTTCCTGAAGAGCTGAAGCCGCCTACTTCGATTTATTGTAGGCCTCCAGCGCGCCGGCGATCGCCTCCTCGGCAAAATTGAGCGCCGGCAGTCCGCGGAACAGGAAGGCCATTTCCGCCACCGCGTGAAGCTCTGCTTCGCTGGCGCCGGCACGCAGCGCCGCGCAGCCGTGGTTGACCGCCGCATGCGAGAGATTGTTCAGCAGGATGCCAAAAGCAATGAGCTGGGAAGTTTTCAGATCCAGGGCTTTCGGCGCCACCGCATGCTCGCGCAGGGTCTCCACCATGCCGGTGAATTCCGCATCCAGGCGCAGGCCGCGCTGCACGCGGTCCTTCATCCGTCCCGGCATGTAGCCGATGAGTTTGACGTAGATACTTTCAATATCGGCGAAGCTGGGCATGGGATTCTCGCTTTCAAATGGGATTCCGCTGGATTTCTCGACTTAATAGTACAATATTGCATAATTAAAATGCACTGTTGGCATGGCTTTTTGGATAATAAGGTTATCGTATTTGCCAACAATGGCCCGCCGCTTGTTGCTGCGCTCTATCACGTGCAGCGGTACTTCTGCGAGGTTCAGGCGCGGGCGACGGGGCATGGTGGGAGTCCGCCACCACCGAATGGATGCCTGTATCGCGTTTTCAAGCGCAAGCCCGTGCTCCTGGCTGCCCTTCATCTGTATTCAAATACCCGTGAACACCAGGTCGAGCGCTGCGACGATCGCAAATCTTTCGCCCGACAGGTTCACCACCTGCTCGCCAAGCACCTTGCGCGAGATTGCGGCGAGTTCGGGCGTGAGCATCAAGACCTC
>JBCKLP010000272.1:0-2960 GCA_038903735.1 Burkholderiales bacterium | reverse complement strand
ACCCTTTAGATGAGCCAGCATAGCAGGACAGGACATAGCAGGCCGGAGCGCATCGGGCAGGGCGATAGCCTGCTAATCTCGTGAACTCAACCCTTTCAATTGCCAGCCGGAGTTCACCATGAACGAAGAAGTCCTCAAAACCAAAGCCGAACTGATTGCCATCCAGTACATGGTGGCCAACCTGTATGCCTCGATGTTCGGCGAGCGCTTTGGCGAGAATGCCGGGCCTGCCGCCAAACAGTTCTCCGACAACCTGCGCGCGCACATTGGCACCTGGACCATTCCCGGGCTGGATGCGGCCATCTCGGACCACATGACCGGCGAAATGCAGCAGGCTATCGAGTTCCAGCTCGCGCTCATCGAGGACTTGGTTAGCGGTAAGATCGAGGCCTACAAAGCCATGCGCGAGGCCTCGCAGCAGTCGAAGAACTGAAGTTACGGGTCCGCGCATTCCATTTACCGAGGGCGTTCCGGGAGAGCACAACCATGAAACGCAGCGACCAGCGCATTCTTACCACCCATACCGGCAGCCTGCCGCGGCCTGATGATCTGCTCGACATGCTGCAGGCGCGCGAGCAGGGCAAGCTGGCCGACACGCCGGCATTCCTGGCGCGTGCGGCCTCTGCCGTCAGTGAAGCCGTGGGTGCACAGATTGCCGCGGGCGTGGACATCGTCAATGACGGCGAGCAGGGCAAGGTGGACTACTCCACCTACATCAAGGACCGGCTTACCGGCTTTGCCGGCGAGACCACGCAGATGGCGCCCTCGCGAGAATCGAAGGAGTTCCCAGAATTCTCGGCGAACCGGGGCGGCATCGGCATGCCCTTCATCACCCGCCCCACCTGCACCGGCGCCATCGCCTGGCAGGATTTTGCGGCGGTAGAGCGCGATATCGCGGTGCTCAAGAGCGCGGCGGCAAAGCATCAGGCGACGGAATATTTCATGAGCGCAGTTTCACCCGGACAGGCGGCGCGCTTCCTCGGCAACCAGTTCTATCCCTCGCACCAAGCCTACCTGCGGGCGCTGGGTGCGGTGCTGCATGACGAGTACACCGCCATCGCCAAGGCAGGATTCATTCTGCAGGTGGATTGCCCGGATCTGGGTTCGGGATGGAACAGCCAGTTTCCCGAGCTGACGCTGGCGCAGTTCAGGAAGATTGTGGAACTGCACCTCGATGTGCTGGATGATGCCACCCGCGATGTGCCGCCGGAGCAGTTGCGCCTGCATCTTTGCTGGGGCAATTACAACGGCCCGCACACCCAGGATATTCCGATGCGCGAGATCATCGGCCCGGTACTGAAATCGCGCGCTACAGCCCTCTCCTTCGAAGGCGCCAATCCGCGTCATGAGCACGAATGGAAGCTGTGGAAGGAAGTGAAGCTGCCACCGGGCAAGATCCTCATCCCCGGCGTGCTCGACTCCACTTCGAGTTTCGTCGAGCATCCCGAACTGGTGGCCGACCGCATCTGCCGCTACGCGAGCGCGGTGGGCCGCGAGAATGTGATTGCCGGCACTGATTGCGGGTTCGGCACCTTCGCCGGACGCACCGGCATCGTGCCGGAGGTGGTTTGGGCCAAGCTGCGGGCGATGGCCGAGGGGGCGAGGCTGGCTAGCAAGGCCCTTTGGAATTGATACACGCGGCTCAATTGCGATACGCGCGGCTCAATGGCCGCCGAGATATTCCCGCGTCCATTGGGCGTACTCCGCATCGCGGGTGAATTTCTTCATCATCTCGTTGGAGGCAATGCCCGGCAGTTGCGCCACCGGCATGCCCTCGCGTTGCGCCTTCAAGGTGTTGTAAGCCGCCTGCACCGCAGCCGGAAAGGTCGGGTGGCCGAGCAGCGCCACGCGCACCCGGCGTGAAGACAGATACGCCTTGTCGGCGATGGCAGGTGTCAGGTTGCCGAGGAAGATCGGCAGCTTGATGGCGGCGGCCACTGCATCGAGCTTCTCGCGACTATCGAGGCCGATGAAGAACATCGCATCCACCCCGGCCTCTTCGTAGGCGCGCGCACGGGCGATCGCATCATCCGTACTGGTGAGGGCAGCGGCGCTGGTGCGGCCCACGATGACCAGGGACTGGTCCTGTTTCGCGTCGACCGCGGCACGCATCTTGCCGACACCCTCCTCCAGTGAAAGAAGCTTCGCCTTGCCCTTGTCGCCGAAACCGGCGGGCAGCGCCGTGTCTTCCAGGGTCATGGCCACCACGCCGGCGGTTTCCAGTTCCTCCACCGTGCGGCGTACGTTGAGGGCGTTGCCGTAGCCGTGGTCGGCATCCACCACCAGCGGCAGATTGGCGGCGCGATTCATGCGCAGGATCAGGCCGGCAAATTCGCTCAGCGTGAGCGTGATCAGGTCGGGCGCTCCAAGCACGGCAAGCGAGGCCACCGAACCGCCCAGCATGCCCGCCTCGAAGCCCAGATCCTCTGCAATGCGCAGGGTGACCGGGTCATAGACCGAAGCCGGGTGGATGCAGGTATCACCTGCAAGAATCTTGCGGAACTGTTCGCGGCGGGGAGTCCAATGCATGGCGGTCCTGTATTCAGAAAATTGGCGCGCGGTGCGGGCAAGCGCACATTGTCCCAGAGTTGCAGCCCGAGGCAAGCGGCGCGGCGAGGGCGTGAAACGATCGATGCACAAGATGCGCTAAGGTAGGGCCATGCAGCGTTACGATATTGCCATCATTGGCGGAGGCATCAACGGTTGTGGCATTGCGCGGGACGCCGCCGGGCGCGGCCATTCCGTGCTGCTTGCGGAAGCAGGCGATCTGGCCGGCGCGACCTCCTCGGCCTCGACCAAACTGATCCACGGCGGGCTGCGCTACCTGGAGCACTTCGAATTCCGCCTGGTGGCAGAAGCGCTTGCCGAGCGGGAAACACTGCTGGGCATTGCCCCGCACATCATCTGGCCGCTCGAATTCGTGCTGCCGCACGAGCCGCACCTGCGTCCTGCCTGGATGA
>JBCKLP010000271.1:0-2969 GCA_038903735.1 Burkholderiales bacterium | reverse complement strand
AAAGCGATGTCTTTCCAGGGAATCTCGGTCTCCCGGAACAAGGCCACTTCCAGGCTCTCCGATCCTGCCGAGAAATCCAGATCGAGCAGTCTGGCACGGTAGAAAAGGTGCACCTGATCCACATGGGGCACCGACAGCAGTGTGAAAAGCCCCGATAATTCGATCCGGGCATTAGCCTCCTCCAGCGTTTCACGGATGGCGGCCTGCTCGGTGGTTTCGCCCATTTCCATGAAACCCGCCGGCAGCGTCCAGTAGCCGCGGCGTGGTTCAATGGCGCGGCGGCACAACAAGATGCGGTCTTCCCATTCAGGCAGGGCGCCAATGACCAGCCGTGGATTGACATAATGAATGCTGCCGCAGGAATCGCAAACATGGCGCGGCAGGTTGTCACCCGCGGGCACGCGGAGGATCACATTTTCACCGCAATGAGAACAATAGTTCACGTTGATTTCAAAAAATTGCCTTCCATAAGCATACCGTGGATTGACTGGCGGAAGACTGGGCGATGTCCTTCCGGCATGCATGGCGAACATTGGCGCACGCGAATCCCGGCATTGGTGCCCGGACGAACGATGACCGAGCAAGCGGCTGAATCAGCGCCGAGGGTGAACTGGGCGCGTTGGGGCAATTGATGGCCTGGCGTCGGCCGGCGTAAGGCTCATCTATTTTTCAGCGCATAATTTTCCAGCGCAGCCAATGGACTGAAATTTTGGTTTTAAATTAGAGATCTTTTGCTCGGACTGCCTCAGGCAACTGCATCCCCATCAAAATTTCAGAAAATATTTAAATAACAGATAGTTGTCTGATAAACTTTATCAATAATCTGAGGCAAATGCCGGTTGCAGAAGCAAGCGGCAAGGGCGGACAGCTTGTGACGACAATGGGAGAAAGGCGCGAAATGCAGTCTTTTTCGCCTAGGCTGGCATTTACAAGTGGTGTGATGGCGTGGTGTTGCCGACGGTGCGTGGCCAGTGCCAACGCGTCTGCGACGTCGGCCGTGGCGCGCCAGCGATTTCCAGCGTCATTATTCTGCGCGGCAATATTGTCGATACCAATATTGTCGATACCACTGGCCGGGTGCGTGTCACAGCAGGCCAGCGTGCCGGTGGGTGAGGCCCCTACCGTTACCCAGGTGCCCCAGGCTGCGGCCGCTGCCGATAATCTGGAACGTATTCAAGCGGCTTTGCTGCCACCTCTGGTGCCGCCGGCGCAGCCCGGGGTCGCTATGGAACTCGAACCCCGCTTCGATCTCACGGTCAACGATGCCCCCGCGCCCGAGGTGTTCGCTGCGATTGCCTCTGGCACACGCTATAGCATGGTGCTTCATCCCGCGGTCAGCGGGCAGCTGTCGGTCAAGCTGAAGGGCGTTACTGTCGCAGAAGCATTGCAGTCGATACGCGAAATTTTTGGTTACGAATATCGTGTCGAAGGCACCCGCATTCATATTCTTCCGGTCACCCTGCAGACGCGTGTGTTCAGCGTCAGCTATCTGGCGGGCCAGCGCCATGGCAGCAGCGATATACGCGTGCCCTCCGGGGCAGTCGCAGAAGCACAGAGGGGAGCGGACGCACTGGCGGACAGCAACCGGCTGCAGACCCTGACCGCCAATGATTTCTGGGCGGTTCTGAGCAGTACCCTGAAGACCGTGGTGGGTGATGCGCCCGGTCGCAGCGTAGCGGTGAATCCCGACGCTGGTGTGGTGGTGGTGCGCGCGATGCCAGCCGAACTCAGGCAGGTCGCGCAGTACCTGAACGCAATTCGCGATTCGGTGCAGCGCCAGGTCATCCTGGAGGGAAAAATTGTCGAGGTCACGCTCAACGAGCGATTTCAGGGCGGTATCAATTGGGCTGACTATCCGCAGGCAAGCCAAGCTTCTGCGGATGCAGTGTCATGGCGCCCCTTGCCAGGCCCGCGGGGAACCCGGATCGACGGCCTGCCGGGAGGCGCACTGCTGGGCATGGTTTTTCCCACACAGGATTTCACTGAGCTGCTTCAGTTCCTGGAATCGCAGGGCACGGTCGAGGTCCTGTCCAGCCCCCGCATCGCGACACTGAATAATCAGAAGGCGGTGTTCAAGGTCGGCACCGACGAATTTTTCGTCACCGGCATCAGCACGGCAGCCGCGCCGGGCACGCCAGGGCCGCAGTTTCCCGGAATTACCATGCGTCCTTTCTTTACCGGTGTTGCGCTGGATGTGACGCCACAGATTGACGAAGATTTGAGCGTCATCCTGCACATCCGCCCTTCGGTAAGCTCTGTGACGCGCTCCGAAAGCAGCCTCAATCTGGGATCGGTGATCGGGTCCATCAGCCTGCCGCTTGCCCGCAGCGCCGTCAGCGAGACCGACAGCGTGGTGCGAGCCATCGCCAACAGCGTGATCGCCATCAGTGGTCTTTTTAAAGTGGACGCCGTTGACGTGGCGCCGGCGGCGGCCAAAGACAGGACGCCGTGCGGGCCGGGGCTCGTTTCCGCTGACCGGCAACGACCTGCGGCAAAAAAGGAACTGGTGATTCTTATCAGACCCACGGTGGTTTCCGCTGGAAATTACGCGGCAGATAATGCGGCAGACCTCAGAGAGCGGCTGCAGAATTTCGCGACACCGGAGCAAGGCCGCGGCGCGGGCAATCCATGATCTATACAGCACACTTCGGCCTTCGTGAAGCGCCCTTCGGCATCACGCCGGACACCAGCTTTTATTATGCGTGTCGCAGTACCCGGGAGGCGCTGAATACATTGCGCGTTGCGGTGGCGAACGGGGAAGGCTTCATCAAGGTTGTCGGAGAAGTGGGTACCGGCAAGACGCTGCTGTGCAGGAAATTCCTCGGCACTCTGGGCGAGGCCCACGCCAGCGCCTACCTGCCCAATCCCGATCTCGAGCCGAGAACGCTGCTGCTCGCCCTGGCCGAGGAACTCAGCGTGCGCCTGGACAAGGCCATGGACCAGCATCATTTGCTCAAGGCGCTGACCCT
>JBCKLP010000270.1:0-2990 GCA_038903735.1 Burkholderiales bacterium | reverse complement strand
CTGCCATGAGCTCCTCGGCCAAATGCCGGTGCAGGCTGCAAACCGCGACAAGCTGCGCGAACTGCTGGCATTGGCGAGTGGCGGCGTAGTTTTCACCACGATTCAGAAGTTTCTTCCCGAGAAGGGCGAGAGGATGCCCTGCCTTAGCGAGCGCCGGAACATCATCGTGATCGCGGATGAAGCCCATCGTTCGCAATATGACCTGATCGACGGTCTTGCCCGGCACCTGCGTGATGCGCTGCCAAACGCATCCTTTATCGGATTCACCAGCACGCCCATAGAGAAGACGGATGCGAATACGCGGGCGATCTTCGGCGACTACATTTCGATCTACGACATCCGGCGTGCCGTAGCCGACAAGGCCACGGTGCCGATCTATTACGAAAGCCGCATCGCCAAACTGGGTCTGAACGCCGCCGAACTGCCGAAGCTCGATGCGGAGTTCGAGGAAATTACCGAAGGCGAGGAGCTGACGAAGAAGGAAAAGCTCAAGACCAAGTGGGCAACAATGGAGGCTCTGGTGGGCGATCCGAAGCGCATCGCGCTGATTGCCGCCGATATGGTGACGCACTTCGAGAAGCGTGCGGAGGCGATGGACGGTAAGGCGATGATCGTCTGCATGAGCCGCCGTATCTGCGTAGACATCTACGGCGCGCTCATAAAATTGCGCCCTGACTGGGCCAGCGCGAAGGACGACGACGCCGAAGCCGAGAACAGCAAAACCTGCGTAGTCAAGGTGGTGATGACCGGCAGCGCCGAAGACGGCCCCGACTGGCAGCCGCACATCCGCAACAAGGAGAAGCGCCGCAAGCTGGCAAACCGCTTCAAGGACAGCCGCGACCCTTTTAGCATCGTGATCGTGCGCGATATGTGGTTGACCGGCTTCGACGCACCCTGCCTGCACACCATGTATGCCGACAAACCGATGCAAGGCCACGGCCTCATGCAGGCTATCGCCCGGGTGAACCGCGTCTTCCGCGACAAACCCGGCGGGCTGGTGGTGGATTACCTCGGTCTCGCGGATCAACTCAAACACGCCCTTTCCAGCTACACAGAAAGCGGTGGGCAAGGCGCCCCGACCTACGATACGAAGCAAGCCATCGCCGTGATGCTGGAGAAGCACGGCATCGCCAGCGACATGCTGCATGGTCTGAGCTGGACAAAGTGGACAAGCGGCACCTCGGCGGAGCGGCTCGCACTCATCCCCGCCGGACAGGAGCATATCCTCCAGCTGGAGGACGGCAAGAAGCGCTGGGTGCAGGTGGTGATGGAGCTCTCGCGCGCCTTCGCCCTCTGCGCCGCCAGCGACGAGGCCACGGAGATCCGCGATGACGTGAGTTACTTCCAGGCCATCCAGGCCGCGCTGAACAAGCAAAGCCCCAGCAGCAAGAAGACACCGGAGCAGATCGACGCTGCCGTGCGGCAACTCGTCTCAAAAGCCATCACCACGGACGGACAGGTAATTGACGTCTTCACTGCCGCCGGATTGCCGAAGCCGGACCTCTCGATCCTGAGCGACCCGTTCCTGACTGAAGTGCGCGGCCTCAAGCACAAGAACGTCGCCGCCGAGCTACTGGAAAAGCTGCTCAAGGACGAACTCAAAATTCGCGCGAGGAAGAACCTCGTGCAGAGCCAGCTCTTCAGCGAGAAGCTCAAGAAGACCCTCAATGCCTACCATAACCGCGCCATTGCCACGCAAGAAGTGATCGAGGAACTCATCAAACTGGCGAAGGAAATGGAGGCCGCCACCCGGCGTGGCGACGAGCTCGGCCTGACGGACGACGAGATCGCGTTCTACGACGCCCTCGCTGCCAACGAATCCGCAGTCAAGGCTATGGGTGACGACAAACTAAAAGTCATCGCCACTGAGCTGATCTCCCAGGTCCGCAAGAGCGTCACCATCGACTGGACCCTGCGCGAAAGCGCCCGCGCCAGGATTCGCGTCATCGTGAAGCGTATTCTGAATAAATATGGCTACCCGCCAGACTTGCAGGAAGAAGCGGTCAAGACTGTGCTGATGCAGGCGGAATTCCTGTGCGCCGATTGGGCGCCAGCGTAATCCAGGTCATTCAGCTTGTCTCGAATCTGCCACACTGAAATGTGGCCGGGATTTACGCCAGTTTTTATTCTTCTACAAAATAAAAATGGTCGTTTGTAATACACCAAACATGGCTAGTATTTTTCTATTCTTCTGAAATTATGGCAGCGTAGCTTAGTCCCTGAACGACAGAAATACCGCGTACACGCTGAGTATCACAAACCACAGCAGCGCCGAGGCGACGACGTTAGTGTCAAAAACGGCGCGCACCGGCCTCGCGAAGCTCGGCGCGCACCGCCTTCAGTCCGGATTCGAGTTCGGCTTCGGTGATCTTGATACCTCCGGGCTCGCGCAGGCGCCGGCCGTACTCGAGCAGGCACTGTGCGGCGAGTTTTCTGATCGCCTCACGCACCAGGCGCTCGATTGATTCAGAGGTCAACAGGCCCGCGGGGCCCTGGCCTGCTTGCGTTATTGGTGTTCATGGGTCGCACAGTCCTTGTGAACGCACCTATTAACGGCGTTCCGAATACGCGAGATCAAATGACCCTTAGCCCACCCCATAGCGCGATACACCGCAACAGCGCCATCGCGCCGGACGACCCAGCCGAACGGCTGCCGCTACTCTTTCGCAGCGACAATTACCGCATCGTAGAGGTCTTCGCCGATCCAAATCCTGCCTTGGAGCGCAACAGATCGAGCACCGGCCGCACCGCCGCGAGCAGGCCGCGATCCTTGGCCGCGATTACCACGCCGAGCGTTCCAGTAATGGTCAACCCAAGACGTTGGGCGGCACGGCGACCGAGGCGCTCGTCGAGCAAGAGCAAATCCGCCTTGCACTCGATGGCAAGCGCAATGGCATTGGCCTCCCCGGCATCGAGTTCCAGGCCAAGCGCGCTGACGAGGCGTGTATCGAGTACCGGCCGGCGCACAATCCACTCAGCTTCGGCTACCT
>JBCKLP010000269.1:0-2993 GCA_038903735.1 Burkholderiales bacterium | reverse complement strand
CGGCGTTCTCGCGCATGGGCAAACAGGGGGTAGTCGCCATTCTGGGAAACGCTCCTTACAAGGTGATGGCGTTGGCCTATGCACAAAGCCCGTTCACGGATGATGAAATCCACGCGGTTGCCGCGTTCCTGGAGTTCGCCGACAAGCAACACAGGTTTGAGAAGCCCAGTGAACACGGGTGGAGTACGTACATCGGAGGCTCTGTAAGCGCGGGAATGGTAACCGCGGGCGCCGCAGGCGTGCTCGTGCTGCTGGGAATCTTCTCGCTGGCCGGGCGGCGCCGCAAGAGCGGGTCCGTGAATCAGGATATCTACGACCGGCAGGTTATGAAATGCGCGCCGTACTTGTCGGAGAAGTAGCCGCCGATAGCGCGCAGCAGCCCCCCGGGTATGCTGAACGCGGCGGCCAGCAGGGCCGCCAGCTGGATGTCGAAACCGTACTCGGATATGTAGTACTTGGTCATCCACAGCGACAGCGCCACGTAACCGCCGAACACGATCGAATAGTACTGGCTGTATCGCCATACGGTCGGGTCCTTCAGCGCCATCAACTGCTCTTTCACCGTGACGTGGATTGCGCCCGCGGTGTGCGCGTCGTCGGTAAACGAGCAGAACCAGAAGACAACGGCCGTCACCAGCATGAGCACCGCGTACACCTGCGGCACCATCGTCCAGCCGTAAGCCACCACGATGGTCGGCGCCACCAGCTTGGTTACCGCCGCGCCGGTATTGCCGACGCCGAAGATGCCCATGGCGAGCCCCTGGCGGTTGCGCGGGAACCAGCGCGCGCAGTACGCGATACCGACCGTGAACGAGCCGCCGGCGACACCCACAAAGAGCCCGGTCACCAGAAAATGCCAGAATTCCGTGGCCCACGAGATCAGCCAGATCGGAAAGACGGTCGACAGCATCAGTATGAAAAACACGATGCGCCCGCCGAACCGGTCGGTCCACATCCCGAGCGGCAGACGGGTCAGGGAACCGGTGAGCACCGGCATCGCCACCAGTATCCCGAACTGTGTTTCGTTCAGGTCCAGCGACTGTTTGATCGGAATGCCAATCACGGCGAACATCATCCACACCATGAAACACACCGTGAACGCGGTCGTGCTCGCTGTTACTACCGACCATTGCTTGTATTTCTGCGATGCCATCATCTATGCCCTCGCTCTGCAGGATCCCGCACGCAGTTTGGGAGACAGACGCCGGCCGTCTTTTGATCCATGTCAACCCGAGGACGGTCTGAAAAATCGCCATTCACACTCTCCGGGTAAATGTCCGACGGATGTAGAGGCGGCGTGGAGGCGCGGTATCGTTCGGGTTTGGCGGCGCCTGTTGCGATGATCCGTTCATCTTCGGCCGCGGCGGTGAGGAGATGGCTTTCCTCGCGCGGCATGGCGTACCGTTCGAAGTGGTACCGGGCCATCACCTCGGCAAGCGGCGCTCATCGTCATCGGAGAGGTGGTGCGGCTACGCTCGTTGCTGGCTCAGGACACCTTCACCACCGGCCCGGACGCATGGCACGCCGCGCCGCGCTCTCCTGACCATCCCCTTCGGATGGTTGCAGCGGCAACGTATCGGGCCCGGACGGGGACTCGGGCCAAGCCATGCGCGCGTGGTTTTGCTAAGCTGCCCGGCTACCCGCCAGGAGATGCCCCATGAGTGCAGCGTGATGTGCCGACCATGGTCGAGTCGGGATACAAGGACGTGGTAGTGGCCGGCCATACCGGATTCTTCATGCCAGCGAAGACACCGCCGCAGACGGTCGCCAGATTAAATGCCGCAGTCGCGGGCCTGCTCAGGACCGAAGAAATGCGGGAGAGCCTGGCCAAGTTCGGCAACGAGGCGCTCGTCACCACGCCCGAGGAATTCGGCCAGATCATCCGGCGCGAACTGGAACGCTGGGGATCGATAGTCAAAGCTTCCGGGTTCACTGCGGAGGATTGAACCCGGATAGTCCGTCCTGATTACTGCAAACGCGCGGCGGTGCGTTCGACCCATTCCTCGCGCGTGCAGAATGCCGGATCCTTGCGGCAGGTTGCCTCGGTTTCACGATAGATCTCTGCATCGCTTTTCGTGAGGTCGAGCAGATCCAGGTGCGGCTGCGGAACGTACCAGGGCGTATGCGTGTACACCTCGACCTGGTTGCCCTCGGGATCCTGGATATACACCGACCAGGCATTGCCATGGCTCGTGCAGCGTGAAATCTTTGCGCCAAAGCGCTGCGCCTGGCGGTGAACTTCGCGCACTTCGGCCAGTGACCGGACCAGAAACGACATCTGGTTCACGACACTGAAGGTCGCATCCCTGGGACGACCGGTGACCAGCACAAACTGGTGATGCTCGCTCGAATCGTTGGTGAAGAAAATAAACTCAACAGGAGCACTGCTTGCATGCCCCTCGTCGGTGCGCACCAGGCCCAGCACCGTTTCATAAAACGAAGCCATCTTCGGCAGGTCCCACACGTAAATCGCCGCGTGGGTCAACAACGGCCGAATCTTCGTACCTGTTGCGGACGTGCTTTCCATGACTTCCATTTCCGCCTCTCCTTCCAGTGTCGAATCGACGCGAGAAATGTACGCCTGCGCCAGACTCTCGGCGCACTGGGCGATCACTGGGATTTGATCTCCGTCAAAAGTCCTAAGGATTATTCCGGAAAAAGCGGACGCAGATTGTTTTTATTCCATGCTGGCGCCAGGTTCCCTGTGACCGGATGATCTTGCCGACCTTCTCGTTCTCGTGGCGGATCAGTGCCGTGCACTCTTCAGGCTTGAGCATCATCGGGTCACGGATAGGAAAATCAACTGCGACACGAAGTCGCCTGTAGAAGTTGTTCTCACTGTAGAGGAGGGAACCGCCCGTGTCACCGGGTGAATCTAGGAGTCTGAATAAACAGCGACTCTGACAATGTAACGAAGCACCGCAAGGTGCGGGGTATCAATCGCGAGAGGCGTACCCTTCTGGCAGCCACAAACCGGATCAGTGCCAGATAGT
>JBCKLP010000268.1:0-3008 GCA_038903735.1 Burkholderiales bacterium | reverse complement strand
GGAAAACCGCGCAGGCCGATTACTTCTACGTTATACGTTCCGTGGAAAGGATGGGCAGAATGCCATCAGGTGACGCCCATAGAACTTGGTTCCCGGAAATGGTGGGTGTCTTGTGTTGCGACTGGAACAGATCAATGTCGATGGCGCAGTTAATCGAACTGCGGGATCGACTCGATGCCATGCTCCAGTCGATTCGTTCGGCACGGGGCATCCTGCCTGCGGTTATGACATGTCCGAGTTGCGGCTCCCAGGGCCATGCTGCGCCGCCGAGGGTGTCTGTACGTGCCGTGATTCTCTCTCTGGGCCGTTTTGGGATTGCTTCGGCCGAAGACGTTCGGGCCTTGGAGAAGTTGTGGAATCGGTATCGTCGTGACGAGCAACTTGATCTGTACGGTGGTCAGGAGGCCGAACGCATGACTCCAGGTGGTGCGGACGGGCCGCCAGTGCCGTGCCATCATTGAGCATTGTGTTGGCCCGCCGCGCACACCAAGACGTTATGCCGAAAAGAACGCACTGCTCTGCGTAGCATTCAACGCCTTGGTATGCTGACTGTATGAAAGTCAGTGAAATTCTGCGAATGATCCAAGACGACGGATGGTTTCTTGTGGCGACGCAAGGCAGTCACCGTCAATTCAAACATTTGATAAAGCCCGGTCGTGTCACGGTTCCGGGAAAACCCTCCGATGAAAACCCTCCGATGAAAACCCTCCGATGACTTGGCACCTGGCACGCTAAACAGTATCCTGAAGCAATCTGGCTTGAAGAAATGAGGAACCCACGCGCTACGCAATCGTAATTGAGAAGGCTGAAGGTAATTTCTCTGCATATGTTCCAGACCTTCCCGGATGTATTGCTACGGGCAGCACGATTGAAGAAGTGGAATCACAGATCCGTGAAGCTATTGAATTCCATCTCGAAGGCATGCGCGAAGATGGCACGCCTATTCCTCCGCCGGCTAGCCGCGTCGAGTACGTCGAAATTGCGGCATAACCCATCATTCCACCGGGCCTGGCGCATAAAGCCGCGCAAGGCCGGTGAATTCAAACGTTATCGCGCCAAGATAAGCTTGGCGCATCTTGCTGGGTGAGAGTCCCAGTCGGGCAAGGGTTAGCCACCCTCCCGTATCGAGTGTTGCACTTGCAGCGGAGTCAGGAGGTAACGAGCTGGCGAACAAAGTCGGTGGAAGCGTACACAGAGAATCCTGCAGGCCGCAGGGGCAACCGTGTGCCCTGAAAGCTGGCACAGCTTCGAAATAAGTTTGTGGCGGATGGCGAGGGTTTTAACGTATTCCGAAGCCAATAGGAAGCATCCGTCAAGGCGAGGATGTGGAAATCCGCCGGAGTCCTCAGGCTGTGGCATGTAGGAAGAGATGCGTCGAAGAACTTGGGAGGCCCCATAGGCTCCTGGCTGTGGGAAGGCTGTCGTAAGGTATGCGGATATTGAGACACGCAAGGGGAAACCCGGACACAGAGTTATGCCGAAACCTAAGTGGCGGACTGGAAAGCGGTGCAGGAAGGCAAAGGAGTACTGTGAAAGGGAAAGCCTGCCGGATGTTTTTGGGGAGTCGTATCAGGCGTAGTACTCGGAGCGTGGGAAAGCCACGTACAGGGGGAAGGACCTGACGGGAGCACGCAGCCTGCAAAGGAAACTCATGCCGGACACTGTCGGATCGGAACAACGTGAGCCAACCTCACTGCGGGGAATAGCATCGGGCGGACGGTGGTATGTCCGCTTCGCGGAAGCGAGTGCAACCGAAGAACCCGGTGCGGGAAAACTGCACGCCGGGGACTGTGCGGGGGCCGCCCGTAAGGGCGGTTCCTACCGCGGAGTCACGCCGGCGACGCCGAATCTCCTCATCAGGAAACCTTTCTTTGAGCAGTACAGCGGTCTGTTCTCGGTACCTGAATTGCCAATGAAATTGGGGCGTTTGCAATACATTGCGAGACGCATCGTAACGGTGCGCCAATGTTTTGTCTATTGAGCCTAGGCTCACACTCACATAAAAACGCGCACTACTCCTGTGGTTTCATTCCCGTCTCGGCAATAATTTTCTTCCAGTTTCCTAAATCAGCCTCGATCAATTGAGCAAACTCTCTCGGTGAGGACGCGACCGGGCGGATGCCTTGAGCGACCAAACTCTTTGATACTTCGCCGTCCGTCAGGACTTCCCGGATGCCCACGTAAATTTTTTGAACTACGTCTGTAGGCGTGCCTCGTGGCGCAAGAATTCCAAACCAGCTGTGCAATTTGGGTATTCCAAACTCATTGATTGAAGGCAGTCCGGGAAACATCGGTGAAGAATCTGTACCAACTACGGCTAAAGCTCTCAAGCGCCCGGATTTGATATGCGGCAGGGTTGAGGGAAATGACCCAAAGCTTGAATCAATTCGCCCAGCAAGCAAATCTGTCAATGCTAAGACTTCGCCCCTGTAAGGCACATGCAGCATATTTGCGCCATTCGCGTTTGACAGGGCAAATCCGAAGAGGTGATAGGAGGAACCCTGCCCAGTCGAACCATAGCTCAAATGGGGATTCGCGATTTTCGCGGCCGCCAAAAATTCTTTCAGCGTGCGATATGGAGATTCTGATCTGACCGCGTAGACCATTTCCACGGCAACTGTTTGAGTTACAGGGGCAAAGTCACGCACCGTGTCAAATGGCAGTTTTTTGAACAAGGACGGTGTCTGCACATGCGCGGTCAGAGTTGACAGCAGCGTGTAACCATCCGGAGCCGCGCGTGCGACATACTCGGTTCCAAGAATCAGACCCGCACCGGGCTTGAATTCGAGAGTTATTGGAACACCCCATTTCGGACTGAGCTTTGCCGCCAACACGCGTAACACTTGCTCAGGTGCCCCGCCGCCAGCCTGAATGGGCAATACGATCCGAATCGGCTTTACGGGCCAAGTATCGGCAGCATAGGATAGCTGAATCGATGCGAAGGTCCCAACGGCAAGCGCTGCCATCACAATCATTTTTTTCATAGTCGGCTCTCCTCCTTGATTTTG
>JBCKLP010000267.1:0-3016 GCA_038903735.1 Burkholderiales bacterium | reverse complement strand
CGCTTTTTTGGGGGAGGAACTTCAGTTTAGCTTGGGGACAGACCACGGTTCGCCGAGGCAATGCGAGCTTGGCTTGCATCGTGTCGGCGAACCGTGGTCTGTCCCCGGAGTTGGCTAAACGTGGTCTGTCCCCGCGGCTATTCCATCTTCAGATTGAGCGGCTTGATCTTGGCGGCGAAGGCCTTGCGCTGGCGTTCGAGGATGGGGCCAAACTCGGCAGCCGGCGTTGCCATCAGCTCATGCCCACCGGCCGTGATGAACTTGTCCTTGAAGGCGGGAACGCTGATGACGCGCTTCACGTCCGCGGCTATCCGGTCGATGACGGGACGCGGCGTGCTCGCGGGCGCGAGCCAGCCGAACCAGCTTCCCGATTCGAAGCCGGGAAATCCCGCTTCCGCCACCGTGGGCATATCGGGAAACAGCTCGCTACGCTTCAGTCCTGTATAGGCGATGCCCTTCAAGCGTCCCTGCCTCACCATTGGGATTGCCGCGGTGATGCCGGTAATGGCAAAATCGATCTCACCGGCGGCCAGCGACTGTAGCGCCTGCGCACCGCCCTTGTAGGGCACGTGCGTCACCTGGATGCCCGCTTCGCGCAGTATGGTTTCGACATCCACATGCGTAGCGTGACCGATGCCGAGGCTGCCGTAATTGAGAGCGCCCGGTTTGGCGCGCGCCAGCGCAATGATTTCCTGCAGCGTGTTGGCCGTCAGCTTGGGGCTGCCGACCAGAATGTTGTTGGAGGCAATCAGGATGGTGACCGGCGCAAAATCCTTGTTGGAATCGTAGGGCAGGCTTTTCCTGAGGAACTCGTTGGCCAGTATCGTGCTGCCCCCGGTCTGCAGCAGGGTATGACCATCGGGCGCCGCACGCGCCACGCCTTCGGCGGCGAGGATGCCGCCGGCCGAGGGCCGGTTCTCGACGATGACCGGCTGGCCCCAAATTGTGGAAAGCTCCTGTGCCGTGGCGCGCGCAATGGTGTCCTGCAGCCCGCCCGGCGGCACCTGCACCACGATGCGCACCGTTCGCGCCGGGAAATCCTGTGCCACGAGCGCCGCCGCAGGAAAGAAAGCGGCGACAAACCCCATCGCCTGCCGCAAGCTACACAAGGCTGCAAAGCATTTCATGTCTTTCCTCCTGGGGCCAGACCACGTTTTCTGGAATCGTCTTTCAAACAAGCTGACATCTGTCTCGGAAAACGTGGTCTGTCTAAACGTGGTCTGTCCCCTATTGGGCGGGCAGCCGGATTTCCCGGGAAATGTCTCCACCATATTTTCCGAACTGTCCGGCGAAAAAGCTGCGATTGCGATTGGGCGCGCCGCAAACCACGATCTGCAGTTCCTCGGGCCGGCGCAGCACCGGCACCAGGCGCTCCGGATCCTTGCTGAGGGCAAAGCGTTTGTCCAGCGAGCCGCGGCGCACCGCTTCGTGCAGATCGTAGCCCTGCTCGATGCGCGCCAGTTGCTCGTCGAACAGGCGCGCGCTCACCAGCGCATGATCGAACAGCCAGCGCTTCACGTCCAGCTTGGAAAATCCGGCCTTGAAGAGTATTCCGGCGACCAGCGGCGTGAGACCGAGCACCGGCGAGGTGTCTTCGCCGAAATGCTCCATCGCCACCAACAGGTTGCCGCCCAGTTCACGCACCATTTCGCGGGCGATCACGCGCAGGTGGCTTTCGGCCGGGCCCTCGGTGAGAAAGCTGTGCGTGGTGGAATCGGCGGACTGCACGGTGATGAGGTTGGTGCCGGCAGCGAATCCGCGATCCACCGACAGCGGCTGCCAGGGGCTTTCGTCCTCGGCTTCCGCAAGCACGGGATAATAGTTGCGCCCGAAGGTTGCCATGTCGCTTTCGCCCAGGCGGTAGCCGGCGATATTCACCATCAGGAGGCGCAGAAAACGCCCGACACTGATGTTGGCCTGCGCTTGCGGGCGCAGCACACCCTGCCCCGAGTTGAATCCGAGTTCCTTGATGATAGGGCCGTTGAGGATGATGAGCGGCGTCAAACCCACGGTGCTGCCGACGTTCTCGATACCAAAGCGCGGATCGGCCACCGCATCGGCGATGGCCAGCAGCACCGGCAGGTATTCCGGCCGGCAGCCGGCCATCACCCCGTTGACCGCCACCTTCCAGACGGTGGCCGGCAGACGCGTGGGCGGCAGCAGGCCGATGACTTCACCGGGTGCGCGGTCGGTGAAGGCCAGCATGGCCTCGACCTCGGCGAGCGTAGGCGGAATGATCGGCAATCCATCGGACCAGACCATGCCAAGAAAAAAATCATTGACCTCGCGCAGATCGCCGCTGAACACGATATCGCGCGCCCCTGCTGCGGGCGCCGCAGTGTCGGCAGCCGCTGCCGCGCCAGGCATTGCCTGCGTGAACAGGGCCACCAGATCGTCCAGGCGCTCCAGCGTGGCGAGCTCGATATCCTCCTTGCGCATAGCGCCGATATTGGGCGGCGGAAACTCCAGGAGGCGCACGCCGGGCACGCCTTCGGCGCGCGCCACCAGACGCGCCGGCGGCGTGAAGCCGCGACAGGTCACGCCGACCGCCGGAATGCCGGCCGCCTCAAGCCAGGAGGTCGCCCGCGACACGGCGGGCGCGCAGGTCCCTCAACAGCCTGCGGTGATCAGCGCCGCATCGATGCGCAGCTCGCGCGCGAGATCCACGATGTCCGGCTCGGGATGTTCTCCCCAGCGCAACCCACGCCCAGGCGGGAGTTCCACGAATTCGAGAGCAGGAAAGCGTTTGGCAAGATGCGCCTTAAAGGCATGCAGCACCAGATCGCCATTGGTGAACGCTGTCCAGCACAGACCCAGACGCTTGCCGTTCAGGTCGGCCAGTGGCGCTGCGGACGCGGCCTTCTTCGCGGCACCACCGGCATCACGCGCATCACCCACAGGGCTCACCACCTCATAGCGGGCGTTTGTCATTGTGTGTCTCCGTCAATCTGTTGCGTATTATTTTGAACAAGGGGGCCTACGCCCCCTCGTAACTCCCCCAAGTCAGAGGGAAGCG
>JBCKLP010000266.1:0-3025 GCA_038903735.1 Burkholderiales bacterium | reverse complement strand
GGCCGTGGCGATCCATAGGCGACCACTCCGGCTCAATAGGCAATCCAGTCGCCCCGCTTGGCCCCCTCGGGCTCAATGTATTTCATCTTGATCGGCCGGATCTTGTACTTCGGGAAGGCCTTCCCCCGCTGACAGCGTTATAGCTGGAGAGATCAGGGGTTCCCAGATTTGACATCCTCGATCAACTTCATGCCACTGCGCTTTGCGTTCGCTGCCAGCGTCCCGTCCAGCGTAGCCATGTGGCTTGCACCCAATTCCAGAGCAACGGCAAGGTGCAGCGAATCCCCTGCACGCAGGCCGTGACCATGCAGCTTGACCATTTCCGCAGCCCGCCCGAATGCTTCGCGACTGACTGGAACAATGCGCAGACCACCGCCTGCCAGCAACTCGAACTCCTTGCGCACCCGCTTTGCGTTGGCCTCGTTGATTTGGCCAGTGCGCAGCTTGATCGACAGGGCGCTTGAGAATTCTGTCAGCAGCCAATCCGAGCTGGTTGGCGTATCGCGCAGCCCAGCATACCAAGCGGTAACATCCTGCGTTCCTGGCTCAACGGTCAACAGCGCAACCATCACGCTGGTATCGACGTAGATCATCAGTAGCGAGCCTTTTGCCGCATGGTTTCCACAACCGGCTCAGTCATAGTCATGGAAGCATGCAGCTTGGCAATGCGCGCAAGAAAGGCGGCCTTGTCGAAGGCTCGCTCAGGTGCCAGCGTGATTTCCCCAGCCTGGGTGATGCTGGCCTCCACACTATCCCCCTCTTTCAGACCAGTAGCGCGAGTGCATTCAACCGGCAATCGCACGGCCAAGCTATTACCCCATTTTGATATTTGCAGCCTCATCGCACACCTCCGTTTTGTATATCCATGTAGATACATTACAGACCTGGAAGGTTAACGTCAAGCAGCCTCCGAAGAAAATAGTTTCTCTGACAACGCACGACACCCGGAAGATATACCTGTATCCAACAGCGATTTCGACCAAAAGATTTTCCGTCAGGCGCTGCAAGGTATCTACCGAGTGATCCGTGCATCGCACGAAAGCAAGTGACCACAATGCCAGACATGGCTAGACTTTTTCCACGGTGAGTCCCGCTCGTGCCGCTGCTTCGCGCTGACGTTGATCCGCCGACACAAATACATCGGCTTGCAGTGCCACCGCACAACCAATATGTATCGCGTCCATACCGCGCAGTACATTACCCTCCACATTACCCTCCAAACTCAATACAGCTTGCCGAACAACCACCGGCGTCATGTCGACAATCGCCAAGTCCTCAATGTCTGATAGTAGCGACAATTTCAATTGTTGATATTGAATCGGTGTGATATTGCCTTCGCGTTGCAGACGACAGAAAGCGGAAATAATCTCTGGCAGCGCGATACCAGCCAGCCCAATTTCCGTAGCGCGGTCGCACCACGACAACACGGCTTCCGTGCCTGGCTCATGCACGTAACGCTTGGCGAATGCGGATGAATCGAAGAAAACCCGCATTCTGGGTTATGCCTCACGGTCTTCGAGAATCATCTTGCTGATTGAAACGCCATCCAACACTAATGGTTGTGCGGTTCTGCGCTTCCACGAAGGTAGGTCGGGGACAACAGGCACAATATCTGCGATCGGTTTTCCGTTACGCAATATCCGAATGGCTTCGCCGGTTTCCACTAAATCAAAAAACGCTTTGGCGTGGTTGCGGAGTTCGGTAAAAGCAACTTGTCTCATGTCACCTCCTGTCTGTACGTATAAACATACATCATAATGCACGCTAAATACAAGCTGCCGTCCACCCCAGTTTTTCCCAGAGTTTGTTTCAACAGCTCTACGGCATTGCGTGATATCGAAGATTTGGTCGCGCGGACGACGCAGGGGCAGGTAGCTCCCGCACGGGCGCGCATAACTGCTTCTCTTCTTCGGCAAGTCACTCCGAAGGGAAACGCAGTCGCGAAAAGTTGCGCCCGTTGAGAATCGCCCGACGCTCGATCTCCGCGGCCGATTCCAGCCAGCCGCGCTGTTCGAGAAAAATCAGAAAAGCGCGCGTCGTGACCTTACGGCAGTTGTCCGGCTGGTATGTGAAAGTTATCTTGCGTCGCTCCCTGACAGGGGTGGCCGGATCGGCATGGAATCAGTGGCCGGATGTTCGTGGACTGGGTGGCCTAATGACCGTGGAATTCGCAGGTTGTCAGTTTCATGTCAGCAACCACACATTCAAACCTGCCACGCGCTGAAAGCCAGCGTCGCCCGTGAAGAAGATATGCTCATCACCTAGCTGCAGGCAGCAGGCCGCCTGTAAAGCATCAGGTGTGCGCAACCCGTGGCGTACGCGAATTACGGTGGCGAGTTCGATCACAGCTTGAGTAAGCTCCACCCACACCAGATCTGGGCGATTGAAAAATGCATCGAATTGAGCGAGCGTAAGGTGGTTGTTTTCGCGCATCGGACGAACGCGGCACTCCAGCCATGAAAGACGGCTAATGGCAGCACCCATATCAGGATTTTTGGCTGCAGCCTGCTCAAGTGCATCCCTGACGCTTGTGCCAAACGGTTCCACGCCCTCGATTCTATATATGAGCGCACTGGCGTCGAAAAAAGCGATCACGCAGTGCCCCAAACGTCACGCTCAGCGCGAAGTTCGGCGTCCAGAGTAGCCTTGTCTTTTGCGCCTGCGGATGGTTGGCTCAGTAACCATTGCACGGCGCTCATCCCGGCAGGTACATAAGCTTTGCCGTGTACCAAGCGTTGGTATTCCTCCTCAGTGAGCACTACAGCGGCTAGCTTGTTACGTTTAACGATGTGCACGGGCCCATGGCGAAGCCCATCCTCGATTGCGGCCATGCCACGACGTTTTAGTTCTGCAACGGTGATAGAATTCATGATCCCCTCATAATAAGTACTGATAATGGTACTTATTATGGAGATTTATGTACTGAATATCAAGGTGTATATAGTATTATCGTGCTTATCCGGTTAGCGCCCAAAGCGCGCATGACCAGTAAATTTAAGCGGGGCAATAAACCAAAATAATCCGT
>JBCKLP010000265.1:0-3046 GCA_038903735.1 Burkholderiales bacterium | reverse complement strand
ACGTGACTATAGGTGGGCGGCCCAGCTCTTGAGGGTAAAGCCTGAATACACCTTTCCAGAGTTCGTGTGCCGTCCGGTAAAGCGCTCTTTCAGGCGTCGCCCTAGGCCATTTCGCGACATAATTTGAAATCCGCCCTTTCTTGCCCATTCTTGGTAATCAGAGTACGCAAATGCGGCACCTATTTCGTAGTTGGATCCTTGGATGCAACTTTCTTCGATCCACTGGCCAAGAATATCCATGTCCGAGCGGTACTCAGTGACAGCCTTTATAACCGCCGTTGGTGGCTTCAGTCCGCCATTTTTCCATTCGCGAAGACCCCGAAGTGCCCAGTTCAGAATTCCCGGGATTTCTTTCCGGAGATTCTGGGAGAGCTTGGGGTTGCGTTTTCTCACAGGGATCGTCACAGCGAATGGAACTAGATGCAGACGCCGCCAGATGCCCATGTCATTACCTCGGATAACGGGCTGATGGTTTCCGGCGATGATTATCTTAAATTGAGGGCGGAATTCAAAATATTCATGAAAAAGAAAGCGTGCCGCGATCTGGTCTCCGCCGGTCATCTCTTTGACTAATGATTCGCTTAAGCGAGATCCTTCTTCAATCTCGTTGCTCAAAACAGCACGAGCACCTGCCAGACGGGCTATGTCATTCGAGGCGTTCCTGCCGTTTTTCTTAGCCATTAGCGTTTCCGCTGGGGTTTGCTTGCAGTAGTCGTCCCCGAGTACATCTTTAATTACGTTTAGAAAAGTACTTTTGCCATTGGCCCCCGAGCCATAGAAAAAGAAAAGACATTGTTCGTCGGTTAATCCAGTCAGGCAATACCCCATAACACGCCTCAGATATGAGATGAGTTCCTCATCACCTTTCATTATCTGTTTGATAAATGCCTCAAATTGCCGGCATTTCGCCTTTGGATCGAATTCCACTGGTGCCTGCTTGGTCATCAAATCCTCTTGCCGAGCGCTTCTAAGCTCCCCGGTCTCAAGGTCTATGACCCCATTTTTTACACCTAGTAGCTGAGGATTGTCATCCAAATTGGCCGCGTGAACCACGAGGCTGGGGATGCTGGCGGCAAGCTTCACCATCGCCCTCAAACGCTCTGCCTGAAGACTTTTCGCCGAGTGCTTTGCAAAATTGATCCTGAATTTCTCGTCCTGGAGTCCTGCGCCTTCTTCATATATTCGACGCGCCGTTTCCTTGGCCAGTTCCATGACAAAATCCGAAGTATCCCGGGCCCAATGCGATCCATCCCATAATAGCCACGTCTTCGACTCCGGCACATATCGAACCCGATCTTTCCAATTAATTTCAAATCGTGTGGCATTGTCGGCATCGGTAAAGGTATTCGCTTCGCAGATTTCAAGGTTAGGCTCGTACTGTCCAACGCTAATTGCGATTCGTTCGACTTCTTCATCGGGCAACGGAGGAATACATGCGGCTCGATTTTGGGTAAGTAGAAAGTCACGGATAATTTCTTCCTCTACGCCTTTACGACGCAATGTCCCGGCAAGGCTTGTCAGCGCGCTATTACGCGCGCCTTCGTAAATTGCCTGAAACTTAGTTCCTGTCTCGGGGGTCGTCTGCAATTTATTTGCGCCCTTTGTTGATGGACCGGCCGTACGCTTTGGCTTAGTGTTTTCCTGGATATTCAGGCCTAATTCCGCAATAAGCCTTTGGTGTGGGTACCGTACCGGGCCCGATAAGTTTTGTATGGTTTCCATTTTTATGCTCTCTCCAATTGTTTGATGTCCGCGAGCCTGGTCAGAAACGGCTTGCTTTTCTGATGCAAAAACCCGGGAACTCGCATTACCCGTGGCAGATCCTTCACGCTTGGATCGCCATTGAATTTCTTCGCAAGGGCTACTTGGCACGCCGTGAACTGCCCAAGTGGGCAGTCGTCAATGAGCCAGTAGGCGTGCCATTTGTCGGGACTGCTTTCTACGACAATTGACGGCTGCGGGCGTGCCTCTAATACGGGGGCAATTGGCGCACTGTCCAAATCGACAAATTGCGCGCGGACACGAACTACGTTGCTTTTTGAGCGCCCGAGGCAGTCGCCTGCGTTGACCATGAAAAATATCCCGGCCCCATCGGCATTTAGGGTTTTTAAGCGTTCCCCAAGTTCGTCGATAGTTCCGTGAAGGATCCTCGCGCGTTGCTTTGGGCCGGAATCATTCGTACCCTCGGCAAAGGTCTGAAACGTGAGTCTTTCTCCCGGCGCGAACATATCCAGAAAGCTCTTTGCCTCTTCCAGATTTACCAAAGGCTGCGGAGAGACTTGAATTGACTTGGTATCGTTTTTCATCTCAAACCTCGACTGAGTATTGGCCGGGGTTTCCACGAATGGCGCCCCGGTATGATTTCAAGAGCAATTGCTCCCAATGTTCAGTATCGACAGGGTCGCAGTCCACCAAAGCGGCGATGCCGTTTGGCCATTTGATTACGCGAAGTGTCTTCCCTGACATAGCGGCGACGCGAATGGATGCCTTCAACATCACAAGTTCCGCCTTATTTGACGCAGCCTCTTCTGGCGAAACTATCTTTACAGAGTTGAGGATTTCCCCATCGCTTATTAGGTGTCTCATGACGACACCCCCACCGTCGGACGGCTGACTAGCCAGGCGTTGACCTCGCCCTGCACCCAGCCAACGCTGTTTGAGGACAATTGACGGTGCCTAGGAAAGGCACCGGCTCGTTCCATCCGCCATATTGTGGTTCGGGAGAGCCCTACTGCTTGTTGTACAGCGTTGAAACGGAGAAAGTAGTCGTCTGTTGGGGATTGCCGGCTACTGGCCGCTTTGTTGCTGGCGTTGAGTGTTGCCATGAGAATTTCCTTCGTATTGGCCCGATCGGAGCACATTTCAGTGCAGGGATCTCAGCGGGCTACCTGATGTCCTTATCAGGTAATGCGCTAGAAATTCTGTGGCAATAAGCTACAAGAAATGTAGCGGTTTTTTGGTCAGGTATTCCAGCGAGTTGGAGTCAATGGAGCGTACTTAAAAGAGAACCCTTTGTGGATATAGGTGCGTAGATGCGCTCCGAGGC
>JBCKLP010000264.1:0-3048 GCA_038903735.1 Burkholderiales bacterium | reverse complement strand
CCGCTCGGACACGCAAGCTGAGCGCGTCGGCCACCGATTGCAAGCGTTCGACCGATACGCCCCGGTACTGCGTCGCCTCGTAGCGCTGGACTTGCTGCTCGGCCACCGCCAGCTTGTCGGCCAGTTCCTTCTGTGTCCAGTTGCGCATGATGCGGGCCTTGATCAAGGCCGACGCCAATTCGGCGATGGATTCGGCGGTGATCGAGGTCAATTGCCCGTCGCGCAGACGCTCGTACTCGCCCAGTTCTGCCAACAGCTCGTCGAGCTGGCTCTGTGCAGCCTCGCGTAGCGCCTTGCGCGCCCGCGGGTGAAACGCGCGAGCATCCCGCGGGTGAGGCGCGCGAGCATTGGTGTCCGGCGCATCAATGGCAGCGAGGAACTTCGCCGCCTGGGCCTTGCTGATCTGGTACTGCCGTTCGTTGGTAATCATTCGAAGTTCTCCAGGTCAATGATGATGATGCCCTTGGCATTGCCGTCGCGGTCGCGCTGAAAAAAGTTGCGAAACAGCGTGCCGAGCGGGTCTGCCGCATCGGTGGCTGGAAAGAGTTCGCCACCGTACTTCGCCTTTTGTGTACGGCGACCTGCGTCAAAGGTCAACAGCACCTCGTCGATGCGGTCGAAGTCCACGCATCGAGCTCCCAGCAAGCATCGAAATCAGCCGGCTGCTCCGTGGTGGTGACGAAACTGCCGTCGATGTAGGCGCGCTTGCAGCCGGCGACGCGCAAATCTCGCAATGCGAGCGCCAGCCCGTCCAGCAACTGCCTGCGCCACGGCGTCGTACCGAACCGCTCGACAATCGAAGCCCAGTCGGCGAGATGCTCGCCGGGCGGCAGATTTCCGGTTGATGGATCATGGGCAGGAATCACAACACAACTTTACCGTTGTGTTGTGGTGCCCTCAAGACTTCCCAGGGGTGTAGACGCAATGTCTAACAGGAGATCTCAGGTCCTGGAAAGGTCGTCGAAGAACTGTTCTCCATCTCGCGCAAACGAGGCAATGGAGCGCAGCGGCTCGAAATGGGACGCCCCGAGATTGGCGTCGGGGCGAGCCCGGTTGACGCCGATCCTGATGGCTGCTTCCGCGCCCAGGGTCAGCGCTGCGCTTTTGAATTGGAAAAGACTTGACCTTGCCGTGATGGCAAGATGCCGGTACGCTCAAGGCAGATTGCCATCTACTGCGAGCTACTCCATGTCTGCAATCCTGGAATTCTCTCCTGCGCCGGCAGCGGCAATGGGGTCTTCACAATGGGGTCTTCACTGTTGAGGCGCATTGCCGAGCTGCTTGGGCTGCGTACGTTGCCAAAATCGGCGATTGTGGTGGCGGCGATGGCCCGCAATCGCCTGGCGCCGCAAGCATTGAAACACCTCGCCGCAGCAGGGATGCGCGGCGAGGATCTGGCCTTCATCATTCCTCCACGTACGTTGTCTCACCGCATCGCCAGGAACGAGCGGCTGAGCGTCGAGGAGTCCGATCGGGCGTTGCGACTGGCACGGACTGTCGCCTTGGCGGACATTGTTTTCGGCGAGCATGCCAAGGCGCTCGATTGGCTGCGCGTCCCGAAGAAGCAGTTCAAAGGCAGGTGTGCGCTCGAGATGGTTCGCACGGAGGCCGGAGCGCGCTTGGTCGACGAACTTCTGACTCGCATTGACGAAGGCTACTTTGCCTAGCAAGTCGTTGCGGCCTTGAAGCTCTGGCGCATCAGCAATCACGCCGAGTTGTCCGGCGGCGGAGGGCTACGGGCGGGAGGGCGATGGCACTCGCCGGGCCACGCAATCCTCTACACCGCTGAGCATCCAGCGCTCGCGTTGTTGGAAGCGCTCGTGCATCTCGAAATCGAATTCCTGGGTGGACTGCCAAGCCACTATCAACTGCTGGAAATCGAGGTGGGGGAGCGAATTCTCCGCGAGACGGTAAGCGACTCGCTTCTCGTCGGCGAATGGGTCCAGGATAGCGCGATGAGCAGAGCCATCGGCGCTGCGTGGCTGCGCCAGGGCAGGGCCGCATTGCTGAGCGTGCCGAGCGCCATCGTGCCGAATTCCAGGAACTGGCTCATCAATCCGACGCATCGCGATGCGCCTCAGCTCGCTATCGCGGGCGTTGCCAGGTTTGCCTTCGCTATGCGGCTGGTGAAAACGCCCGGGTCCGGTACGCGCGACTTATAGATGGTGAAGTTCCGCGCCAGAGTTGTTGCAACATTTCGAGATACCGCTCAGGCCGCCGCTTGCAGCGGCCAGCGTACGTCGATTTCATCCCAGGGCACGAATACCAGCCCCGCGTCGTTCCTTTCGATAACCGTCCATTCCAACAGCGCAGTCACGTCCTTGTGAATGTTGCGGTAATGGCGATCGAGTTTCTTGGCTAGTGCGTAGATCGAGAGCGGCCCGGATTTCTTCAGGCTTTCCACAAGCTCCCACCGCTTCGGCGTGAATACCCCGCCAAATTGCGCCATGGTCCGAAAGCCAATCCCAAAATAGGGCTTCGGAGCGCGGCCAGCCTTGGCACTTTTTAATGCCTTGCCAAATCGGTCAAGACTTGCCGCAAGCGGCTCCCCGATCCTTACTTCAAGAACCTTCATGATTCGCTCTCCTCGATGTCCCGCATGAAATCCAGAAGGAGTGTGGCTACGCTGCTGAACGCGTAACGCCTCTCGGCGCTTCGCAGGTGGCGGTGATCGCCTTTTCCGCGTTCATTGTCGTAACCCACTACCCGCTTGCCATCCACCAGGTAGACCAGCCGGTATTTGAAGCGATGTTCGGACGGGCGTACCGGTTCGGGCACTGCCCAAATTACCCCCTCTATCACACCGTGCCGGTGGGCCTCCTTGATGCGATAGATCAAACTGGCCTTCATGGGGCTTAGTATGCCCTATATTATAGGGTTTGAAATGCTCTATAACTTGGCCCTCTAACTTGGACGCTCAGAAACCGCAGTGGCCGTTTTACCGGGGAATAGCATTGGAATTGGCGGGCTGACAGCCCGAAGAAGCCCGTCCAGATTGCCTCTTGGGGCAGCTATGAATGCCGTTCGCTCAGGTCTTCATCTTCCCTG
>JBCKLP010000263.1:0-3053 GCA_038903735.1 Burkholderiales bacterium | reverse complement strand
CGGCTCCTCTCTTGCCTAAATACGACCTGCTCGTACATGCCTCAGGCATTCGCTACGTCTGGGGATTTACCGATCATTGCAACTGGCTGCAATCGGCTGAAAATGCTGCCGATGCCACGCACCTTTTCTGGCTCCACGCGGGGCCATATCCTATGTACGCGGCCAAGCGTCCGAAGATCGAGTATTTCAAGCGTGACTACGGAATTGAATACGTCAGTCATGTGCCCGGTTTGCCTGCGGACAAATGCAGTTCCATCATTTTTCCAAGCGGCAATCGCTGGGCGGGCGCACGAGTAGAATATGGTGATTCCCGGCAAAACATGTTGATCCGCACGCCAGTCGATGATACCCATACAAACAATTTCTTTATCTCAGTGGTGCCGAACTCCGACAAATTGATTCACAAGACTCAGCCTCCGCCTGATCGGCCGCAGCCTGACCCCTGGATTTCCACGGAGCGCGGGGTTTACCCGCCAGGCGACGAGGAATGGTGGGGCGTGATTTCAGGTATGCAGGATCGCATGGTTGTTGAAGGCCAGGGACCGATCTATGACCGAAGCCGAGAGAACCTAGGCGGCTCAGACCGGGGTGTAGCACTCTACCGCCAGATCCTCAAGGATTCCATAGATGCTGTGGAGCAAGGGCGCGATCCTTGGGGCATCATCCGTGATCCAGCGAAAAACATATTGATTGAATTCGGCACGCGCCTACACACAATTCAGCCAGCACTTGACGTGGTCGAGGAGACTACCGCAAGCTGATCGTCCGCCCTCCTGATCTGGAGAACACAGTGCGCCTATTTCATGAAAAATTTGCTGTTCTGGGTTGGATTGTTATGCGCCAGCCCCTTGCCATTATTGGCACAGCAGGACTTTCCGAACCGACCCATTACTTTCGTCCTTGGCTACGCTGCAGGCACAGGCGCTGTGGATGTCATGGCCCGCCAGCTCGCCAATCAATTAAAAGACCTGGCAGGTGTTCCGGTTATCGTCGAGAATAAACCTGGTGCATCCACCAACATTGCCGCAGAATATGTTTCGCGAGCAAAGCCTGATGGTCATACATTGCTCGTGACCGCTTTAAATTCCACGTTCGCGAGCAATGTCTATCTGTTCAGAAACCTGCCATTCGACCCGGTTAAAAGCTTCTTGCCGGTGGCTCAGTTGACCTCGCTGCCCTTCGTGCTACTGGTGAATGTCACGCAAAATATTGCCACCGTCGAAGATCTCACGCGTTTGCTTAAGCTGAAGGGGTCACGAGCTTCGTTTGGAGTGGGTGCGCCTATTTCGGTGGCTATGGCCGAGATGTACAAATCGATAGCCGGTTTCGATGCGGTGCAAATCCCGTACAAGACGCTCTCACCGGCTTTCGTAGAGCTTTCCAATGGCGGCCTGGACTTCATTTTTGTTGACTCCGCCAACGCTGCGGCGCTGATGAAGCAAAACCGTGCACGCGGTATTGCGATTACCGCCGGCCGCCGATCAACTAGCACACCGGATCTGCCCACCATGATTGAGTCGGGCGTACCGGGTTTTGATGTCACATCCTGGCAAGCAGTCTGCGCGCCTGCGGGCACACCCAAACCAATCATCGACAAGCTCAATGCCTGGATCAATCAGGTCATGGCAACTGAGGAATTCAGGAAATCCATGGCAGGGATATTGTCCGACCCAACACCCAGCACACCCGAGGCATTGTGGAAGCTGCATCTTGCAGAACTGGAGCGCTGGCCGAGGCTGCTGAGGGCAGCGAAGGTGGAACCACAGTAGATCTCTATCGCGGGTCAGCAAACCCAATACGCAGTAGATGTTGAACGCGTTGGTTGCATAAACATGCTTGAAGTGACGGGAGATACTTACGATGCTCAGTAAAGAAGAGAATCAACGACTTACCGGCGTGCGCGCGGGTACCCCTGCTGGCGATATGCTTCGGCGTTACTGGTGGCCGGTCGCATTCACTGATGATGTAAATGGCCAACGTCCGAAAATGGTGAAATTGCTTGGCGAAGATTTCGTGCTGTTTCGCGATGGCAGTAGGAAGCTTGGTATGCTCGAATCACAATGCGCGCATCGTCGTACATCGTTGAGATACGGTCGTGTGGAAACGCACGGCATTCGCTGTTGTTATCACGGCTGGATGTTCGATACTCAAGGCAAATGTCTTGAAACACCTTGCGAAGAACCTGATAGCACAATGAAGAATCGAGTCTCTATGGCCGCCTATCCAGTGCAAGATGCCGGTGGCCTAGTGTTCGCATACATCGGCCCACATCCTGCGCCACTGCTCCCCAAGTATGACCTTATCGTGCATTCTGCCGGAACACGTTACGTGTGGGGATTTACAGATCACTGTAACTGGCTGCAGTCAGCGGAGAATGCGGCAGACGGCACACACCTGCATTGGCTGCACGCCGGACCCTATCCGTTCTACGCCGCCAAGCGACCAAAGATAGAAATCTATCATCGCGACTATGGCTTCGATTATATTAGCCGCGTCGAAGGCATTCCGGCGGAGAAATATACATCGCTTATTTTCCCTAGCTGCAACCGCTTTGCCTCGGGGCGCGCTGAACAGGCATTGGGTGCACGCCAGAATATGCTGTTTCGTACACCGGCCGATGACACGCATACGCTCAATTTTTTCATCACCATTTATCCCGGCATCGAAAAGAAATTGGTTCAAAAGACCGAAACGCCACCCGAAATGGCGCATCGGGGGCCATGGATTCCCACCGAGCCCGGTGTTTATGAAGCGGGCGACGAGGAATGGTGGGGCGTGGAATCTTTGATGCAGGACCGCATGGCGCTCGAGGGTCAGGGGTCGATCTACGACCGTTCGCGCGAAAATCTTGCGAGTTCCGATCGGGGCGTCGCAGCTTTCCGGCAAATGCTGCGTGAATCCATCGACGCCGTGGCTGAAGGCCATGATCCGGTGGGAATTATCCGTGATCCGGCTAAGCAAACAGTAATCGAATTTGGCACCCACTTGCATACCATCGAACCGACGCTACACGTACAGACCCAGAAGGAGACCGTCTGATGCCCGAGCGACGG
>JBCKLP010000262.1:0-3069 GCA_038903735.1 Burkholderiales bacterium | reverse complement strand
ACGGAACCGCTTGCCGTTCTACCGCGATTCTCGGAATCCACCTTCGCAATGTTCATGAACAGGTTCTCTGAGATTGGCTGGATGACTCACAGACTTCTTCCTGCCATTCAACCGCCTGAGGCTCCACTTCCAAAGAGCTGGGGCGAGAAATGGCGCGTGGTGGATGAGTGCTTCGAGAACATGGTGTACTCGTTGACTAAGGAAAATGGGAAGTACATCGGAGAAGCTATGGTGGAGGTCGTTCATGCAAAGTTCCCCTTCAACGAACGCACATGCTTCCCTCTGTGAGCAACTGCCGAACAAGGCCATGCAGGCGACGTGCGAAGCGCACGCGCCTGATGGCGCACGTTCGGCTCGTGCAGTGTCCCGCTTTAGCGCCAACGCGATGCGGGCGCCGCGGCAGCGGGGAGGTCTGATGGGTCTTGGGATGAACGTAGCTCAGAGACACTTTCGTGGCGCCCTGGACTTTCCCCCTCCCATTCGCCAGAAGAAGCACCTTGCGCCACGACGCCAAGGCTTCTGATCTGCGATGTACATCCTGCGTATCGACTACGAGAACGCGCGATGGAACGGGAACGGGCAGCTCTCCCTGAATCGCGCGCTTCGCAAATGGACGATCCTTCCGGCCGGCCGTGCCAGCCGAGAGCTTCTGCGCCTCACCGCGCTCGCCTGCTCGGGAGTGCGATTCGCTCCCCATCTCGTTTCGGCACCAGAGGACCTTGTCGCCGACGCGTCTTTGCCGTTGCACCTGGAGAGCATCCACGCCCGACACGCTCCCTATGACCGCAGGGCAGACGGAACATCAATCGGAGCCTACGGTCTCCGCATCGATGCAGGCGGCCGGGTCGAGATACTCAAGGCTCGCGAGTTCCGCCTCGTTCCGGAGCATCTTGAGAAGTACAGGGGCCGCTTTCGCAGCGGCAACACGGAATTCTTCACGCTCGCCTACGGACGCAGCCCGCGACCGCATCGGGGTACCGACGATTTCACCTTTGGTGATCCTTTGTTTCGCGTTGGCCGTCTTCGGTCGTTGTTCGACCGAGCCGCCCACGTGACAGACCCGGTCGCGTTCCTGACCCGGCTGCACTACCGCGCGATCAGCAAGTCGCGGGTCCCCGCGATTCGCACGCTGGAGTCCCTCTGTCAGCTTCTGGAGGAAGGAGTGGGTATCGACACCCGGCTGTGGCGCGAAAAAGGGTGCGACTTCGGCTCGTCCTGGTCCGAGCTCCGTGCGTGGCAGGAAGCTGCGGCAATTCCGGTCATCGATGCGACGCGCCATATCCTCGATGCCTACCCGCACCACGGCACGCCGCTGGAGGCTCCCGGCGTGGTGATCATGGATCGACCCGACGCGTGCTGGGCCGACCCGAACCGCGCGGCAGCCTGGCTCGGCCTTCTCGACCGATACCTGCCGTCGATGCAGCTCATCGTAACTGTTGGCGAGCAAGCTCGTCGCGCAGCCTCGAAGCTCGGCGGGAAAAGGCTCTGCCTGCCGGAGCAAGCAGAGCGCCAATCACCGCCTCGGCCGCGACACCTTCCGATGGAAACGACATTGCTCATCGACATCGACAGCCAGTTGCCGAATCTCGCACTGATGAAGCTCAGCCGACACCTGAAGAGTCAGGGAAGGCGCGTGGAGCTGGCGCGGTGGGACACTCGGGTGCGATCGGCCGACCAGGTTTTCGCGAGCTCGGTCTTCTTCACCGCCGCCTCGCAGCGAAAGATCGAGCTGCTTCGCCGGCGTTTCGGAGACGCGATTACCTTCGGTGGCTCCGGTGTCGATCTTCAGCGCCGCTTGCCGCCGGAGATCGAGGCGCTTCCGCCGGATTACACCCTCTACCCCGAGCTCGGAGACCGTGCCCTCGGCTTCGTCACCCGCGGCTGCCCCCTGCGCTGCTCCTTCTGCATCGTGCCCGAGAAGGAAGGCGGTGTGCGCGTCGTCAGCGATCTCGACGGCCTCCTGCAGGGCCGCAATAAGCTCATCCTGCTCGACGACAACATCCTCTCCCATCCACGCGCAGCGGATCTTCTCGAGGAGATGGCCTCACGCGATATCGCCGTCAACTTCACTCAGACCATGGATCTGCGCATGGTCAACGAGGTCCTGGCCAGGCTCATCCGGCGTATCCGCTGCTCCAATACTCGCTTCACTCGACCGGCGTACTATTTCAGTCTCAACCGCGCACGCGGCCTGGAGCTGATCAGAAAGCGCTACGATTTGTTCCACTTCCACCGCAGCGACAACGTCGAGTTCGTCTTCATGTACGGCTGCGATACCAGCCTCGAAGAAGACATGGATCGGCTCCGCTTCCTCAAATCCCTGCCAGGCGCCTATGTCTTTACCCAGCTCTATCAGCCCACCATCGGCGGCCCACCAGCCCGGCTGGAGGGATTCGTCAACGAAAGGGCCGACGAGCTGATCGACGAACTGATCACCATCAACTTCACCCAGAACATGAAGAGCATGGAGACCTACTACCGATGGCTGAGCAGGCTCTACGCATTGACCTTCGGCAAGCTCCACGGCAAGCTCGTCGACGTCATCTTCCGATACAACCACCGGGACCGAAAGGGGCACTACATCGCAAGCTACCGGGACGTAGGTTGTATTCGTTGCATTGGGGGTCTGCTCTCCGCACCGCCAGTCGAGCCGACCCGCTCGCGGTCCGCTCTCGCGCGAGCCGAGGCTGTTCAGGCTGGGCAGCTTAACGAGTCGGCCCGTGAGGTGCAGAGAGGAGCAGCATGACGGGCGAAGGCCGAACTAGCGATCCAGCGGACGCGCGATAAAGCCGGACAGGCTGTCGTTGACCCCAGAAGCAATTTCGCTCACTGATGCGCAGCGCGAAGAACTCGATCGGCGGCTTGATGTGCTTGACCGCGAAGGCCCGGTCGGGATTCCCGCCGACGAGGTGTTGAGTCGCCTGCGCGCCCGGCGTGCGTGAAACCCATTCTCGTTCGGCCGGCTGCGGCAGCCGATATCGAAGACGCTTTCGGTTGGTATCAAACCCAACGTTTTGGCTTGGGCAAGGAATTTCGCGAGGCGCTCCGATCTACGCTAAACAGGTTGCG
>JBCKLP010000261.1:0-3081 GCA_038903735.1 Burkholderiales bacterium | reverse complement strand
CACGTGAGATAGGCCAGTACTCCTCTGTTATCGTGGGAAGTTAACAAGACCACCACGACACAAATGAGACCAGCCTATGCACCGAATTGTATCCGGCATCACCTGCCTTGAACAACATTTGCGTTCAGTCTTACAGACCCCTGAGGTTTACCGCCCACGTGCCTGCCCGCACTGCGGATCAGGCGTACTTTGGGGGCACGGCTGCTATTACCGCAAGGCTGACCGCGGGCGCTATGGTGGAGCGTGCCGCAACCCCGTTCCCGTTCTTCGCTACTGCTGCCCAGGGTGTTGGCGCACCTGCTCGCGCCTGCCGTTGTGCATTGCCCCTCGCCGCTGGTATGACTGGGCGGTGCAGCAGGGGGTGCTGCAGTTTGTGTTGAACGGGGGTTCGCTGCACCGCTGCAGTCGTTGCACGTGCCTTGATCGACGGACGGTACGTCGCTGGCGGGACTGGCTCAATGACCGCAGCCAGACCTTTATCTTCTTGCTGCGCAGCCGCTTTCCTGAATGGGGGCGTAGCGCCGATCAGCCTTCGTTCTGGCGCCAGGTGCTCGACAGCATGCCCTTGGCTGCGGTGATGGCGTGGCTTGACCGGGAGATCACTGTCCCATAATGAACTGCGTCTGATCCAGCGGCAGACAGTGGGTGCCCCGCCCGGGCGGGGCACCCACACACTTTTCCCTCTGCCACTCAATTCGGATTTCGGATTTCATACACGCTCCTTTCCACAACGAGGTGTGAGACATGAAAGACATCGATCCGAAGGCGTTGTTTCGCCTGTCCGTGTTAGGTCCCCTGGTCAGCCGGGAACGGCTGGAACGCGGCGAACTTCAGCAAATCATTCGCGAGTTGGCGCAGCGCGAATATGCCATCCCTGACTCACGCCGCCATTATCTGGGCGAGAAGACGATCGAGGCCTGGTATTACATCTGGCGCCGTGAGGGCATCGCCGGCCTGACCCCCAAGATCCGCGTTGATCGCGGTCAGTCCAAACTGCCGCTATCGATCCAGGAGGCGATACTCGCGGCCAAGCGGGACAATCCGCGTCGCTCGATCCGCCAGATCAAGCGGCTACTCGAAGCGGCCGGGGCGGTCGCTCGCGCGAGCCTGTCGCGCTCGGCCATTCATCGCCTGTTGCAACAGCATGGCCTGTCGCGCATGAGCGGCTCATCCAGCCTGCCCGAAGAGAAGCGCAGCTTTGTCGCCGCATCGGCGGGGAGCATCTGGTACGGCGATGTGATGCACGGTCCGCGCTTGCCCGTCAACGGGCAACTGCGCAAGACCTACCTCGTGTCATTGATCGATGATGCCTCGCGCCTGATCGCCCACAGCGCCTTCTGCCTGGGCGAGACTGCCCTCGATATTGAGGGGGTGCTCAAGCAAGCGCTGCTTCGCCGGGGTGTACCAATCAAACTTATCGTCGACAACGGCGCGGCCTACCGCGCCAACACCTTGCAGGGCATCTGTGTGCGCCTGGGCATCCATCTCATCTATTGCCGGCCTTATGCGCCAGAGGGGAAGGGGAAGTTGGAGCGCTGGCACCGGACCTTTCGCGATCAATTCCTGAGCGAACTCGACGAACGCCACATCACGCATCTTGACGATCTCAATGCCCGCTTGTGGGCGTGGATCGAACAGATCTACCACCGCACTGCCCATGCCGGACTCGGCGGTCTGACACCCCTGGCGCGCTACCAGCAGGACTTGCCCAAGATCCGCAGCCTGGGGCCACGTGCCGCGCAGCTCGATGCGCTGTTCCATCACCGGGTCACTCGCTTCGTCAGGAAGGACGGCACCGTGTCCTATCTGGGCGGGCGCTTTGAAGTCCCCTATGAGTTGGCCGGCAAGACCGTGAAGCTGCTGGTCGACCCCCATGAGGGCCGCGTGGTCGGTGTTGAGAACGACGCTGGCGAGTCCCTCGGTGTCGCCACCCCACTGGATGCCATCGCCAACATCAAGCGTGTTCGACGCAAGCCCGACCCCGAGGTCAGTCACGATGTCGTGCGTAGCGGCCCGAATCTGGTGGAACTCGCCTATCAGCAGTACCACGACACAAAGGAGGACTGATATGTATCTGCAGCACTTTGGCTTGCGCCACCCGCCTCTGGGCAAGGAGATCGCCGAGCCCTGGGATGATGGTGCCCTGGCGCAATTGGCTGAGCGTTTCAATTGGCTCCTGCAATCCCCCGGCGTCGGGCTGATCACCGGCGAGCCCGGCGTGGGCAAAACCACCGCACTGCGCAACCTCACCCGCACACTCAATCCGCATCGCTACCAGGTGATCTATCAGGCCGAGACCGACTTCGGACGCATCGATATCTACCGCGGGCTGGCGCGCGCCTTGGGGGTTGAGCCCAGCTACCGGCGCGCGCAGTTGTGGCGCGACATCAAGGAGCGCATTCACGAACTCGTTGACACCAAGCAGGTCACACCCTTGTGGATCATCGATGAGGCACAAAACTTGCCCACAGAATTCTTCCGCGACTTCCCCGCCTTCCTCAACTTTGCCTTTGATTCGCGCGACCTGATCAGCGTCTGGCTCGTAGGCCATCCGGCCCTGGCGCAAACCCTGGAGCGCGCGCCGTATGCGGCGCTCTATAGCCGTATCCAAGTCCGCGTTCAGCTCAAGCCGGTGGTCGAGCGCGAACGATTCGTCCTGTTGATCCAGCATGCCTTGAAGGCGGCCGGCTGCCAGCACACCTTGCTCGCCGACTCGGGCATGGAACTCTTACGTCAGGCATCGAAGGGACTACCGCGCCAAGCGGGGCGCATTCTGCGCACCGCCATGCGCCTGGCGGTGCCGAAGGGGCTCAATCATCTGCCCGACGATCTTCTCCAACAAGCCATCGCGGAGCTGCAATGAAACCCGACCTCGACCCCCTGTTCCCCAACTCAATCTCCGACAAAACTGCCGCCCTACTCAGTGAATTTCTGAATTCTCTGGCCGCTCAATGCGACGCTCGCTATTTCGTCCAACTGCATCGCTACTACGCCAGGAAGCAAACCGTCTTCGATCCCGATCATCCCTGGATAACCAAACCACCGGATCGATGAACTTTACTTCTGCGCGTCCCACCATGT
>JBCKLP010000260.1:0-3121 GCA_038903735.1 Burkholderiales bacterium | reverse complement strand
CGCGGCAGCCGGCGTTTTGCGGAACTGGAGCCGCTGGAAAATGAATGCATCCTGGCCGCCATCCGCATGCAGGAGGAGGCCGGGCTGCAGGTGATTACCGATGGCGAATTCCGGCGCCGCTCCTGGTGGCAGGATTTCGCGCTGGAACTGGAAGGCACTTATATCGACTTTGGCGACCACGGGCTGGTGTTTCGCGACCCGCAGGGCCACAAGCTTCCCGTGCCGGTGGGTTTCGTGGACGGCAAGATCCGGCGCGTCCGCGGGTTCAACACCGGGTGCTACGAATTCCTGAAGGCCAATACCCGGCGCACCTGCAAAATCACTATGCCCGCGCCCCACGCCCTGCATTTTTTCGGCGGCCGCAAAAGCATAGACGCCTCCGTTTATCCCGATCTGGCGGAGTTCTGGCGTGATCTGGCACGTGCCTATCAGGAGGAAATCGCGGATCTGGCGCGGCTGGGTTGCCGCTATATCCAGTTGGACGACGCCATGTTCGCCACCCTGTGCGATCCGAGCGTGCAGGCGCAGTTGCGCGCGCGCGGGGATGAACCGGAGGCCCTTTTGGCAGATTATGTGGCGGTGGTGAACGAGGCGATCTCGGGTCGCCCGGAAGACATGAGCGTGGCCATTCATTTGTGCCGCGGTAACAACCGCGGGCACTGGATGGCCTCCGGGGGCTACGATTTCGTTGCCGAATCGCTGTTTGGCGCCCTCAACGTGGATTCCTATCTGCTGGAATACGATTCGCCGCGCGCCGGCGATTTTTCGCCTCTCGCAAAGCTGCCAACTGGCAAGACCGCCATCCTGGGGCTCATCAGCTCCAAAACGCCGCAACTGGAATCCCGGGAGGCGATCCTGCGCCGGCTGGATGAAGCCGCGAAATTCGCGCCGCTGGAGCAACTGGGCATCAGCCCGCAATGCGGGTTTTCCAGTCACTTTCTGGGCAATCCCTTGACCGAGGACGACCAGCGGCGCAAGCTGGAACTGGTGGTTGGGGTGGCTCGGAAGGTTTGGGCTTAGGCCGGCTTCGAAGGGTCGGGAGGTGCGTTGCCAGCCCCTTTTCAGTGCTGATTTAATACGCACAATGTGTATTATGTTAAATTATAAATTACATTAGAATAAGTCACTAGATAATTGATTAAAAGACTTATTGGTCTTTTCCATTCACCGTTAAAGGGTCTGCCATGATTCACCTCCTACGCTATATCCTACTCATCGCCTGTCTGGGAATCACTGCACAAGCCGGCGCGCAAAGTGGCTGGCCGAACAAGCCTGTCAGGCTGATTCTTTCCAATTCGCCGGGTTCCGCACCGGACTTGGTGGCGCGCATCACCGCGGAACAACTCACACGCTCGCTGGGCCAGACCTGGGTGATCGAAAACCGCCCGGGTGGTGAAGGCGTGATCGGCGCTGATGCCGCCGCCAAATCGGCCCCGGACGGCTATACCTTCTATGTGGCCTCCATCGTCGCCGTTGCGGTATCGCCGCATCTGATCAAAAACATTCCCTATGACTCCCTGAAGGATTTTGCGCCGGTCGCCATGATCGTGGATTCAGGGCCCACCGGGATTGCCGTGCACGTCGATTTACCGGTCAAAACCTTCCCGGAACTGATCGAACTGGCGAAAAAGCAGCCCGGGAAGCTGTCTTACAGCTCAACGGTTGCGTTTCTGGGCATTTCCACGGAATGGCTGAACCGGCTGGCCGGTATCGACATGGTGCAGATCAGCTACAAGGAAACCGCCCGGGCCATCCAGGATGTAGTGTCCGGGCGGGTGCCGGTGATGATCAACTCCATGGGCACTTCGCTGCCGCAGGTCCGGGCCGGCAAACTGCGCCTGATTGCGGTGACTTCGGCCAAACGCCTGCCGGCGTTCCCCGACCTGCCCACAGTCGCAGAAACCATACCGGGCTATGAAGCCGAAGGCTGGCTGTCGCTGGCGGCGCCGGCCGGCACCCCGGGCGACATCGTGAGCCGAGTCAACCGGGAAATGGACCGAATTGTGAAGGATGCCCAATTCACCCAGGCAGTGCAGAAATTTGTCTGGGCCAACAACATCGGTGCCAGCACCCCGCCGGCGCTATCAGCCTTTTACCGTGCCGAGCGCGAGAAATGGGGCAAGATCATCCGCGAATTGGGCATCCAGCCGAACTAAAAATGGTCGGCCTGGGCGGCTACCCGATTATTCCGGCTTGATCCCCATCGCCTTGACCCTGCGCCCGTAGGTTTCCATGCCGCGGCGCTGGGCAGCGGACAGCTCCTCGGGGCTGCTGGCGATGCGCACGAAACCATTGATTTCGAACCAGGTCCTGGATTCCGGGGTGTTCATGGCCTTGAGGATTTCCGCGTTCAACCGCCGCGCAATGGGCTGCGGCATGCCGGGCGGCCCCCAGAAAGCGAACCATCCGGGCAATATCTCCACCCCCGGAACCACCTCACTGACGGTGGGCAGATCCGGCAGCACGCTGGCGCGCTTGTCTGCCATCACCGCTACGGCGCGAAGCTTGCCGGCCGCCATCAACTGCCCTATTCCGGCGAGCGAACCGAAACTCAGTTCCAGGTTGCCACCAAGAATGTCATTCACCGCAGGCAGGGTGCCTTTGTAGGGAACATGCAGGAGCTGGATGCCGGCTGTTGCATTGATCGCCTCCTCAAACAGATGAAAAGTCGAACCGGTGCCGGTGCTGCCATAACTCAGCTTGCCGGGATTGCGTTTGGCATATTCAAACAATTCGCTGAATGAGTTGGCCGGTATGGCCGCCCGCATGAACATGACGATCAGAGGTTCCAGCGCCAGCATGATGGGCGAGAAGGCCTGCGGATCGTAGGGCAGGTTTTTGACCGTATGGGTAAGCGCAACGGTTTGCGCGGCCGACGAAAACAACACTGTATAGCCGTCGGGCGCCGCCTTGGCCACGCCGCACCGATGGCGCCGCTCGGCCCCCCGCCCGGTTTTCCACCAGGATGGGCTGACCGATGGATTCGGAAACCAGGGGTGCCATGCGCCGCGCGCGAACACATCGGTGCCGATGCCAGGCACGAAGGCGAGTATCCAGCGAATGGGTTTGCTTGGATAGGCTTACACGAAAAGTACGATCACCCATGCTTTTGGACTGGCAA
>JBCKLP010000259.1:0-3126 GCA_038903735.1 Burkholderiales bacterium | reverse complement strand
GGTCAAGGACGAGGCCAATTTCGATAAGTTCGACCGCGCCTTTGGCGAGTTTTTCAAGGGCATGGAAAACCTGAGCGGGCATGCCATGGATGTTCCCCTGGAGTGGCTGCGCAGGCAGGTCGAGCTCACGCTAACTGAGGAGGAACGTGCACAAATCGAGGCCATGGGCGGCTGGGACAAGCTGATGGAAACCCTCAAGCAGCGCCTTGAGGAGCAAAAAGGCAGGCACCAGGGTGGCAACCGGATGATAGGTACAGCCGGAACCTCGCCCTTCGGCGCCTATGGTTACAACCCGGAGGGGGTGAGGATCGGCCAGCAGGAGTCCCGCCACCGTCGCGCCGTGAAGGTCTGGGATGCCCGCGAGTATCGCAACCTGGATGGCGCCAGCGAACTGGGCACGCGCAATATCAAGGTGGCGCTGCGCCGCTTGCGGCGCTTTGCCCGCGAAGGCTCGCCCGATGAACTGGATCTTGAAAACACGATTGACCGCACCGCGCGCAATGCCGGGTGGCTGGACCTGCAGATGCGAGCGGAACGGCACAACGCCGCCAAGGTACTGCTGTTTCTGGATATCGGCGGTTCAATGGACGATCACGTCAAGTTGGCCGAAGAATTATTTTCCGCCGCCAAGACCGAATTCAAACATCTGGAGTATTTTTACTTCCACAATTGCCTTTACGATTTCGTATGGAAGGACAAGCGGCGCCGGCATGCCGAGCGCATCCGTACCTGGGACATACTTCACAAGTATGGTCACGATTACAAGCTGGTGTTCGTGGGCGACGCGACCATGAGCCCCTATGAGATTCTTCAGCCGGGCGGATCCATTGAATACGCCAATGACGAAGCCGGCGCGGTATGGATACGACGCATGACAGAGATCTACCGCAAGGCGGTATGGCTCAATCCCGAGCCGGAGGATTTGTGGGCCTATCGCCAGTCAATCTCCATCATCCGGGAACTCATGGGCGGCCGCATGTACCCGACGAGCATCGAAGGGCTTGAGCGGGCCATGCGGGCACTGACCCGCTAGATAGGGTGCGGGCACCCCACCCGGCCATGGGTGCAATGCGCGAATACGCCTATCCCTGGCTTGGCGGTGGTGCGACCGCCAGAACCTCTTCAAAGGTTGTCTGCCCCATGGCAATTTTCATGGCACCACTAATGCGCAGCGGTTTCATGCCATCCTTGTAGGCAAGCTCGCGGATTAATGCGAGGTCTGCAGTGTCATTGATAAGCTTCCTGATGCCGGGCGACAGCAGCAGGATTTCATAGATTCCAAGGCGCCCCCTGAATCCGGTGTTGCGACACTCAAGGCAGCCCACCGGGCGATAGACGTACTCGGGCTGCTTGGCCTTCCACGGCGCTACAAAGGTCTCCCAGCTCATGTCGCCGGCACGCAGGGAATCGTAGCTGACCTTCTGCTTGCAGTGCTTGCACAAGGTGCGCACCAGGCGCTGCGCCATCACCCCGAGTATGGTCGAATTGAGCAGATAGGGCGGCACACCGAGATCAAGCAGCCGCGTAATGGCCGAAGCCGCGTCGTTGGTATGCAAGGTCGATAACACCAGGTGCCCTGTGAGCGCCGCTTGCACCGCCATCTCGGCGGTTTCCAGGTCACGAATCTCGCCAACCATGATGATGTCGGGATCCTGGCGCATCAGCGCACGGACGCCATCGGCAAAGCCAAGATCAATGCCGTGCGTTACCTGCATCTGGTTGAACGCAGGCTCGACCATTTCGATCGGATCCTCGATGGTGCAGACATTCACCGCTTCGGTCGCCAGCGATTTCAGGGTCGAATAGAGCGTAGTGGTCTTGCCCGACCCGGTCGGACCGGTGACCAGGATGATGCCATGCGGCTTGGCTGTCATGCCCTGCCAGCGGACCTTGTCCTCCTCGGAAAAACCGAGCTCTGAAAAATCCCTGACCAGCACCTCGGGATCAAATATCCGCATCACCAGTTTTTCCCCAAAGGCGGTGGGAAGCGTAGACAGCCGAAGTTCGATCTCAACGCCATCGGCAGTCCGCGTCTTGATGCGGCCGTCCTGCGGGCGGCGCTTCTCGACCACATCCATGCGGCCCAGGATCTTGATGCGGCTGGTCATGGCCGCCATTACCGGCATGGGTATCTGGTAGACCTGATGCAGAATGCCATCAATGCGGAATCGCACGTATCCCACATCGCGGCGCGGCTCCAGGTGGATATCGCTGGCGCGCTGGTCGAACGCGTACTGCCACAGCCAGTCGACCACATGCACGATGTGTTGATCATTGGCGTCGAGTTGCCGGTTGGTCCGGCCCATTTCCACCAGTTGCTCGAAATTTCCCGCGCCGCTGCGCTGGTCGCCTTTTTCTGCAGCACCCTTGACCGAACGGGCCAGGTTGTAGAACTCAACCTGATAACGGGCAATGTCCTGGGGATTGGCAACGACCCTGCGAATATCAAGGCGGAGGATGGCTTTCAGCTCCTTTTCCCATTCCTTGACATAGGGCTCGCAGGTGGCGATCACCACTTCCTTGGTGCTTACCTCGACGGGAAGTATCTTGAAACGCGTTGCATAGGCGTTGGACATCACATCGGTGACGGCCGAGAAATTTATTTTCAAAGGGTCAATGTGAAAGTAATCCAGCCCGGTTTTGCCCGCCAGCCATTCGCTCAGCCACTCCAGGTGCATCAGTTTGGAGGGCGGCTTCGCCATCTTCCATTTCTGGTCTGCGATCAGCACCAGCGGGTGGTGATCGCCGCGATGCATGCGCCGCTCGGCAATCAGCTTGTCAGCATCGACTCGATCCACCTGGCCGTCGGCGACCAGTTCATCCAGAACCTCGGACAGTGTCAGCCTGTGATCCACGACACCTTCAGCGGCGGTTTGCATGGTTCATCGCTCCATGGCAAAACTGCCGATGCGGTAGGCTGAGGTCCCAGGCTGCGACAACCGGATGCAAGTCCCGGCCGGCAGAATTTCGGCGCTAATGGCTCTCTGGCGTTCAGGGATATACAACACACGCGAACTATAGCCAGACCTCCGCCCCCCGGCAAGCGGACGCGGATTATTGGGTGGCATGAAAACCCGCCAATGCGCCATCGTCCCTGCCTTTGAAGCCCCGTGATCGTATTGACTT
>JBCKLP010000258.1:0-3143 GCA_038903735.1 Burkholderiales bacterium | reverse complement strand
TGAGTGCGCCGGTCATGGCGCAGGACAAGGCAGCCCCTGCCGCCGACACCCCGATCGCGGCTGTCACCGCGGCTGCCGAAGCCCCCGCTGCCGCGGCAAAACCGGCGCCGACACCCAACAAGGCGGATATCGTCTGGTTGCTGGTCTGCACGGCTTTCGTACTGCTGATGAGCGTGCCCGCACTGGCGCTGTTCTATGGCGGCATGGTAAGGACGAAGAACATGTTGTCCATGCTGATGCAGGTGTTCGTGGTGTTCTCACTCATCGTCGTGCTCTGGTGCGTCTACGGCTACAGCCTCGCGTTTACGGAAGGCAATGCCTTTATCGGCGGGTTTGACCGGCTGTTCCTGTCCGGTGTGTTCGATTCGATGAAGGGCGAATTCGCGATGGCGGCGACTTTCAGCAAGGACACGCCGATTCCGGAGATCGTGTTCGTGGCATTCCAGGCCACCTTCGCGGCAATCACCTGCTGCCTGATTCTCGGCGCGTTTGCCGAGCGCGCGAAGTTTTCCGCGGTGCTGATTTTCATGGTGCTGTGGTTCACCTTCGCTTATGCGCCCATCGCCCACATGGTCTGGTTCTGGGCGGGACCCGATGCCTATACCGATCCCAAGCTGGTGGATGAGTTGAATTCCAAGGCCGGTCTCATCTGGCAGTGGGGCGCGCTCGATTTTGCGGGCGGCACGGTGGTTCATATCAATGCCGGTATCGCCGGTCTGGTGGGTGCCTATGTTCTCGGCAAGCGCGTCGGCTATGGCAAGGAAGCCATGTCACCGCACAACCTCACCATGACCATGATAGGCGCTTCCATGCTGTGGTTCGGCTGGTTCGGATTCAACGCCGGCTCGGCGCTGGAAGCGGGCAACATCGCGGCACTCGCCTTCATGAACACCTTCCTCGCCACAGCATGCGCGGTACTGTCCTGGACCTTCGGCGAATGGATATTCAAGGGCAAGCCCTCCATGCTGGGTGCGGCCTCGGGTGCCGTAGCCGGACTGGTGGCGATAACCCCCGCTGCGGGCAACGTGGGCATCCCCGGCGCCTTCGTGATCGGGATTGCGGCCGGACTGGTATGCCTGTGGGGCGTAAATAGCCTGAAGCGCATGCTGGGTACAGACGACACACTGGATGTATTCGGTGTGCATGCGCTGGGCGGCATTCTGGGCGCGCTGCTCACCGGGGTATTCAATGATCCCGCCCTGGGCGGACCCGGCTATGTGGCTGACTGGGTGACGGCAACCGTAGTCAAGCCCGCCGATTACTCGATTGTCGCGCAGGTGTGGATCCAGGCAAAGGCGGTTCTGGTCACCATTGTATGGTCGGGTGTGGTGGCATTCCTTGCCTACAAGATCGCCGATCTGCTGGTCGGATTGCGGGTGACGGAAGAGGAAGAGCGCGAGGGACTGGATATCAACTCCCACGGCGAGACCGCTTATCACACGTAGTCAGTGCGACGACTGTTTTCGTGTCATGCCATCGGGCGCCTGCGGGCGCCCGATGTTTTTTGTGTTCGCGTTCCTTCTTGGAACAACACTTCTCCGAACAGGCCATTGACAGCCGGCGAACCCCTGCCTAAGGTAGGCGCAGGCGTCGCCTGCGCCGTGAAGATTCGGCGGCAAGGCATGCTCATTTGCATCCATGGAGGGACAGATCATGCGGTTCTGCACATTGCTGGTTGGCCTGGTGGCCTTTTGTTCTTTGGGTAACGCGGTGCACGCCCAGACCTTTCCATCCAAGCCCCTGCGCATGGTGGTTCCCTTTCCTCCCGGCGGCATCGACACCCAGGCGCGTGTCCTGGCGCAGAAAATGGCCAACGAGATGGGCCAGCCGGTGATTGTCGAGAATCGCGCTGGGGCCAACGGTAACATCGGTTCCGAGAATGTCGCGCGAGCAGCAGCGGACGGCTACTCGATGCTTTTCACCAGTTCCAGCACCATGATCATCGGACCTTTCGTTTCCAGGAACGTGCCGTTTGATCCCCTGAAGGATTTCACGCCCATATTGAACGTCTATGAATCCATGCAGACCCTGGCGATACCCGCTTCGCTGCCCATCAACTCGGTCATGGAACTGGTTGAGCACGCACGGAAGAACCCCGGCAAGCTTTCCTACTCGAGTTCGGGCGTCGGCTCCTGGGTGCATTTGACTGCCGAGGTGTTCAAGCAGGTCACCGGAACCGATATTGTTCACGTCCCTTACAAGGGGACCGGCCCCATGGTCTCCGATCTCGCCGCAGGCCGCGTCGAAGTTTCCTTTCCGAGTTTCTCCACGGTAAGAAATTTTCTCAGCGCGGGAAAGGTGAAAATACTTGCCTTTGCCGGGGCCAAGCGTTTTTCCGGCATGCCGGAAATTCCGACCATCGCAGAGTCATTTGCCGCGTTCCAGCAACCGCCAACCTGGATCGCGCTGTTCGGGCCGGGGGGCATGCCCGTGCCAATACAACGCCGCCTGGCCGCGGCAACGCAAAGCGCGCTCGAAGCCCCGGATGTGCGCGGATTTTTTGCCAAGACCAACGCCTTCATTATCGGCGGCACTTCCGAGGACCTGGCCGCCACCATGCGAGCCGACTGGGATACCACCGCCAAGCTGGTGAAAAGCCTGGGCATCAAACCCGAATAGGCGTTTGGCGACAGCGGGTCGCCCTAAACAGCGCCGGAATTATTTGTTCCCGTTATCCGGCATGCGCATCAGGCGCAGCGCATTGCCAAAGTAGATCTTGCGCTTGTCGCCTTCGGAAAGATTCAGATCCTCCACCGAGCGAATGCCCTCGCGGATAAACATAGGCCCGTTCTCCGGATCGAAAGGGCAATCGCTGGCGAACACCACGCGATCGGCGCTGAAGAAATCCAGCGCACAGCGCAGCGCCGAAGACGAGCCGCCCAGCACCGTGTCCCCATAGAACATCTTGAAGTATTCAATGGGCTTTTTCGACATGCGCTTGAGCACATCATCGTAATTCTCCCCGACACTGCGGCTGCCCAGTTGCGCCCAGAGGGTTTCACAGCGCCCGGCAAGAAACGGAATCATGGCGCCGCCATGATGGGTGATTAGGCGCATATCGGGCAGCTTTTCCAGCAGGCCGGAGAACACCATGCGCGCCATGGCGACGCTGGTTTCATAAGGCCAGCCCAGCACCTGCCAGA
>JBCKLP010000257.1:0-3225 GCA_038903735.1 Burkholderiales bacterium | reverse complement strand
TATCACAAGCTTCGCAACGCGACTCTCGAAGTAATCGCGTCTGCGCGCGAGAAAGAGAAGTCTGATCTAGAGCAAGCTACCTCCCTGTATTACCGGGCTTTGGCAGGCATCGCGGGCTATGTGACCATCAAGACCGAAGAGGGTCTGATAGGCCGTCTTCTTGACGAAGAACGCGAGGAGACCGGCCATTCGGGCGAACTTGTAATACTCGATCGGCTTACCCTCTGCCTCGTGCGCCTCGGCCGCGGAGTGGAGGCCCAGGCCGTCGCCAATGAGTACTTCGCAAAGTACCGAGCGGATGCCTCTCTATCCGGAGCGGAGCCTATTAAGAAGCGCGTAGCCAAGGCCGTAAAAGATGGTTGTTGACGCCGGCCTCGAATTGACCCCCTGTACCAGTCTCAAGCTGACCAGGAACAACGGACTGCTTAGTCAGGACTGGCGGCCTTCCGCGAAAAGCTCGCGGGTTGGCCATCAGCGTGATCATTGCCTTGGTCGCGGCATCAATGAGGCTGCCATCGCCGCTCATCGCCTGCGTTGCCTGGCGGCAAGGCTTTGACGCTCGCCGGGCGACGCTGCAGGATCATCATGCTGTGCGGCGCAAATCCGAGGCGCGCGCGGAATGCCTGAAAGCTGTCCTTTAGTTCTGCGTGCGTGTCCCAGGGCAGAGGGGGCAGTCGCTGGTGTTCACTCATGGTCTGGATTCCTTTGCCAGCCTGCGCGGTTTATTCGGGCTTGATGCCGGCATAGCCGAACAAGCGCGTCCAGCGCACGGTTTCCTCGTCGATGAATTTCGCCATCTCCCGCGAGCCGAGATTGGTGATACGAATACCGAATTTCTGCACCGAGCCGGCAAATTCGGGATTGGCGAGCACTTTGCGAATGGCGCTCTCGTAACGCGACACCGTTTCCGCGGGTGTTCCCCCGGTGGTCCATATGCCGTTCCAGGTCAGGAACACGAACTCGGGAAAACCCAGCTCTATCATGGTTGGCACAGCGGGTAGCGCGGGATCGCGCTCGCGCGAGGTCACCGCCAGCGCCTTAATCTTGCCGGCGCGGACCAGAGGCAGGGAGATCACCATATTGTCGAATTGAAAATCAACGTCCCGGGCAAGGATCGCGCGGGTGCTGTCGGCTGGGCCCTTGTAGCTGATTTCGGTGAATTTCGTGCCGGCGTCCTGCATAAACTGCACTGCCACCAGTTGACTGAAAGTACCGCGGCCTGTCGAGGCGTAGTTGAGCTTGCCCGGATTGCGTCTGGCCTCCTCGATCAATTCCTTGATGCTGTTGACCGGGTGCTCTTGCGAGAGCACCAGCACGTTGCTGGTGTAGCCCACCTGCACCACGGGTTGCAGATCCTTGATCGGATTGAAAGACAGGTTCTTGTAGAGCATGGGCATCGTGGGAACGACAGGACCCGCGAGCATCAGCATGCTACCATCGGGCGGTCCCTTGGCTACCAGCTCGGTGCCTATCACGCCGCCGGCACCGGCGCGGTTTTCGACCACAATGGTCTGGCCCAGCGTTGGAGATATCTGTGCCGAAATCAGACGGGCCAACACATCGGTAATGCCGCCGGGCGGGAAGGGCACTATCCAGCGGATGGTCTTGCCGCCGGTCTGCGCAAAGGCATTGGCGGCGACAGTCAACAACAGCACGGGTAGCAATGCGCGGGTGATCGCAGGGCCTTGCATGATCTCTCCTCCGGGAATGCTGCCGTATCACGGGGCTGCGAGCCGACACGGCGCAACTTTAGCAGAGCGTACGCTATCTCGGTGAGCGTTCTGCGGGCGCGTCGGGCAGATCTTTGGAGGTGCGGCGCCGGTGTTATGTATGCCCCGGATTCCCTGCTGAGCGCGACCAAGATATTTGATGGCAGATCGGGCTCTTTTAATCAAATTAGTTGAGGGAATGGTCGCGCTGACCATCACTTATTGTGATTTTCGTTTTCTTTATACCAATCAACGTCTTCCATTAAAACTGCCTGGCGGACAAATTTTAGCCACTTTGAAAGTACGTCTGTCGGATGTATCGACCTGCTTGCTTGTGCTGCCCCCCCGGTACCCTCCGTCCCCCAAATACCGACCACCGGACTTTCGGTATTCCGATCCCCCTGAGACGCAAAAGGCCACTGCGAAGGATGGCCTTGGTATTCATAAGTGCTTGAAACCTAAGTGGTGGCCAAGGGCGGAATTGAACCATCGACACACGGATTTTCAGTACGGCGCTCCATTACCGCTGCCGGTCGCTAGAATGGACAGAGAGGCGACACGCCCTTCGGTAGTCTCGCCCCTGGTCGGCATAAACTCCATTTCGGCTACCAGTTCATTCTTGATGTTTGAGAGGTCGCCAGCTTTGCGTTGGATCAGGACGAGAAACGCGGCGGCCTCCATCACCGGGTCCGCGCATTTCGGCCTAAGGGTAAAACATATGAGGACGCGATACTGTGAGATAGTTGGGCTGATGCGGTTGAATTTCCTATCCCTTGGCAATTCATTGGGTTACGGAGGTCGCTCCACAGCATGGCCGTCGACAAATTATTTTAGGAGAACGCGATGAAAAAATGGGGCGCAATGTGGATAACGACGATGTGTACGCTGGCTGCCGCACTGGGGTCTTCACTAGCCATAGGCCAGACTTGGCCACAGCGACCCGTCAAAGTAATTGTGCCGTACCCCGCGGGTGGCAACACCGACAACCAGGCGCGCATCGTGTCGGAACGATTGTCCGCTGTACTTGGCCAGCCGTTCATCGTTGAAAATCGCGTTGGCGCGGGCGGCGCGATCGCGGCCGAATTTGTCGCTAAAGCACCCGCAGACGGTTACACGCTGTTTTTTTCGTCATCGGCACAGTTTGTCCTGCCGCTGATGCAAAAAGTCAACTTCGATCCGTTCAAGGACTTCGCACCGGTCTCGATCGTCGGCACTAATCCTTTCATACTCGCCGTGCATATTTCCGTCCCGGCGACCACGATCAAGGAATTCGTCGATTACGTCAAACAGCGACCGGGGCAATTGAATTACGCCTCAGGTGGTACCGGAAATATTGGTCATCTGAGCGGAGCGCTGTTTCTCGCACGGGCCGGAATCCACATGACACATATCCCTTATAAGGGCGGAGTCCCGGCGATTGCCGACCTCGTTGGCGGGCAGGTGCAGATGCTCATCGCCAGCGTCTCGGATCTCATTCAGCATTCAAAAGGCGGCAAGATCAGATTGCTTGCGGTGA
>JBCKLP010000256.1:0-3228 GCA_038903735.1 Burkholderiales bacterium | reverse complement strand
CCCCCGGGCGCCGCAAGCTCTAAAAGCAGCGTTCAGCGCGCGAGGTCATAGAGCCGGCGCGAGGCAGCACCGGCAGGTCAAGATAACGGTGTTGTGATACAGTGAATACACGTATTTAATTGGCGGCTCTGACATGGCAACTTCGATTCGCCTCGCTCCTGAAATCGAGCAAAGGCTGGACTACCTCGCATCCCATACCGGGCGCACAAAGGCGTACTACCTGCGCGAAATCATCGAGCAGGGCATCGAGGAAATGGAGGACTACTACCTTGCTGCTGATGTGCTGGAGCGTGTCCGCAAGGGACAAGAACAGGTGCATTCCGCCGCAGACGTGAGAGCAGCCCTTGGCCTGGACGATTGATTACGCCGAGACGGCCAAAGGGCAGCTACACAAGCTCGACAAGCAGACGGCACGGCGCATCGTTGATTTCATGGACGAGCGTATCGCCGGGCTGGAAAATCCACGCAGCACAGGCAAAGCATTGACTGGCCCGCTGGGCGGCTTCTGGCGTTACCGGGTGGGCGATTGCCGGGTGATTTGCAACATTCAGGATGACGCTTTGCGCGTCCTTGTGGTGCAGGTCGGCAATCGGCGCGAAATTTACCGATAAGAAACAATTCCATTGAGTCTAGATGCCATGACCACGCCCACCACCAATCCAACCAATACCTACACCGTGCCATCGGTGTCCATCACCACGGCACGCACCGAAAGCGGCAATCGGCCGGATGTCCCAGGCGACGGACGCTACAAGCGCCGTCAAATGGGACATCCGGCTCTCGTTTTTTCAGACCGAATCGCATCACGCGGGCCAGTGCGGCATCACTTGACATGGGTCAACGATTGCTTTGCCTGCCGCCAGTAAGCTTTCCTCACGCAGCCCTTCCCGGGAGGCCGGAGCGGAGGAATCATGAGCTACCGAACCATGCTTGTTCATCTGGACGCCCACCCCAGGCGCGTGGCGCTGCTTGACTTTGCGTTTCGTCTGGCCAGCCGCTTTGACAGTCATCTGGTCGCGCTCTTTGCCATCGACCCCATGCCCATACCCCGAGTGGCCGATGCGCACTGGAGCACGGTCCTGGTGGATGCCGGGGCCAAGCAGTGGAAGGAAGCCGAGGACGCGGCGCGCAGGGATTTCGATGCCGTATCGAGGCAATACAGCCAGGTCGTATCGGAGTGGCGCAGCGACAGCGGTGCCGCGCTTGCCGCTATCACCTTGAGTGCGCGCTATGCGGATCTGGTCATTGCGCGGCAGCAGGATCCGGATTCAGAACAGGATCCCCATGTTCCGCAGCGTTTTGCCGAAGAACTGGTGCTCGCTGCGGAACGAGCAGTGTTGCTCATGCCCTACATTGGCAGTGCGCAAACGCTTGGCAGGCAGGTGATGCTTGCCTGGGACGCGTCGCCACAGGCGATGCGCGCAGCAACCGCGGCGCTGCCGCTGCTCGAAAAGGCCGACCAGGTTCGCGTGGCCGTATTCGACGCGGAAAAGCATCGCGCAAATCATGGCGAGCAGCCCGGCGCGGACATTGCGCTGTTTCTCGCACGGCATGGCGTCAAGGCGAGCGTGGCACTGGAGCAAAGCGTAGACGGCGATGTCGGCATCGCCATCCTGTCACGCGTTGCCGACCTCGGCATCGACCTTGTCGTGATGGGTGCCTACGGGCATTCTCGAACCAGGGAAAGGATTTTAGGGGGGGCGACACGCACCTTGATGGAAACCATGACCGTCCCGGTGCTGATGGCCCATTAGTCATCCGGCAGGCTTGCCGCTCGCGGCCGGCGGCCTGCTCGCCTATACAACGGCAATCGTCGTGCGCACGGAGCAATACTTCTGCCCCATCAAACACGCGCGCAAGGTGTTGGGAACCCACGCGCGCTACCTCCGCTTTCTGGATTACGGTGATGCCGGCGATTACCACGCGCGGCTGGAGCGGTTACGCGCCGAGCCGGCGACGGAACAGCAAGCAAGCTGAACGGGCGGAATCCGCATTGGCTGCCATGAGACTGCCAGGAGGCTTGCGCTTCAAAGCAATAATGTTAATGATTTGCAGAAAAACACAAGATATAGCCTGCCTGATTCAGCTATTTTCATTCAAAAATGGTCTGGCCATTGCTATTTTTTCCGATCCCTCCGGTAATTCTCCACCGAGCGCTTGAGGTCGGTGTACTCCTCGCAAGGGAAAAGCCCGTCCAGGGTCTTCAGGTGCTCCTCGGCCTTGGCCAGATTGCCACGCATCAGGTAGGCCTCGCCAAGGTACTCATGCGCGCCGCGGTGCTTGGGGCCCAGCTTCAGCGCTGCGTAGTAGTGCTTGAAGGCCACCTCCAGATCGCCGGACTTGCGGTAGGCAAAAGCCGAGCAGGTTCTGCGCGTCGGCGTTGCGCGCGTCGCGCTTGGCTGCGCGGTGCAGGTGCACCAGGGCTAGCTTCCAGTTGCTGCTCTTGATCGCCACGCGCGCTGCGTCCATGTCGGCATCGCGCGTTGTCTGGGCGGGCTCCGGGGGAAGATCAATTGCAAGGACAGGCGCGCCCACTGCCAGAACTCCCGCCGCGGTGCGCGCCATCAGGGCGGCGGTCTTGGCATGTTGGTATTCCTTAAAGGTGAATGCCCCCTGTATCGGTGCCGGTGATCGGCATTGCTAACCGGCGTTGTTTTTTGGGGGGCGGAATGAAAAAGACCCCGGGGTCAGGTGACGGCCGGGGTCAGTAGATGGCCGGGGTCAGGGAGGGTAGGAATTGGGCTTCGTCTTCACACAACGAATTCCGTTAATGAGGATTTATCGTGGCCGTGGAGACAACTGTTTTGCGATCTTGTTTCAATGTGAAACCCCAGGAAAAACTGGTAGCATGAAACCCATCCCTTGGAAGACGATAAACAGGGGGAAGGTCAGTTCCAATCGTAGGGGATGAACAAGTGGAACAAGCCGAAATACAGAACATCAGCCCATTCGGAGATATTGGAATGATCAAGGAAACGCCGGAATCGAAGCTGTTTTACAGCCGCTCCCCCTACAAGGAAGCTTTTGATATTGAATTCCCCAATGAGCCGCTCCCCGGGGAGATGTACAAGTACCGCTGCCTGTACTGCAAGGTGCTGACCACCGACATCAACGGCCTGTTGGAGAATCACAAGCAAGGATGTGAATACCGAGTTCTTAAAACTCTGGGGCACACTTAGCGATGGTATTTGCAGAAACAAGAATGGCCTAGCGGTCAGCTAAGCCCTT
>JBCKLP010000255.1:0-3229 GCA_038903735.1 Burkholderiales bacterium | reverse complement strand
ACGCTGGAAACGCTGCGCTTACTGACCAATCTGGAGACCGAAAAACGCAAATTGCTGCAGGTAATACTGTTCGGTCAACCAGAGCTTGATGCCAGGCTTGCGCACCCATCGATCCGGCAACTGCGCCAACGCATAACCTTCCAGCATCGTTTGGGTGCCTTGAGTCGGGAGGAGACCGACAGCTACCTGCGTCACCGGTTGGCGGTTGCCGGCCACAACGGCACGCCAATATTTACACGATTCGCGACAGGGTCTATTCACCGTGCCAGCGGCGGCATTCCCCGGCTGGTGAATATCCTGGCCAACAAGGCCATGATGCTCGCCTATGGAGAGGGCGTCCGCCAGGTCGGATGGCGGCAGGTGCGCGCCGCCGTCATCGACACGCCGGCCGCGTCGCGATGGCCTGCCTTCCGGGCCTGGATGGCGGTCGCCGGTCTGGCGGGTTCCGGGCTGGGCTGGATGCTGCTGCGATGAGCCTGATCAACAAAATGCTGCAGGATCTGGAGAAGCGCACAGGGGGCCAGCGCAGTGTCAATCCTGCTTTGGATGCTCCGCAAGGCCGCGAGGCTCCTGCAGCTCATGTCGGATCGGAATGGTTCTGGCGCGTCCTCGCCGCAGTCATGCTGCTGGCGGTGGTCTGGGTGGTTTGGCTGATGTGGGAGTTGCGTCCGCGTCCCGTTGTCAATGAAGTTGCGCTCAGGATGACGGCACCCGCGGCACGGATATCGGCGCCGCCCTCCGTGAGGGATGCCGACGTGTCCGCCCCCGAGGCGCTCGCCCCGGCGTTGGCAACCGTGCAAACGGCAAAGGAACCGCCAGCCCCTGCGCGCATCGACAGTTTGCGCCTCTCCATGGAACTGGCCACACCACCCGTCGGGCCTCCCGCCTCCGCAACGCGGGCTGCGGGCTCCCGCGAGAACCGCGCAGCGCCAGCGGTGATGCCGGCTGTACGTGAACCCGATCCTGCGGTCAAAACGCCTTCGCAAGCGGTGCCTGCGATGCAGGTGCCGCCGCCTGTATCCCCGCGCATTGAGAAGCGTGCTTCCGGCTCATCGCAGGAACGCGCTGACGAAGAATACAAAAGGGCGCTCTCCCTGAGCGTAATTGGCAGATTGGCCGATGCGATTCGAGCGCTGCGTACCGTGCTGGCTACGGATCCTGCCCACGACGCCGCACGCCTGTCGCTCGCCGCCCAGTTGATAGCGACCAAAAGTTATGACGAAGCGAGCCAGTTGCTGAACGAAGGCCTGAATGTCAATTCGAAAAATCCGGCGTTCGCCATGTCGCTGGCCCGTCTGATGGTCGAACGCGGCGATGTCGATGGCGCATTGATCGTTCTGGACAGGCATGCCGCGTCTGCCAGCGGCAATGCCGACTACCACGCATTCCGGGCCGCATTACAACAACGCGTGAGCAGGCACGCGGAGGCTATTGAAGAGTACCGGGCGGCCCTGTCCCTGTTGCCCAGCGTGGGTCGCTGGTGGATAGGCCTGGGGATTTCCCTGCAGGCGCAAGGCAGACCAAAGGAAGCGCTGGAATCCTACCGCCGTGCCAAAGGGACCGGCAATCTGCCCCCTGAGCTGATCGGATTTGCCGACCAGCGCATCAACCTGTTGCAGTGAGGCAGGGGGCGACGGTTGATGCGACACGCATGCTTGCCCTGCCACACCTGGCGCGGCTGTCTTTGGTAACGCAGAATTGCCTTACTTACCAGTTCTGATAATATGACCCTCAAGAAAATTACCTGGTTAGGCGATAGCTTGGAGCGGGTGCGGGAGTTTCCTGATTTGCCACGCCACGCTGTCGGCTACCAATTAGAGAAGGTACAGGCGGGGCGTGAACCGGCCGACTGGAAGCCAATGCCCTCGGTAGGGTTGGGTGTCAAAGAAATCCGCGTGCGCGATGCGGATGGAGCGTACCGGTTGATCTACGTGGCACGGTTCTCGGAGGCGGTGTACGTGATGCATGCGTTTCACAAAACGAGCCGCAAGACGGCGGGTAAGGATATCGAGCTTGTCCGTAATCGGTTCAGGGCATTGATTCGAGAAAGGAAGCAGCGATGACGGAAAAACTCAAGATGACGCGTGGGAGCGGGAATGTATTTCTCGATATCGGTTTCGACAAGGAAGAAGCCGAGAACCTGAAACTGCGCTCCGAACTCATGATGCGTATCGAAGACTTCTTCGAAAAAAGCGGCAAGACGCAGGCCGAGACGGCGAAGCGCCTGGGGCTTACGGCGCCACGGTTCAATGCATTGCTCAAGGGAAGGATCGAGCTTTTCAGCCTGGATGCGCTGGTCAACCTGGCCACCCGTGCGGGCCTGAGCGTGCGCTTGCAGGTGAAGAAGGTGGCGTAGGGCAGAACCGCGCTTGACTATACGTACAAATATACATACATTATCCCATGCGCTACACCTACGACGTGAAAAGCGAATTGCCAATCTCAAGAAACACAGCTACGACTTCAGGGATGCGTCGACGGTAATCGAAGGCGCCGACATCGTGACCTTCGAGGAGCGGCGCTTGGATTACGAGGAACAGCGATTCATCACCTTGGGGATGTTCAGCGAAAAAGTGGTGGTGATCGCCACCGCCGAAACAGACGAGGAAATCCGCGTGTTATCCATGCGAAAGGCCGAACGCCATGAAGAAAAAATCTACTACAGCAACCTTTGACGATGAAGCGCCCATCACGCAAAGGGACATCGATACCGGCAAGCTGGTGTTGCGCCAGAGAACGGCCGGGCGTGTGGTGCAACGCAAAAAACGTGTCACGCTCTACCTGGACGCAATGATCGTGGAGCGATTCAAGCGCATGGCCGGCGACCGCGGCTACCAGACGCTCATCAACGAAACGCTGAAATCATCGGTGAACCAGGCCGACATTGCCGATACCCTTCGGCAAGTCATACGCGAAGAAATGCGCGGCAAGAGGAAGGCCGCATAGGTTTCAACCGTCCCCGGTGCGGATCATCGGGAAAGCGGCGGGCAAGGTGTATCAGCACCGGATGTGGCGAAAGGCAGGTAGATAGAGTTTTTGTAGGGTTCCAACGTGCCAAGAGCTAAAAAGCCGAGGAATCTCTCGCTACGCTATCCCGCAGAAGTTCAGCTGGATCTGAAACAGCGGTGCCACCTTCTTGGGCTTCTCGGAATTCCGGTAAATGCTGTGGCCGCAAAACCAATACTGACGGAAATCGAGGCGATTCTTTCTCACTCAAGAGTGCCGAGTT
>JBCKLP010000254.1:0-3240 GCA_038903735.1 Burkholderiales bacterium | reverse complement strand
GGACAAACGCAACGGCACCACCACCCTGTTCGCCGCGTTGAACATGCTCAATGGCGCGGTGATCGGTCAATGTATGCAGCGGCACCGCCATCAGGAGTGGCTGCGCTTCCTGCGCCAAATCGACCAAGCAACGCCAAAGGACAAGCAACTGCACTTGATTGCCGATAACTACGCCACCCATAAGCATCCCAAGGTGAAGGCATGGCTGGCCAAACATCCGCGTTTTCACATGCATTTCACCCCCACCAGCGCCTCCTGGCTGAACATGGTCGAGTGCTTCTTCCATGACCTCTCCGAGAACCAACTACGCCACGGCGTCTTTCACAACGTCCCCGAGCTGGTGCAAACCATTGACCATTACCTCAAACAACACAATCAAAACCCGAAACCCTTTATCTGGACTGCTCGCGCCTGCGACATCCTCGCCAAGGTCACTCGCGCTCGCGCAAAACTCAATAAGGCACTATCTGTATGACGCACTACACTAGGTGCGCCTAATTCGTGTCCGTGCTGCGGGATTGAACTGGGAAATTGCCGCTTACCACGCGGCCTTCATGACAGGCACAGCAGCCATTGTGGCCCGTGGCATCTCACGCGGCATAGAAAAGGCGGTGACGGTGCTGATGCCGGTGCTGGCCGCCCTGCTCATTGCGCTTGCGGCGTACTCCGCCCTCGAAGGCGATCTTGGCGCCGCGCTGGATTTCCTGTTCAGGCTGAACACGCAGAAACTCACGCTCAACGCCGCGCTCGAAGCCCTGGGCCTGGGATTCTTCTCGATCGGCGTGGGCATGGGATTGATGATCACCTACGCGGCCTACAGTGGCCGCGAAATCCGCCTGACCGGTGTGGTGCTGATCTCCGTACTTGCCGATACCGGCATCTCCCTCCTGGCGGGCATCGCCATATTTCCGATTGTGTTCGCCCACGGGCTCGACACGGCGAGCGGGCCGGGCCTGGTTTTCATCACCCTGCCGATTGCCTTTGCAGGCATGCCCTTGGGCACTGTTGCCGCCATCGCGTTTTTTAGCCTGCTGTTCGTTGCCGCGCTCTCCTCCGCCATTTCCATGCTGGAAGTGGTGGTCGCCATGCTGGTGCAGCGCCTGGGCTGGACCCGCTTGACGATATCGTCCCTGGTCGCCACAAGCTGCTTTCTCGCCGGCATCGCCACGGTGCTTTCTTTCAACGTACTCGCGCACTGGCATCCCCTGGCGGGCCTCGAGAGCTTTGCCGGTGCCACGCTGTTCGATCTGCTCGATCACGCGACTTCGAGCCTGATGCAGATGCTGCCCCTAGGTGGCCTTGCGCTGTCACTATTCGCGGGCTGGGCGATTCCTGAGGGCGTGATCGGCAGCGCATTGCTTCTCCCGCGGGCCCCTGCACTGGCATTGCGCTTCACGTTGCACTACATCGCGCCGTGCGGCATTATCCTGACCATGCTCGCTTCCTTTTTTTGATAGCGGTTTTGCACGCGAATTGACCTTGATCAATGCGGCAACCTCCGCCAAGTTCGAGAATCGCGCCAAACCATTCCCAATCAACAGGCGAATTCAATGCCCATAGGCGACATCAGCAACCGCGAAGCCATTTGCGCCTGGCGCACTGAAACCGTGATTGAGGCCGCGCGCCTGATGCGCAAGCATCATGTGGGCTGCCTGGTAATCGTCGAGGACGATGCCGAAGGCAACAAGATCCCGATTGGCATGCTCACCGACCGTGACATCGCCATCAGCGTGGTCGCGCTGGCGCTGGACCCGGCGATCATCACCGTCAACGAAATCATGAGTGACATTGCGCTTTGCGTCAGAGAATCGGCGGGTATCGCCGAAACGGTTGCACTGATGCGCGCGCGCGGTGTGCGCCGCCTTCCGGTCATCAATGCCGGCGGCGCCCTCACCGGGCTGGTTGCCACCGATGACCTGCTCGCCCTGCTCGCCGAGGAGTTGTCCGGCCTTGCCGAGTGCACCGCTCTGGAAAGAAAGCACGAGCAGCAAAAGCGCCGGCCGGCATCCTGAAGCCGGGAGGCGGGCATGCGCATCGGCGTTCCGAAAGAAATCAAGGTACACGAGTACCGCGTGGGCCTCACCCCCGAGAGCGTGTGTGATCTGGCCGCGGCAGGACACGAAATTGCCATCGAAAGCGGCGCGGGCATGGGGATAGGCGCCGACGATACGCAGTATCGCGACGCCGGCGCGCAGATTCTGCCATCGGCTGCCGAGGTGTTTTCGCACGCCGAACTGATTGTCAAGGTGAAGGAGCCGCTCGCCCTCGAGCGGGCACGCCTGCGGCGCGGCCAGACGCTCTTTACCTACCTGCACCTGGCGCCGGATGCGGATCAGGCACGTGAGCTGCTGCAATCCGGCGTTACCGCCATCGCCTATGAAACTGTGAGTGCCGAAGGCGGTGGCCTGCCGCTGCTTGCCCCCATGTCGGTGATTGCGGGGCGCATGGCCGCGCAGGTGGCGGCCCATTATCTGGAGCGCCCGCAGGGCGGGCGCGGCATTCTACTGGCCGGCGCGCCCGGCGTGCCGCCTGCACGTGTCCTCATACTTGGCGCCGGCACCGTGGGAAGGAATGCCGCGCGCATCGCCGCCGGCATGGGCGCGAAAGTCATGGTGATGAACCATGTGCAGCGGGGCTTGCAGGCACTGGCGCAGGAACCGGGCCTTGCGCTGGAAACCGCCTTATCGACGCCCGAAGCCATCGCGCAGGAACTGGAAAGCGCCGACGCCGTCATCGGCGCGGCACTGGTTGCCGGGGCTGCCGCGCCCAAACTGGTGACCCGCGCCATGCTGGGCCGCATGAAGCCGGGCGCGGTGCTGGTGGACGTTGCCATCGACCAGGGCGGGTGCTTTGCGACCTCTCGCCCCACCACACATGCAGACCCGGTATTCATACTGGATGGCATCCTGCATTACTGCGTGGCCAACATGCCGGGTGCGGTGCCGCGCACCTCAGCCTATGCGCTCAATCATGCCACCCTGCCCTTCGTCAAAAAACTGGCTGGACTGGGGATTGCAGCGGCCCTGCGCGAGGATGTGCACCTGCGCAACGGCCTCAATATCTGCGCCGGCGCAGTCACGCAAGCCGCAGTGGCCGGCGCGCTCGGTCTCCCCTATGTCGCCCCCCTGCGCGCGCTGCAATCCATCGGCTGATTGAAGCTGTGGCACTGAAGCCAAAGCCCGCGCCTCTTCGCTTGGGCGCCGGATGGCATGGATACGAGGCCTACCTGATGCGTGGCAA
>JBCKLP010000253.1:0-3243 GCA_038903735.1 Burkholderiales bacterium | reverse complement strand
CTTCTCGGACGATAGGGGATTGCATGTGGCGTGGCGCATTTGATTGCAAAAGTGGCACGCTGCGACGATGTTACCGGCGGCATTGCTCCCGCCATCTTGTGTCTCGCCAACTAGCCCTTTCTGCCTTTGCCCAGGTCGGCGGTAAAGCCAATGGGGCGGCGCTGCGGCTCGGGCGATTGCATCAGCCCGCGAATGGCGCCGATCAGGCCGGTGATCGCCTGATCGTGGCTGGAGACCTTTCGTTCAAGTTCTGCCAGCTTGGCAGAAAGTTCCTTGTTCGCGGACAGCATCTCACGCAATTGCACGAAGGTACGCACGACCATGAGGCTGATGTCGATGGCGCGGGTTGACTTGAGCATATTGCCGAGCATCAATGCGCCGTGCTCGGTAAAGGCGCACGGCGGCGTGCGGGAAAATTTCAGCTGGGCGAGGTGGTCACAATTTGTGACCACCTCCTGCTTCTCTGCCGCCGTGAGCCGGAACATGAAATCCTCGGGAAAGCGTTCCGCATTGCGCTTGATGGCCTGGTTCAGTGCCTTGGTCGGCACGCCGTATAGTTCCGCCAGATCGGCGTCGATCATGACCCTGCGGCCTCGAATGATCCTTGCTTATCCGGTTAGCACACCCACCTACTAAATATGGGGTGCCAAAGAATCAGATCAAACCCAACCCGCGACGACCGGCCATCATTGTGGCGCAATGCTTGGCGAGGATCACACCGCTCACGTTGCCGCGATTCTGTCGATTTCCTGACCCACTACCGGTAGTAGGTGGGTGTGACAACCGGATAAGCACGGAATGATCATGATGCGCTGCGCGATGCCTGCGGTGCCCATCGACCTGATCGCTTTGCTCACATAAACCTCCGGTCGTGTCTGAGAACTTCGAGGCGCAGTGCAAGGGTGCGTCCTTGTTCACAACGCACAAAGCCATTTTCAGATGACACGCCCCCTCACAAAATTCGCCCCCTCTTCGCAACCATCAACACACAAGCATTGATATTCCCGCAAACCAAATCTGGCATTACGGAGGCGTCAATCAAACGCAGTTTTTCACTCCATGCACCCGCAGTTCCGGATCCACGACGGCCATGTCATCGCTTCCCATGCGGCAGGTGCCCATGGGGTGGTGGGCGATCATGGCGGTGGTGCGGATGTAGGCGAGGAATTCTTCGTCGGCCTGCCGTTGGGGGCCGGGGGAGGCTTCTTCGGCGCAGTAGTCTTTCATGGCGCTTTGTCTAAGGAGGTCGCGGGCGATGCGTATGCCGATGATGAGGGTCTGGCGGTCGGATTCAGCTTGCAGGAAGTTGGCTTGGATGCGCGGGTGGGCCAGGGGATCGGGGGAGGCGAGGGTGAGTTGGCCGCGGCTTTCGGGGTGCAGCAGGACGCGGCGCAGCATGATGGCGTCGCGCCAGTCGGGGCCTTTGCCGGGCCACCAGGGCCGGGCGTCGACGGCGGCGCCGCGGAACAGGAGCTGGAGGTCGGGCACGTCAAGGTCCGGATGGGATCTGATGGGGGCGTTGACGCCGCCGGGCAACAGCGTCGCCGGGCCGGAGCCGGTGAGCCAGGCTTGCAGCATGGCGATGGCGATTCGGTCGTAGCGCAGGGTGTGCTGCAGCGGGCTCATGCCCTTGCGCCAGTTGGTGACGCCCACCGAGAGGTGATCCTGAAAATTACCGACGCCGCCGCGCAGCGCCACCCGCGGGCTGATGATCGCGGAACGCGGGGCGGATTTTGTGCGATGGAGCCCGCCTCCATTCCGGTGACATGCTTGCCGCCTGCGGCGCTCAGTCCCTGCTTCCGGAACAATTGGCCCAATTGTCACGACGCCATGCCCGTCTGGCGGGCGTTTATGGACAATTATTATATCGTAATTTATATAATCTTTGCCAGAATTCCGGGTTAAATGGCGCGCAATCTCGCGAACCCGTGAAAGTGTCTTTGCCGGATTCCAGATCGCGCCATCGCCGGCTAATTGAGGTTGCCGTGCGTGTCTATCGACACCGGAGTCACGGGACGCAGCGGTATCGCAATCTGATAACGCGTGTGACGCTGTGCGCCCGAGCGCACCAGCGCTAACTTGGCAACCAGATCGGCAAGATCCCGTGTGCTCGTGGCCGGCGACGCACCGGTGATACTGGCGTATTTGCCGGCGCTCAAACCACCTTCAAATCCTTGCGGGCCTTCGCGCAGCATGCGCAGGAGCGCTTTCTTCTGGCGCTCGTTGAGTTGGTCGCGTAAGCGCTCGAGCAAGCGCGTTTTATCGATCAGGAAATCCACCAGCGCCATTGAGCGCCGTTGCGCCTCAATGCCGGTTGTGGCAAACCATGTGAGCCAGGCCGTGATTTCCTGATGTTTATTGTTTGATTCCAGCGCGGCGTAATAGGTTTTCCGTTTCACGAGAATGGTCGCGGCCAATGCCGTCAGCGTCGGGTGTCCGAGACTCTGCGCAAGGACCTTTTCCGCGATAGCCCGGCCAATGCGGCCATTGCCGTCCTCAAACGGATGGATGCAGACGAAATACAGATGCGCGATGCCCGCACGCGTCAAGGCGGGCAAGGGCTCGGCATCTCCCGGTGCCGAACGATTGAACCAGTCGATGAAACAAGACATTTCAGCGGGCACCGATGTCGATGGCGGCGCCTCGAAGTGAACCTTGGGATCGTGCATGGCACCGGATACCACTTGCATCGGCTCGATATGAGATCGATAGCTGCCGGCGTCTTTGAGGTCGCGGCGACCCCTTGTCAGCATCCGCTGCCAGCGGAACAGCATGTCGTGGGAAACAGGTTCAGCGCAGGTGTGATAGAGGTCGACCATCATCTCTGCGACCCCTTGTTCGGCTGCGGCGACCTTGCGGTGGTCGGCCGTCAGACCGAGTTGCCGGCGGATTGACGATTGGACGCTCGCGCGATCGAGTATTTCTCCCTCGATTTCCGAGGTCGTCATCGCTTCGGTACTGATGGCCTCGACCGTGAGTTGCTCGCGGTCTTCCGCGGCCAGATGCTTTGCCGCGCCCGCATATTCGCCTGCCTCGATGAGGAATAGCGCCTCCGCCCTGAGCAGTCGCGCTTGTTTCCAGGAAAAATCCGGCCAGTCGGGCTGTTGCCAGTTCCATTTCATGATCGATGGGAACTCCTTCTATCGATCATTATATATATCTATATGATCGATAGAAGCCTGATCTATCGCTCAAAAAAGGATAGGAAATTCAAGACCACTTTCGCGGTATGTCATGCGTTTC
>JBCKLP010000252.1:0-3290 GCA_038903735.1 Burkholderiales bacterium | reverse complement strand
GGCAACGAAACCGGTGCGCATCGGCGGCGCGCCGGCAAGACTGGCGGCGAAGAATGCGGCTATGGCCACGGGTGGTGTGATCATCGACATCATGCCGAGGTAGAGAATGAACATGTGCGAGGCAAGTGGCGTGAAGCCCACTTCCACGAGGGATGGCGCCACCAGCACCGAGAGCAGCACATAGACGCCGATGGTGGGCATGCCCATGCCGAGCACGATGCAGAGGATGGCGGCGATGACCAATAGCGCGACGAGATTGCCGGCGCCGATTTTCACCAGCAGCAAGGTGAGCGCAAAGCCAAAGCCCGTGGCCTGCAGGATGCCGCCGATGAAGCCGGCCGCCGCGGCGATGATGAGGATGTCGAGACTGGAGAGGCCGGTGGCCACCAGTGCATCCAGCAGCGCGCGAAAGCCCATGCGTACACCCTTGTAGCCGATAACGATGCCGATGGCGGCTACCGCCAGCGCCGCCATTAGCGCGGCGAACTCGGCTTCGCGGTTGCCCCAGAAGAGGAGATAAATCAGGATGGCAAAGGGGATGATGAAGACGATGCCGGCTTTCAGCACCGGCCCCAGGCGGGGAATGTCCTCCTCGGGCACGCGCTGGATGCCGCGCTTGGCGGCCTCGAGATCAACCTGGATGAAGAGCGATACGTAATACAAGACCGAGGGAATGAGCGCGGCGATGACGATGTCGCGATAGGGCCGCTGCAGGAAATCCGCCATTACGAAGGCCACGGCGCCCATCACCGGCGGCATCAACTGTCCGCCGTTCGAGGCGGTGGCCTCGATGGCAGCCGCCTGCTGCGGGCTGAAGCCGGATTTTTTCATCATCGGGATGGTGATGACGCCGGTCGCAAGAATGTTGGAGACCACCACGCCGGAGATGGTGCCAAAGAGACTTGATGCCAGTATCGAAATCTTCGCAGCACCGCCCCGATAGCGGCCCATCAGGCCGAGCGACAGGTCGTTGAAAAACCCGGAGCCGCCGGAGGCCGAGAGCAGTTGCCCGAAGAAGAGAAAGGGAATCACCACGGTCACGCCGACCATCATGATGAGGCCGAAAAGGGCGCTGGTATCGACCCCAAGATAGACCATCATGCGGTCGAACTGCACCTCCCGCGTCTGCAGCGCGCCGGGGACATGGTGGCCGACCAGCGAATAGGCCACGAAGAAGGCCAGAATGAAAACCAGCGGCGCTCCCACGGTGCGGCGCAGGCCTTCGGCGGTGAGCAGAAGAAATAGCGACGCTGTGACCAGGCCTTCGATGGGCGCCTCGAACATCCGCGTGGAGAGGTCGGCGAAATTCCAGGTGACGTAAAGGCCGGTCGCAAGGCCGGTCAGCGCCAGCAGCGCGTCATACCAGGGCAGCGGGCCACGCAGAGTTCCCGATTTTGCAGGGTAGTGAAGGAAAGTGAGTGCCAAGGCACCGGCGAAGGTCGCCGCGAGATACTGCTCCGGCAGGAACAGAAATCCGAGGAAGCGATAAAAATCGATCGCCCAGAGCAGGGCGCCCAGCGCGATCGCGCCCGCCAGCAGCGGACGCAGCACGCGCACTGTTGGCGAAAGCGCGTTCGCGCCCTCAATTCCTGATGGATTGCTTGCGGTCAATCCGGGACAATCTATTGATCATTCCCAAACACATGTCAGCCTCGCCAGGGACATGTTTTTGTCATGGATGATGACAATTCTTGTTCAATTCCGAATCTGGATTGGTACTTATTTTCCTACTGAAATCTTTTGCTCATTGAAGAACCTGATCGCCGCCGGGTGGTACTGCAGGCGAATTTGCGGGGCGCCCATGCCGGCCTGGATGAACGCGCCAAAGGACGGATGGGCTGCCACCAGCGCGGCCTTGTTGTCGTGCGCGGTCTTGACCACGTCGTACACCAGGTTGTCAGGCGTGTCCTTGTGGGTCAGCAACACGATGTGGTACTGCAACATGTTGGTTGCGCCGATAACACCGGGGAAATTGGGGGCGGGCTGTACCTGCGCCACGTGGTATTCCTTGCGTACTGCCTGCATTTTGGCAAGCGCTGCGCCGGAACTCTCCAAGTTGAGAAAGCGCACCCCGCCGTCGATGGAGGCGTGAATCTCGGCCACCTTGGGCCCGCCCACCGCGAATATGAAGGCATCCGACCTGCCGGCCTTGAAATCGTCCGCGGCGCGCAACAGGTCGGTGGTCGGAACTGGCGCGGAATCCTTCAGACTCAGACCGCCGTTGGCAAGCAGTCCGTCCCAAATCGCAATGCCCTGGCGGAATCCGGTCCAGCCGCTGCCGATGCGCTTGCCCTTCAGGTCGGCCACCGTCTTGATGGGGGAGTCATTGCGCACGATGATGCCCACGCGGAAGGGAAACACGGTGAAGGCAACACGCAGGTCGCGCATCGCCCTGCCCTGGTATTCGTTCTCGCCGCTGAAGGCATCGCCCGCCTCTTCGTTGCTGGTATAGGCGAACTCGGCCTGCTTGTTCTGCGCCGCAGCCATGATGGCGGCGGGCGAACTGAAGGTCACCAGGCGCATCTGCAGCTTGGAGTGCTCCTGCACGGCCTTGGCAAGGGCGGCTGCCTGAAGATTATTGATGGTGCCCGGGGGCAGGGTCGAAATGGCCACGGTCTGCGCCGAGACGACGCTCGTGCCCAGGGCGGCGATCAGTGCGGCTGAGGCGAGCAGGCTTGATGAAGCGGGGCTGAATTTCCTGAACATTTCCGGTTCCTCCTTTGGGCGGTGTTTCCGGGCTTTGGATGCCTGCTGGTGGCAGGCGACGGTCAAGGCCCCGGTACTTCGGTCAGGCAGATGATTGCGGCTGCTGATTCTACGCGATAAGCCGGATTCGTAAAGGGGGGGCGGGTCGGATATCCGCATTGTATACAAAAAAGATAACCGGTCGGGCTGCAGAGCTAAGGTAGCAGGACATCACGTCAAACAAAAGTTTAACTTTCTGGCGGGAAACGCGCGCTTGCCGAATCCCGGCTGGCAGGCCGCCGACAGGCCCGCCTAGGCAAGGTGCGCGCTGCGCCGCTGTCGCGCTGCGCCGCTTGTACAATTCCTCGTCCGCATAGCCCATGGTATCGGGCTGCGCGCGGCCCAGCATCACCTGGAAATACACCGGCTCCAGGCTCTCGTTGATATAGCCGTGGATCACCCCGGGCGGGCAGGCAATGCATTCCCAGGGTCCGATGCGGATATCGATGCGCTTGCCGCTTTCGTCCTGCACGAAAGCGGTGAGATAACCCTGCAGTACGAAAAAAATCTCCTCGACCTCGTGAGTGTGTGCGGCATTGCCCTGT
>JBCKLP010000251.1:0-3358 GCA_038903735.1 Burkholderiales bacterium | reverse complement strand
TTCGCCTGAACTTTCAGTTGCGTCACACTGGCGAGCGTCAACTATCTTGACCGCCGGTCAAGATAGTTGACGCTGGGCACGATGACCTCCATCTGCCCGACCATGGGCGACAGGCGGCCCTACTTCGTCCAATTCTCGACTTTCAGCGCCTTCACACGAGCGAAATCCTTCACCTTATTCGTCACCATGACCGCGCCAATGCTCCGCGCATGCGCGGCGATCAAGAGATCGTTTGCACCGATTAGCTGTCCCTTCTGCTTCAGGGCGGAGCGGATTTCCGCGTAATGCTCTGCCGCCCCCGTTGGCCATTGAAGAACCTCCAGGTGACGAATCAGCGTGTCGACTGCGACCTTGCTTTCCTTTTTCCTGGCTGTTTCCTGCACCCCGTAAAGCAATTCCGCGTAGGTCACCACGGAGATGACCTGTTGCCTCAACGGCACCGTCTGGATCTTTGCAAGCAGCGCAGGGGAAGATCGGCGCAAGATGAAGACGCACGTATCTGTATCCAGCATAAACAGAGGTTCAGCCAAAGAACCGCTCCTGCACCGGCAACTTTTCAACGTTGGCCATAAAGTCGTCGGCCACACGGATGTCCGACGCAAGCAAGGCACTCCAGTCCTGCGGACGTGGAGACAAGACGACATCGTCGCCCTGCTTGCGGATGAAAACTTCCTTCATCCCCTCCGGAAAACGAAACTCAAGCGGGATGGTGACCACTTGGGCGCGATTGTTTTTACCGACTCTGGCGGTGCGTGCATGCATGGCGTGACTCCAATCGGGCATGTACCGAACGCGGGTATATGTCAAGGCATGTACCGCTATTTTATGTACCGCTATTTTATGTACCGCTATTTGTGCTCGTCGCCGTGTGCCGCTTGCTCAAATGGCCAGGTACATGGATTGCAGGGAAGTTCAAGAAATACCATGATGAACAAACGCAGGACTTATCCCCAGGCGCGAGTGAGGAGGTCGTCCAAGGCCTCCAGGATGCGTCCGCCTTCGCCGTCGAGGGACACCACGAATTCTCCAAGTTCTGCGAGCGGAACCGAGACGATTTCGAGAGGATGCAGGACGACCTGAAGGCCGGCTATCTTGAACGTCGGATTGAAACGCGGGTTGCTGATCTTCCCCAGCGCCGATTTACGGACTAAGGGAATGGTGACTCGGCGACGATAATCATCAAAAAGCGACGACTGGACCAGGACAATGAATGGAATGTCCGCCCGGTTCTTCCCCTGGTTGCGATGAACGTCGAACTGGGCCATCAAAGGGTCGAATATTCGTCGGCAAAGGATCCGGATTTCTGATTGAAATCGTTCCAGGTCGCTATGGTTTGGGCGAGCGCCTTTTTCTTGGCGAGGCGTTGTTGCCGTTCGCGGGCGACATAATCCGTCAAGAGCGTCTCGACTATCCCGGAAAGATTGTTAGTCATGCTCCGTGCTTGTTGCACCAGATCCTCGTTGAGAGTCAGGTTGACGGGGCGCTTGCGTGATTCGATCGCGTGCTTGGATTTCATGGCAAGCTCCTATGCGCATCATATGCGCATTTTTCAGTCCTCTCCCGCCGGGCTGATCATTACCCACAAAGCGTGCTGCCGAGAGGGCGAAGCGCCACAGATACTCATCGAGCGCATCGACGCCACAAACGAATGCGCGCCGATCATGCTTGGGCGACAGCGTCGTGTTCTGGTGCGGCGGCTGACATAATGGAATCCTCTGTACGTAAGAATTACGGTTCATGGTAGGGCAAGGCCGTCTGTTCAACAACGGAACCGTACAAATGCCGTATACAACGAACGCAGTGGTTTAGTGTGAAGTTGAGACCACGGAACGATTCGAGTCAGATCACCCCGAGGAATACCGCCAGTGAACGGCTGACAGCCAGCATTTGTTCTTCAGCCAGATGTCCCAATACGCTACCGACTTTATCCCTCGAAATTGAATGCGCTTTGTCAACCATCACCTCTGACGGTTTTTGCAGACCATTGGTCTCACTGGGCTCAACCCGGATTCTGAATAACGGGGCATCTCTCAATTCCCCGGTGACCGGCAATAGGGTCACCGATGGATGCTCGCTGAATAAGTCCGACTGGATAATCAATGCGGGCCTGGGTTTTTCATAATCACCCTGGAGGGCGATGGTGACCAGGTCGCCCCGTCTCATTGCCACCCTTGCGTGTTGGCCGCGGCGTGCAGCCACTCCAGAACCTCGGTCTCCTGGGGATCATTTTTGATAAGGAGCGACTGACGGCGGCATTCAAGAGCAAAGTTTTCTCCCCGCGTATCAGGCACCCAGATTTGCACGGGGCGCAGTCCAGCTGCGCGCAAACCGTCGCGATGCTTTTGAACTCTTGCTGATATCGAAGCACTCATGATTCACCCCATTTGTTACATGCAACATCCTAAGCTATTGTTTCATGTAACGTAATAGCGCCATGTTTAGGCGCCATGTTTAGGTACCCTGTCACCCTTGGGCAAGCCGTTGGACATTCGTTGGACATTCGGGAGAAGTGTGTCGCAACCCGCTGCTCAGGGTGCCGGCGGGGCGACCTCGACCAGAGCCGGCTGCACGCGATCGAGCAACGTTTGCGCGTGCTCCAGCCACGGCCTGGCGAAGGCCGCGTCATCCTGCAGGCGCTTGCCAAGCGATGGCGTGACGAAGCCTGACGTCTCGGCCTCGAACCTGGCCTGGGCGTCACCACCTCCATCGTGAGACCGTAGCGATCGACCACGTGGTCCTTGAGCAGCTTCTCCATGTTCTTGAGATCGAAAGGCCTGGCTCCGGCGTGGATGCGCCCGTTCTTTGTCGAATTGGCACGTGAACACATCGCCGAAGAATCTGCACCTTCCAAAATCTTCAAAGATCCGCATGACAGTAGCTTGTTGCTGCCAAGGTCAAAGTTGAACTTTTCGCCCCCGAAAATGGAATCACCTATAAATGTAAATAGAGAGGATCGATCGATTGACAGAGTTATGTCTAGATAGGCATAATCAATCAGATGTGGAAGCAGCCCCGCAAACCACTGAAGTGGATCGGTTCCGCCAAGCGTGACCTGGATGCGATGCCCGAACCGGTCAAAGACGTGTTTGGACATGCCATTGACCTTGCACAAGCAGGCGGCAAACACCAGGACGCCAAGGTAATGACCGGGTTTGGCTCGGCAGGCGTGCTGGAGGTAGTCGAGGACATCCGCAGTGAAACCTACCGTGCTGTGTACACGGTCAAGTTCGCCGGGTGGGTCTACGTGCTGCATTGCTTTCAGAAGAAATCCAAGAGTGGCATCAAGACGCCGAAAGAGGATATGGAACTGATCCATGCCAGACTCAAAGCCGCGAAGCAGGACTTTGAGGCATGGCAA
>JBCKLP010000250.1:0-3373 GCA_038903735.1 Burkholderiales bacterium | reverse complement strand
GCCGTTCGGAAAAGCGGGGATGCGGCCGACGAATTTCGAATCGCCCGATAGCGGCCCGCGCAAGTCCTCCGGCACCTTGTCAGTGGCCGCCGCGCGCGCAGCCTCGAACAGGCTCACCGAGCGGTCGGTGCCGCCGACAGTGAATTTTCCATTGCCGAACTGGATGTCCGATGCTGCCGCTTCCATCAAGTGCGCCGCGATCTTCTTGCCCTTGTCGATGATCTGCTCGGAGGCTTTCACCATGACGAAGCCGCCCAAGCGTATGGATCGGTCCGAGTGGGTGCCGCCACCCTCCAACACGATGTCGGAGTCTCCGGTGATGATGTTGACATCGTCCATGGGCACACCCAACCAGGATTCGATCACCTGGGCGAAGCTCGTCTCATGGCCCTGGCCACCCGACTGGGTGCCAACGATGACATCAATCTTGTCGGCATCGGTACGCACCAGGATATTGGATCGCTCGATCGGCGCACCCACCGGCGACTCGATGTAATTGGCTAAGCCCAGTCCACGCATCATTCCGCGGCGTTTGGATTCCTCGCGGCGCGCGGCATAGCCCTTCCAGTCGATCAGTTCCATGCAGCGGTCCATGTTCTTCTCGAATTCGCCACAGTCGTAGGTCAGACCACCTGCCATCTTGAAGGGAAAATCCGTGGTCGCTATCAAGTTGCGGCGGCGCAGTTCGATGCGGTCTATGCCCGTCTTGTCGGCGGCGAGATCGATCAGGCGCTCCATCACCAGCATGGCCTGCGGGCGCCCGGCGCCACGGTAGTTCACCGAGGGCAGGGTGTTGCTGAGTATGCCGATGGCGCGCATCTGCAGGCTGGGCGTCTTGTACACGGTGGTGGCGATACGCGAGCCATTGGCCGCCGGCACATAGGAGACACAGTTGCCACCGACATTGGAGTAAATGGTTTCCCGCAGGGCGAGGAACTTGCCGTTTTCATCCAGCGCCAGTGCCGCCTTGATGGTCACATCACGCGCCTGATAGTCAGAAAGAAAGGCCTCGGAGCGGTCGCTGTTCCATTTCACCGGTCGCCCGAGCTTGCGCGCCGCCCACATGGCCAGCACATACTCGGGGTAAAGGTGAGACCGCGGACCGAAACCGCCGCCGGTGTCCTTGGTCAGCACGCGAATCTTCGAGGGCTCGCAGGAGAACACCAATGCGGCATTGCCTTTCAGCCGGTGCACGCCCTGCGAGCCCGCGTGCAGTATGAAGCGTCCTTCGGCCGTGTACTCCGCGAGGCAGGCGCGCGGCTCCATCTGCGCATTGGCGACGCGGTTGAAGGGAAACTCCTCTTCCACCACATGCGCGGCGCTTTTGAAGGCCTGCTCGGCGCTGGCATGATCGCCGTGCAGGCCGTCGAAAGCGATGTTGCCGGGCTGCTCGTCCCAGACCGCGGGCGCGCCGGGCTTGATTGCATCCATGCCGCGCACCACAGCCGGCAGCACTTCATAGTCAATTTCGATCAGCTCGGCCGCGTCGCGTGCCCGCTGCAGCGTGTCGGCAATGACAAAGGCGACAATCTCGCCGATGTGATGCACCTTGTCCTTCACAATCGGAATATTGGGCGCGGAAAACGCCGGCTTACCATCGGCCTGCCCGAAGCAGGGCACGGTGTGGTCCTCAGGCTTCACGGTCATGGCACCGTGCGGAATGCCCTTCAGGCCGTCAGCCGCGTAATCCGCGCCGGTCAGCACCAGCACCACACCGGAGGCCGCCTTCGCAGCGGAAACGTCGATGCTCTTCAGGCGCGCGTGCGCGTGATAGGCGCGCAGGGCGTACGCGTATAACTGCCCTTCGGCACGCATGTCGTCGGCGTACTGGCCAGCACCAGTGAGCAACCTGAAATCCTCGCGGCGCGGTATGTGCGCGCCTATGCCTTTGTCCATTATTTATCTCCAGGGATCAATTCAGCCGCGGCAATCGTCAGAGTTCGGGGGGGGGGGGTACTCCCCGATGGGATCACCATGAACGCATTGCAATCATTATCGCGCCGAACCCGGCACGGCACCAGTTCACTCGAACTTCGCCCCCGCCTCGCGTGCGAGCTTGCCCTTGGATTCCATCTCGGCGCGTATGAAAGTGTCGAACTCGGCGGCACCCAGGGGCGCGGGTTCATATCCCATCTCCTGGAAGCGCGCGCGCAGATCGGGCGCATTCGCGAGCCGCACCACATCGGTGGAAATTTTCTGCACTAGCTCGCGCGGCGTCCCTGCGGCCACCATGAAACCGCTCCAGGTGGTCAGCTCGTACCCGGGCACGGTCACCGAGATGGGCGCGTACTCGGGGTAGATGACGCTGCGCTGCAGGTTGGTCACCCCCAAGACCTTCAGCTTGCCCGCCTTCACCAGCGGCGCTGCCGAGGAAAGGATGGCGAAGGCCACCGGCACGCGTCCGCCCAACATGTCCGCGTACATCGGCGCGCCGCCCTTGTAGGGCACATGCACCATTTTTACGCCGGTCATAGCCTTGAACAATTCCGCGGCGAGGTGTGCGGCAAGACCGATGCCGTTCGAGCCATGCGAGAGCGCATCGGGCTTTTGCCGGGCTAGATCGATCAGCCCCTTCACGTCATTGACGCCAAGCGAGGGCACCACCACCAGGCCAATCACATTGAATCCCAGGCGCGCCACCGGCGCGAAATCGCGCAGGCTGTCGTAGGGCAGCTTGGCACCAATCGACGGGTTGATGGCGTGCGCGCTGGTCATGATGCCGATGACATGCCCATCGGGCGCGCTGCGCGCCACATACTGGGTGGCGACGATCACACCGCCACCGGGTTTGAAGTCCACCAGCACCGGCGACCCCCAATACTCCTGCAGCTTGCCCGCCACCATGCGCGCCAGCACATCATTGGCCCCGCCCGGCGCCTGCGGCACGATGATGGTCGCAGGTCGGGTGGGAAACGCGCAGGCCGCGCCTGCAATCCAGATCGATAGAAATGCCAGTGCGAAGCGACGCATCATTTTTCTCCTCCGGGTTCGTCCCTGATTCTAGCAACCCGAGTGAATCGCGGGGAACATTTGCAGCCGTGTTTGCCGCAGAAGTGAAAAACTGGGTGGCAATTGCCAAGCAGGCGGGAATCAAGCCCGAGTAAGTAGCGCGCCGTCGCCACAGCGCAGGCAGGAGTTAATGACCTGATTGCGGCCTGCGCCGCAATGACGGCAATTTTACCGACTCCAGTCAGCACCCCATCATTCCGGCCAAGCGCAGTGCGAGCCGGAATCTGGTTAAACGCATTCAAACCCGAGTCAGTAGCGCACCGTTGCGGCGAAGGCAGGGGTTCATGACCTGATTGCGGCGTGCGCCGCAATGACGAGCATTTTTCCTACCCCAATTCGTACCCATCATTCCGGCCAAGCGCAG
>JBCKLP010000249.1:0-3409 GCA_038903735.1 Burkholderiales bacterium | reverse complement strand
ACACAGCGGCAAGAAAACGCTCGGCCTCCACCAGCCCCATTGCGCTGATCAATGCCTGCATTCCCTTCTTTCGAATTTCGGCTTCAGTTTTCATACCCGTTCTCCAGAAACGCCAATGCTTCGCCCGGCAGTGTAACGGGCAGACCGCCAACCTTGCGCATTTTCTTGAGCAGGCGGTCATCCGTTGTGACAAACAGGTCGGCTTTGCCTGCCATCGCAGAAGCGAGATGTAATGCATCGTAGTGGCCGATTCCATGTTGAGCCAGTTCGAGAGCCTTGGAAACCACGGAATGATCTGCCATGACCACCGACACAGCAAGGCCCCGCCATTGCTCAATGGCATCGCGATGTTCTTCGTAGGGGTTGTTGCCGCACTCGAAATCAAGCGTAGCCGACCCAATGAGGTCGCATTCAGCGTCTTTCACTTTCTGCTGCAGCAAACACCTTCGCCTCAGTCTCTAAACGGATTCTCCCTTGGGTTTGATCGTCATAGGGGCGATTAAAGCAGCACATGTCAAGGTAGATGCGCATCACACCACCACGTCTTCAATTTACCGCCTGTCATCGCGATCTGGGTAGTTGAAGCTCCGGATCGGCGCAATACGACCGAAGGAAGTCCCCGTGGGACGACCGAAGGAAGTCCCCGTGGGACGAGCGAAGGAAGTCCCCGTCGGATGACCGACGGAAGTGCATCCACCGGCAAATCGAGGTCGCTGCCATCCAGCTCGCGCGTCATTCCCTGGCTGACACACCCTGGGGATGGCCGGACATTCCACAATCCATATACCATCTTCGTCACGTTCCAATGTCACTTTGAAATTCACGGTTTCCTCCCACAGTTCAATCAACTTGAATCTAACTGAGTCCCCCGGGAAAGGCCAGCGCCGAGGTGAGGCAGATGAGCCCTTTCGGCACCAGTTTGGCGGTCTCGGCCAGGATGTGTTCGCATCGATCGACGCATCCGGAAGCTGGTACAGCCCGCGTGCGATCCGGAGAATTGCGCCCTCGCGTTCCAGCCGCGAAACCGTGGACGCGGTAACGCCCTCTGTGCTTACCCACGGCTTCACTGCTCTTGATCAGGGGCGTGAAGTCGGGCTGGTGCGCCACACCCACCGGGGTGGGCACAGCGATGATGATGAAGTCAGCCTCTTTCAACACTGCGGGATCGGTGTGGCATTGCAACTGCGTGGCGGCCTGCAGGTCCTGCGTGCTGACTTCTCCAGTGGGGTCGATGTGCCGGCGATAGGCTGCCACTTTGTCAGTGGACAGGTCCAAGCCGAGGGTAGGCATTTTTTTGCCGAATTCAACGGCAAGGGGAAGGCCGACGTAACCCAGGCCAACAACTGCGATGGTGGAATGCTTATCAGAGGAGCGGGAAATGGGGGTCATGTGCAGGGAAATTGTGTTGCGTTATGGAGATGGGTGCAGCCGGATGCCGGAGCCACCGGGGAGGCTTCGAGCGGGCCGGTGAGGAGATATTCCTCCTTGATCGGTTGCGGGCAGTCGCGCGGGTAAATGCAGCTCGACCCCAGGAAGAGCAAGCGTTTGACCCCCGCGCGCCACGCTTGGTGGATCACGTTGGTCTGGATGGCGAGGTTTTGCTGGATGAATTCGGCCGGGTAGGTGCTGTTCGCATGGATGCCCCCCACCTTGGCCGCGGCGAGAAAGACATAATCGGGTCGCTCGGCCTCGAAGAAGGCCCGCGTGGCGGCCCGGTCGGTGAGATCCAGTTCGGCGTGGCTGCGGGTCACGAGATTTTCGTAACCGCGTTGGCGGAGGACGCGAAGGAGCGCGGACCCGGCGAGGCCGCGGTGACCCGCGATATGGATTTTCGTGCTCACGCCGGCCTGTCGGGCGCGGTTATTTCCTGCCTGAGCGCCTTTATTTCCACTTGCAGAGCCGCGTATTCCGCCTCCTTGCGGGCGAGATAGGCGCGGGTCATGCGAACCTTTTCTCTAAAACCCTTGCTTGCGCATCGCCTCGGCAGCGGCACGATAACTGAGTTTCATAACAGCCTCCGCTCATTAAAAATCATTCCTTGGCTACTGAATGCACAACTGCCAGAAGATGCTGATCAAGCGTAAAAAGCTCAACACCGGCAAATATGGCAGTGGCGGCAATAATCGCGTCTGGAAGCTTGATCTTGCGAGTTTGGCGCAACTTGATCACAACGTCCTCAATAGCCGGTGTCAATGAAATGGGGGTGAAACTCTCAAGTTTTTGTCTGATTAGCCCGTCTTCTGCACTGGTAATGCCGGGAAAACCAAGCAGCTCCATCCGTGTGACGGCACTATATGCACACTCGGAAGCAAGAATTTTACGTTCTGAAATTTTTGCCAATACAGCGGGGCTGGATTTCAAAATGCCAAGGATGAAATTGGTATCCAGGAGGTAGTTAATTCCACTCATCACGCAATCTTTTCTGAATTAACAAAGGATCATCCGCGAATGCAACGGAGGCTTCCAATCCACCTTGCAAGTCAAGCAGCGCTCGATTTCCGGCTTGCCCCTCCTTAGGCAACCTTCTTTGCCTTAAGAACTCGGCAAAGTCCAATAATTCTGCCAGCATTGGCTCAGGCAGTTCTTTGGTCACTTGATAAAGTTTTTCCGCTGTAGTCATGATTGCACCTCCGTTTTGTTGCCGCTTTACACGATGAAGATCAGAACCGGCTGCTGTGTGCTTGATGACACCCCGGCGGGTACAACCCAAGACAGGTCTCGAAGATCGGGAACCACGATGCGACCGCCTTGCCCGCATTCTTCAATCATAGCAGCGTAGTTTCTCTGGAAAAATCGTCTTCATTGTCTTCCAGAAGCGTGGCATTACCTTCCTGCATGGCCCACAACAGAAAATGTACGCGCGGCATGCCAAGCCAGCGGGCAGCCATCCCGGAAGATAATTTCCCTTCCTTGCCAAATGCTCCCGGGCACGCGACTCCTGTCGGGGCTTCGTCTGCACGACGTACCAAGCCTCTCGCGCCCGCGTAGGCGAAGCGCTCGTGCCGAGAGGGGCTGCCGGCTGTGGATCAACGGGGCTCATCGGCTGCTTTCATTTCCCGTTTGAGCGCTTGGATTTCGGTCTGCAGGGCTTCGTACTCCGCCTCCTTGCGCGCGAGATAGGCACGGGTGAGGCGGACCTTTTCTCCAAAACCCTTGGGGGTGAGGAGGTAGACGTACTTGAACTTGTTCTCGGCGCGGCGGAAGTTGCCGGCCTTGAGCAGGCCTTTCTCGAGCAGCGATTGGATGAGGAAATTGGTCTTGCCGAGACTCACCCCCAGCCGCACCGCCAACTGGCGCTGGCTGATGTCCGCTTCCGCGCTGACGATCTTGAGAATGCGGAGGTGGGCTTCTTCGTGGGAGGACATGAGGGTCGGGGGTCGGGTAGGGGGTCGGGGAGGCTGTTCAAGCG
>JBCKLP010000248.1:0-3422 GCA_038903735.1 Burkholderiales bacterium | reverse complement strand
AGGTCTATCCTGCGAAACCGATCCGGCTGGTGGTGCCTTATCCGCCTTCCGGCGTGAACGACATCGTCGCGCGCGCGCTCGCCGCCCGCGTCGGCGAAGCCATAGGCCAACCCGTGGTAGTGGAAAACCGTGCCGGCGCATCGGGCAAGGTTGGTACCGAGTTTGTCGCCCGGTCCGCCGCCGACGGCTATACGCTTCTGGTCGGCGGCACCGGCACCCACGCGATCAACCCGGCACTGAACCCCAAGCTGAGCTACGACTCGGTGCGCGACTTCGCGCCGATCACGCTGCTGTCCACTTACTCGATGGTGCTCGTGGTCAACCCATCGCTTCCGGTCGCGACGGTGTCCGAGTTGGTCGCCTAGGCGAAGTCCCGGCCCGGAACGCTGACCGTCGCCTCGGCCGGCTCCGGCGGGGCCCAGCACCTCGCCTGGGAAATGTTCCGCATGGCGACGGGCCTAGAGGGCATACACGTGCCGTACAAGGGCCGCGTGCCGGCGCTGAACGACGTCGCCGGCGGGCAGGTGCAGGTCATTTTCGACCTGCTTGCCTCCGCCGTGCCGATGGTCCGCGCCGGCAAGCTGCGCGCTCTCGCCGTCACCAACCGCACGCGCGTGGCGAGCCTGCCCGACGTGCCGACCTTCGCCGAGGCAGGCATACCGAACTACGTGGTCCTGAACTGGAACGGCCTGTTCGGGCCGGCGGACACGCCCAGGCCGGTGATTGAGCGGCTGAACGCGGAGTTCGTTCGCGCGCTCAGGGTGCCCGAGGTTCGCAAGCTGCTCGTAACGCAGAACGCCGACCCGGGCGGCGGAACGCCGGAGGAACTGGGCGCCTGGGTGCGCGACCAACTGCAACAATGGACGCGCGTCATCCGCGACGCCGGGATCAAACCCGAATCCTGATATCCGCGCCTCGCGCACCATTACGAGCAGCGTTTCCGCGCGTATCTGCGCGGGCAGTTCCCTGCCGAAAAATGCGAATCGACGCGGCGGCACACGTAGAATTCAACGGATGCGAATTCCGGAGGAGTGTGATGAGCCAGTGCAGGGGCGTGCGCGAGGTTGGCTATCTCGACTGCGCCGGCGGCGGGCAGAACACGGTGGAAGGCAATTACGCCTACATCGGGCACATCACCGGCCCGCAGGGAACCAGTATCGTCAACGTGAGCGACCCCGAACATCCGAGGGTCGTAGCCGCGCTGAGCGTCGAGGCGGGCATGGACTCGCACAAGGTGCGCGCGGCAAACGGCATCATGCTCGTCAACCGGGAAGTCGACACCAAGGCCAAGGCGCCGGGGGCAGACCGGCTGCAGGGCGGCCTGGGTATATACGACGTCTCGGACCCGAGCCATCCGCGCGAGATCCTGCTGTAGAAGTGCGCCGGTTCCGGCGTGCATCGTTTCACCTTTGACGGCCGATATGCCTACCTTTGAATCTCTCCGGGTTGAATTCCCCGCCCCTTGGGGCGGGGAAATTTATCAGTGTTCTGCCAATGACGTACCACCCGGTCCCTGATATCGCATAACGAAGGCGCGAGGCCTCGCGCTCTGCGGGCGTGTTGAATCCGGCACGCGTGCGGGTTTTCGGGGTCGCCCGCAGTGTCGATCGTGCGTATCAGGCGCAAACTGTCCTCGAACTCGACGCTGTACGCACGGCGTTCGGCTCATGAGCGCTGCGACTGCCGGGTGTGCGCGAAAACAGCGGGATTGATTTGCCTATCTTTCCGTCTATCGTTCATTTGCTGACCCTCCTGGGGATCCAGGCAGCCGCTCGACCAGCGCGATGCAGTTAATAACGACGGGCTCGGCAGCAAACCGATATGCGTAACCCGTGAGGGCTCGTCAGGCCACTGGAAGTACAGCGATGGCGCTAATCTCGACAAGGTAGTCCGGGGAGGTCATCTTGCAGACCTCGACCATGGTCGAGGCAGGCGCCGGCGGTTTGAAGTATTCGCGACGCACCTTGTGAATCACATCGAAATGCTCCATGTTCCGAACATATACGTCGACCCGACAAATGTCCTCCAGGGTTCCGCCCGCCGCCTCCACGGCCGCTTTAAGGTTTTCGCACACCTGGCGAGTCTGGGCTTCCACGTCGCCAATCCCGGCAATCGAGCCGTCCGCGCGTCGTGCCGTCATTCCGGAGATGAACACCAATTTCCCGCGCGCCTCGATCGTTGTGGCTTGCGAAAAGTGCCCGTTGGGCTGACGTAGTTTGCTGCTCGTGATCTGTTTCTTGGCCATTCGATTTCCTTTCTGGGTTCTGTCGTAATAGCGATGAGGGGGTGAACGAAGTAGCGTAAGTCACGGAATCAGCAAGCGAGCCTTTTGAGCACCTTGCGTAACGCGGGAATCATCTCAATCTTGGGGTGTTCACTGATGCCCGCATTATCCGGCTTTTCTTATTGCGACAAAACCCGGGCGAGACCATCTTGGTGACCTCGACCATGGTGGAGGCGGGAGGCGGGCTCTTGAAGTACTCACGCCGCACATTGTGAATCTTGTCGAAGTGCTCGATGTTGCGCACATAGACGTCGACGCGGCAGACGTCGTCCATCGTGCCGCCGGCCGCCTCGACGGCACTCTTGATGTTCTCGCACACCTGCTTGGTTTGCGCCGCGATGTCGCCGATTCTGGCGATGGAGCCGTCAGGGCGGCGCGAGGTCATGCCCGAGATGAACACCAGCCGGCCCTTGGCCTCAACGGCGATCGCCTGCGAGAAGTGGCCCATCGGCTTGCGAACTTTATCGGTGCGGATCTGCTCTTTTTTCATGGGGCTTTCCTTTCGGCACCGACCTGAGCGGCGCATTCGTTGAGCTTTAACAGAAGATCCGGCGAGACCGGGCACTCGCCGCCGTGTGCCATGCGCCGAGCGCGTTCCAAGTCGCCCGGGGCATAGACGGTTGCAGATTCTGCCGCCTTTTTCGATGCGCGGATACGGTTTGCGAACTGCCCGACCCTGGAGTCGAAGGCGGAAATACCAAAGCGTTGGGGATCGAGCGCCATGAAAAGATGCGAGCAGCGGTAGGCGGTCGCGGGATCGCCATAGAGCGGTGCGACCTCGTCGCCGATTGCGCCGCCCGAAAGGCCGCCGCACATCAGATCGATCGCCATCGCCAGGCCGAAGCCTTTTGGCCCCGCCGCGGGCAGCAGCATTCCCTTGATCGCGGCCGCAGGGTCGGTGGTCGGTTGCCCGTGCTCGTCTGCCGCCCAGCCCTGCGGAATCGGCTTGCGGGCGGAATCGGCGAGGCGGATCTTTCCCATGGCGGTGGCGCTAAGTGCCATGTCCACGACGAACGCCTGCTGGTCGCTGGATGGCATGGCGATGGCGAGCGGATTGTTTCCGACCACGCGCTCCGCACCGCCTGGCGCTGGCATCAGCGGGCGGGTATTGCACATGACCACGCCGACCAGGCCCGCC
>JBCKLP010000247.1:0-3443 GCA_038903735.1 Burkholderiales bacterium | reverse complement strand
TGCAAGCGCGTATTGTGAAGGCAACACAGATAAGCTGTGTAACCGGGTGTCGAAAGATGCCTTTGTAGAGGCTTGAGCCGTGTGCATCGAAAGGCGCATGCACGGTTCTGAGGGGGCTGGGCGCGGGCAACCGCGTTTGGCTACCCGGCGTCTGGATCGGCGCATTGCGGGGAAAGTGATCAGTTTGAGGGCGGTGGCAACAACACAGCGCAGCTCAAACAGAAAGGCAGGCCGTACTGCATGAGCGCGCTGCTCTTCGAAGCTGCGCGATAGCTTGGTGGTGATTGGCAATGGCGGTACTCCGCGGTTGCCACTGACTGACGTTACAGACTCACGCGATAGAAAAGTGGTGATGTTGGGTGCGTTGCCACCAGCGCAAAGCGCCATTCAACGGGCAACGAACCCGGCATGAGCGCGCTTTTGGTGGGATACTTGGCCTCATGGCGGTTGAATTTCTTATTCGTGCTGCCGCAGGGGAGGATGACATGCCAATATTCCAAGGGGTCAAACGCTATTGGGGCGCTGTTGCGATTCTCATAGCATTCATCGCATCACTGCCATCTCCCGCTCTGGCGCAGACAGGCGACCTGCTGGCGGCGCAGATCAAGGCGGCACATCGTTCACCCAATAATGTGGCGCGCGATCAATTCCGCAAACCTTATGAAGTGCTGAAATTTTTCGGCATCAACGGCAACAGCCGGGTGGTTGAGATCCTGCCGGGCAGCACCGGCTATTTCACCGAAATCATCGCCCCTTATGTGCGCGATCAGGGGCTTTACATCACCGCCGGACGGCATGATACAGCGCCGCAAAATTACCTGGATGACCATAAGCGGATGCTCGATAAATATGCCGCCAATCCCGGTATCTTTGGCAAGATTCAGGTGGCCAAATTCTTCAGGGACGAGCATGAGATCGCGCCCGCCGGCAGCATGGATTTCGTGCTGACGTTCCGCAATCTGCACAACTGGATCGAGCGCAATGAAATCGAGAGCGCGCTGAAAGCCTTTCACGCGGCGTTAAAACCGGGCGGCATATTTGGCGTGACCGATCATCGCGGCCGCACCGACCTGTCGCAGGAAGTGCAGATAAAGAATGGATATATCCGGCAGGATTACGCCATTGCGCTGATTGAAAAAGTTGGCTTCCAGTTTATTGGTTCCTCCGAAGTGAAGGCCAATCCGAAAGATACAAAAAATTATCCTGAAGGCGTCTGGAGCCTGCCGCCGACCTACCGGCAGAAAGATGTCGATCGCGCGAAATATCAGGCCATTGGCGAGAGCGACAGGATGGTGCTGAAATTCGTGAAGCGATAAGTTTGAGTTGACGAGAGGGACAGGCGACGGCTGCGCTCGCTGAACGGCCTGCACATAGTTCGAGCCTCCGGATCGAGCCGGAGGGTGCCTATCTGGGTGCGCTGGTCAGCGGCATCGATCTGTCCAAACCGCTCAGTGATGAAGATATAAAAACGCTCACACAGGCGCATGCGCAATAAGGGCTGCTGATCTTTCGCGATCAGCTCATGAGCGCCGATGATCTCATCGCATTTGGCAAATCATTCGGCGTCTTGAGCGTGCATCCCTTCGCACCCAATTCCGGAGTCAAGCCGGAACTGATCACCTTTCGCAATGACGAAAACAAACCGCCCTTTGGCACGGACTGCTGGCATTCGGATGAAACCTTCCGCATCGCCCCGCCGATGGGCACGATGCTGCGCGCCACCGATGTGCCAGCCTTCGGCGCGCAGGAGCCTGGGGAGGGTGTTGATGCCATGCCGGACTGGGATATGAGCAGCCCAATCAGCACCCGACTCCCCGAAGATCAGCGCATAGACTGGTGAACCTGCTGAACCGTAAAAGGGGGGGGGTGTGCGACGACTGCGCCGGGGTTGGGCTGTGCTCGTGGGTCGCCAGACGCGTCGTTGCTGACTATGGGGCGCAAATTCTTTGGCAATTAGGCCGGCGACTGAGGGTCAGCATGGTTTCCGAGGGTGCTTTTGGTGGGATACTTGGCCTCATGGGGTTGAATTTCCTATCCTATCCTTTCCTGTCCTTCGCGGGCGTCTGAATTCTGCTCTCCCTCAATGGCTGACTGTGAGCAAATTGCCGTCGCGGCATCTTGTACTACGCCATGCGTAATTTCTCACTTGAAAATGCGAAACTGCGCGCGGTGAAATCGTTGAAACGTGTAAATCTTTATGGGGGAACGATGTCTCAGTGTGGAAAAATAGATGTGCACCATCATGTCCTGCCGGAATTCTACAAAGACGTGCAACGCGCTGCAGGAATTACCGGCTCCGCTTACACAGCCTTTCCGGATTGGTCCGCAGAAAAATCTCTGAAGCTGATGGATGAACTGAATATTGCCACTACAATCTTCTCTTTCACCTCGCCGGGCATATGGTTCGGCGATATTGCCCAGACGCGCGAACTGGCGCGGCAGTTCAATGATTGGCTGGCCGGATTAGTCGCTCAAAATCCGGCGCGGTTCGGCGCGTTTGCGTTTCTGCCTTTGCCGGATGTTGATGCCGCCGTGAAGGAAATCGCGCGCGTGCAGGACGAGCTCGGACTTGATGGCGTGTGCTTGCTGACCAGCGTTGACGAACGTTATATCGGTCATCCCGATTTTTGGCTGGTCTATGAAGAATTACACAAGCGCAAGATGATCGCATTCATTCATCCCTGTTATCCGCCGGGCACCGAAGCGCGCGGCTGGGACATTCCGCGCATGTTGATCGATTATCCGTTCGAGACTACGCGTGTCGCAGTTAATCTGATTTTTAATGGCGTGATGGAGAAGTTGCCAGATATTAAATTCATTCTTTCACATGCCGGTGGCACATTGCCGATGTTGGCGCATCGTATTTCATTGTTTGACAAGAAAACGAAACAGCAGACCAATTATCCCAAAGGCGCGCTGCATTATATTCGCGAATTTTGGTATGACACCGCTCTGTGTGGCGACAAGGCGCCGCTTGATGCGCTGCTGGCTTTTGCCGATCCCTCGCGCGTGCTGTTTGGAACCGATTATCCCTATATCGCTGCCGATGCCGCCATTCTTGAAACCCGCGGGTACGAATCTTATAAGGGGTTTGGCGCTGCAACGCGCGCCAATGTTGACCGTAACAATGCGCTGGCGTTGTTTCCCAGATTGGTGAAAGTGGGGAATTTTCGCTAATCTGCGCCAATGCTGCTGAATTTCTTCACCGCTCTCCGCGATGCGCAGTTGCCCGTTACAGTTGCCCGTTACGCTGCGCGAATGTCTCATGCTGATGAGAGGCGCTGGACCATGATCTTGCGCAACCTTATAACAAGGTATCAGTGTTACGTAAGCAACCAAATGACAATGAGCAACCAGTACGTGCGCTCGGATTTGACTTTGAAGGAGTCAACATTCGTGCCAATGCAGGGACGGGCCAAAAGGAAGGACAAGATGACGACCCG
>JBCKLP010000246.1:0-3445 GCA_038903735.1 Burkholderiales bacterium | reverse complement strand
TAGACGTGCGAGGTCCGGCGGGCAATGGCCGGATCGATCCCTGCGAAGACGTTTTCAGCGGTTTGCATGACGCATCCCTTATTCTCAATTTAAGAATTACTAAGCGACAAAAAAACCGGTTTAACGGACCGGGCACTGACTGGAAAACATTATACCTGACTAATTCTGAATATGAGTATAAGTCTCTTTGGGTGTTTCTTTGGGTGTTACTTTGGGGCTTTTCAGCAGGTGCAGCTCGCTGATTGCTAACTCGCTGAGGTCAGCGCTTGCTCCGGGTCACCGGCAGCCGTGTCACGGTGGCGGGCAGTTCGGGCAGCACTTCACGCCGGTAGCGCAAAAGGCGCGCCGGCCGGCCGGGGGATTCGGCGGCAAAGCGGCCGGTTTCCTCCACCAGGTGCTGGCTTTCCACCACGCGGCGAAAATTGGGTTTATGCAATTGCAGACCCGCCAGTGCCTCAACGGCGCGCTGCAGTTGCAGGAAGGTGAAGGCAGGCGGCATCAGCTCAAACGCGACCGGCCGGTATTTGATCTTGCCGCGCAGGCGCGCCAGCGCCGTGGCGAGCACCCGGCGATGATCGGCATACATGCTCTCGCCTTCGTTCAGGGTGTCCTTTGCGTCTGCCCAGGTGCGTACGTGGTCACGATGCGACTCCGGCGCCAAGCCGATTTCGTAGAGCAGCTCGTAGCGCTCCAGCACCCGCTCCTCGTTCCACGGCTGCCCGCCCAGCGCAAAGGTAGAGCGCGCGCGCTGCTCGCGCTGGCGGCGCTCGGCCGCATCCGGTGCGGCGGCGATCCAGCGGCGCAATTGGCCTTCGATCCCTGCGAGCACTGGCGGGCGGCCCGCGCGCCAGTCTTCCCAGGGAAAATAGCGGTAGGCGCTGCGCCAGGCGGCACCGGCATGGCGGGCCGGTTTCAGTTCGCGCACCAGGGCCAGATAGCCGATGGAAAGCGTGCGGCCCTGGCGGGTGCGGTTACGATCGCCGAAGGTGTACAACTGCTCGACATAACCCAGCAACTGGCCGGTCTGGCGTTCGACCCAGGAGCGCAGTCCGGCTTCCAGCGTGCGGTGTGCGGTTTCCAGCGGGCCCGAAGGCAGTCCCTCCAGCGTGCCGCCGGCCGCAAGCACGACCAGCACCTGTGGCTCGTCGGCGGCAATACCGACGATCACGGCGCTCAATTCGACTGCCGGGCTGAATTTGCTGGGGGGCACGGTTTTCTTCATTGTGGGCAGGTGCTTATCATAGCGCGGTACCTCTTTCACAGTGCCTCAATTCCGGTCTCGAAATCACGGAAATCTGCGCTAGCATGCCGCGCCAGGAGGAAACGCCATGAAACGAATTTTATTTGCAGTTGCAGGAATGGCATCGCTTATCGGCGTCGTCGGACAAGTTCACGCGCAGGTGGCGGCGTTCTACAAAGGCAAGACGGTCAATGTCATTGCGCCCACCGATACTGGCGGCTCGGTCTATGAATACACGCTGCTGGTATCCAATCATCTGGGCAGGCACCTGCCCGGTGGCGCCAAGACCATTGCGCAGACCCGCCCCGGCGGCGGCGGCGTGACGGCCTCGAACTACATGGGGCGCGCCGCGCCCAAGGATGGCTCGACCATTGCACTCATGAACACCGGTGCGCTGCTCACGCCCATGACCAGCGGCGCGGCCGCCTACGATCCGCGCAAATTCGGCTGGCTGGGCTCGGTGGCGGTGCGCTCCTACGTGGGCGCGGTGTGGCATGCCGTGCCGGTCAACACATTGGAGGACATCAAGACACGTGAGGTGATCTTCGGCGCCTCGGGCACGGGTTCGTCCTCCTACCAGTACCCGGTGTTCCTTGCCCACATCACCGGCGCGAAACTCAAGACCATTGTCGGTTACAAGAGCGGCGGCGAAATCAACCTCGCCATGGAGCGCGGTGAAGTGCAGGGCCGCGGCAATTTCTACGAGGGTTTTCTTGCCACCAACCCGGACTGGGTGCGTGACAAAAAGGTGAAGTTCATTTTCAAGATGGGCCCCGATCATCCCGATCTTGCCAACGTGCAGCCGGCCAGCCGCTATGCCACCACGCCCGCGCACCAGCAGATGCTGCGGGTGCTGGAGGCGCCGCTTGCCATGGGCACCGCCTTCTACGCGCCGCCCGATATTCCCGGCGACCGCCTCAGCGCCCTGCGCGAGGGGTTCACCAAAATGCTGGTCGATCCCCTGTTCAAGGCCGAAGCCGAAAAGATGGGCCTCTTCATCAACCCGCGCACCCACACCGAGGTGGCCGAGGTGGTGCAGAAGCTCTACGAAACGCCCAAGCAGGTGATGGCGGAGCTTGACGCGATTATTGCGCCGAAGAAATAGTGGCAATTCACGCGGACAGATTCAGACTTCCATAGTTCAGGCTGGCGAGGGCGCAACCATCGGTCCCAAATAGCTACGCGCGGCGTGAAGCTGAGCTTTTACAGTGCCTCAATTCCGCTCTCGAAATCACGGAAATCTGCGGTAGCATGCCGCCCCAGGAGGAAACACCATGAAACGAATTCTATTTGCAGTGGCGGGAATGGCATCGCTTATCGGCGTCGCCGGACAAGTTCACGCGCAGGCGGCGGCGTTCTACAAAGGCAAGACGGTCAATGTCATTGCGCCCACCGATACCGGCGGCTCGGTCTATGAATACACGCTGCTGGTATCCAATCATCTGGGCAGACATTTGCCTGGCGGCGCCAAGACCATTGCGCAGACCCGCCCCGGCGGCGGCGGCGTGACGGCCTCGAACTACATGGGCCGCGCCGCGCCCAAGGACGGCTCGACCATTGCGCTCATGCACACCGGTGCACTGCTGACGCCCATGACCAGCGGCGCGGCCGCCTACGATCCGCGCAAATTCGGCTGGCTGGGCTCGGTGGCGGTGCGCTCCTACGTGGGCGCGGTGTGGCATACCGTGCCGGTGAATACGCTGGAGGACATCAAGACGCGCGAAGTGATCTTCGGCGGCTCAGGCACCGGTTCGCCCTCCTACCAGTACCCGGTGTTCCTCGCCCACATCACCGGCGCGAAACTCAAGACCATTGCCGGTTACAAGAGCGGCGGCGAAACCAACCTCGCCATGGAGCGCGGTGAAGTGCAGGGCCGCGGCAATTTCTACGAGGGCTTTCTTGCCACCAACCCGGACTGGGTGCGCGACAAGAAAGTGAAGTTCATTTTCAAGATGGGCCCCGACCACCCCGATCTTGCCAACGTGCAGCCGGCCAGCCGCTACGCCACCACGCCCGCGCATCAGCAGATGCTGCGGGTGCTGGAGGCGCCGCTTGCCATGGGCACCGCCTTCTACGCGCCGCCCGATATTCCCGGCGACCGCCTCACCGCCCTGCGCGAGGGGTTCACCAAAATGCTGGTTGATCCCCTGTTCAAGGCCGAAGCCGAGAAGATGGGCCTCTTCATCAACCCGCGCACCCACACCG
>JBCKLP010000245.1:0-3447 GCA_038903735.1 Burkholderiales bacterium | reverse complement strand
GGCTGGCGTTGCCGAACCGCTCCGCAGCGCGCCCCGTCATCAATTGCCTGGCCCATCCAACGCGGCAAAAATTCGTGATCGCGTCCTGCATCGCCACCTCGATGCGCTGGCCCATGCCGGTTCTCTGGCGCTGGATGACCGCAGACAGAATTCCGATCGCGCTATGCAGGCCTGCCCCGGTATCGCCGATCGAGGGGCCGGGCTTGATGGGGGGTCCGTTCGGCTCTCCGGTAATGCTCATGGATCCGCCCGCAGCCTGGGCGATCATGTCGAAGGCAAGAAAGTCCCCGTAAGGCCCGTCCGGACCGAACCCTTTGATCTGGGCGTATATTATTTTCGGATTGATCATGCTCACGGTCGTGTAATCATAACCAAGGCGCTCGACCGCTCCCGGCGCGAAATTCTCGATCATCACGTCGCTCGCCCGTATAAGCGACTCCATCACGGGCTTGCTCTCCGGATGCTTCAGATTCAGCGTGATGCTGCGCTTGTTGGCGTTGAGCATCAGGAAATAGTAGGAATCGACGCCCGGCACGTCCCTCGTAGCGCTGCGGCCCTGCTCACCACGGCCAGGAGGCTCGACTTTGATGACTTCGGCGCCCAGCCACGCGAGCATCTGGGTGCAGGACGTACCCGCCTCGAACTGGGACAGGTCCAGTACTCTTATGCCGGCCAGGGCCGGCCCGCTCGATGCGTTGGATGAATGGATTGGATTACTCATGGACAAGGCTTTCTGAGGAGAACCGACCAGGTTCGATTTGCGCAGCGTCGGCGCTGACTCTTGGCGCAAATTCGGACGAGAGGCTCATGATCAAGTCAGACGATCAATCTCGGCCATAGCCTGCAGCGCCAAGGGCCAGCCAACGGCTTTAACGAATGGAAATTTAAGAAAAACAACGTCAACTCCTCCCCGACAAAAGTTACCATGCGACCAGCTGCGCGTCAACATGATTTAGTCTCATGATTTAGTCTCTTGTAGCACTACATAGGGACCGCGGATTGCGGATTGCGCTTGCTCAAATTCAGGTGCAGCGCGTAACATCCATTGCACAGTTCAGACAGCGGAGCACCGGCATGAGCGTCACAGAAGAGTTTTTGGAAATCCGCGGTTGCCGCCTGCGCCTTGCACGCGCCGGCCAGGGCCCGGTGCTGCTCTACCTGCACGGTGCCAACGGGCCGAATCCGTGCTCGCCTTTTTTTGATGAACTCGCCACTCGCTTCGAGGTGATCGCCCCTGACCATCCGGGTTTCGGTACTTCGGGCGACGCCCCCTGGATGGAGAACATCGGCGATCTCGCCTATTTCTACCTCGATGTGCTCAAGGCCCTGCAGCTTGAGAAGGTTCGCCTGGTGGGCCACTCCATGGGCGGCTGGCTTGCTGCCGAAATGGCGATACGCGCCACGCACAGGCTCGCCAGCGTGACTCTGATGTCTGCCGCTGGCCTGCGCGTGCCGGGGCATAACGGCGTGGACATTTTCCTGCTGCCGCCCGCCGAACTGCAGGGCAGGCATCTGTACGTCGATGCGACGCTTTCAGCCACGGCGCTCGCCGAGCTGGCGGCGCCGAAATCGCCTGAGCAGCTCGATGTGTTGATCCGCAACCGCACCAGCGCGGCACAACTGTGCTGGCAGCCGCGCCTGAACAACCCGCAGCTCGCGCGCTGGTTGCATCGCATCGATGTGCCGGTGCACCTTTTGTGGGGCGACAGCGACCACATCATCCCGCCCGAACATGGCAGGGCCTACCAGCGGCTGATGCCGCAGGCGCGCCTGGATTTCATCGACAAAGCGGGACACGCGCCCCAGGTGGAAAAGCCGCGCGAGACGCTGACGGCCATGCAGTCATTCTTCGAGGGGGTGAGCCAATGAATGTCTTCATGTTCCACCTGATGCCCTATGCGCATATCGACATGGCCGAAGCGGCCAAGTATTCCTCGGTATGGGTGAAGTTCCCCAATGCTAATTTCGACCCGGTCAAGGGGCACGAACTCTACAACCGCTATCTGGACGAACTGGAACTGGCGGCGGAGCTCGGCTTTGACGGTGTCACGGTCAACGAGCATCACCAGAATGCCTACGGCCTGATGCCATCACCCGTGGTGACCGCGTCGGCGCTGTCGCGGCGCGTGAAAAAGGCAAAGATCGCCATTCTCGGTTCGGCCTTCGGCCTGCGCGAGAATCCGCTATTGCTCGCCGAAGAGCACGCCATGATCGATGTGATCACCGGCGGGCGGCTGATCACCGGCATGGTGCGCGGCATCGGGCCTGAGTACCACACCATGGGCGCGAACCCGGTCACTTCGCTCGCGCGCCAGCACGAGGCGCATGACCTGGTGATCCGCGCGTGGACCGAGCCCGGCCCCTTCGCGTTCGATGGCCGTTTCTATCAGTTTGATTACGTCAACATCTGGCCGCGCCCGTTTCAGAAGCCGCATCCGCCGATCTGGTGTCCCACGCAGGGGTCGGTAGAGACACTGGAGTGGGCCGCGCATCCGGACCGCAAATACGTCTACGCGCAGGCCTACTCGGCATTTACTGCCGTGGCGCGCTACCTGAATGCCTACCGCGAAACTGCGCAAAGAAAGTTCGGCTACACCGCCGCCTCCGACCGCCTCGCCTGGAATCTGCCGGTGTACGTGGCCGATACCGACGAGCAGGCCATGGCCGAGGCCAAGCCCCATCTGGAAGCGATGTTCAATGTCTTCCTCTCCATGCCCACCGAATTCCTGTTTCCGCCGGGCTACACCTCGCCGGCGTCGCTGAAGAAAATGCTGCAGACCAAGGGCGCGGTGTTCGGCAAATCCACCGCTGAGGGCCTGGTGGAAAAAGGCATTGCCGTGGTCGGAAGTCCCGATACCGTGCGCCGGCGCTTCGAGCAATGCCACAAGGAACTAGGCCTGGGCAATCTCATCTGCCTCATGCAGTTCGGCACCCTGCCGCGCGAACTGACCGAGCGCAACCTGCGCCTGTTCGCCAAAGAAGTGCTGCCGGCGCTGCAGGCGCTCGATGACCGCCATTACCAGGGTTTCGATATCGAGAAGGCCGAGGCGCTTTAGCCACACGCGGTATATTCCACGCCTGCGGCCCGGTCCGCGGGCTCTGCCTGTTTGATTTCCCCCCGTCGATTTCAACCTTTTGATTCCGGTATCCGAGGAGATTTTCATGTACGACCTGTATGTATTCACCACACCCAATTGCTGGAAAACCACCATCCTCGCCGAGGAGTTGGGCGAAGCCTATAACTGCAAGCCCATTGTGCTTGCCAAGCACGAGAACCAAACGCCTGAATTTCTGAAGATCAGCCCGATCGGCAAAGTGCCGGCCGTGTTCGATCACGACACAGGCTCCGGCGTCTACGGCTCGGCGGCAATCCTGGTGTATCTCGCCGACAAGTACGGCAAGTTCCTGCCCAAATCCGGCAAGGAACGCGGCGAGGTGCTCGACTGG
>JBCKLP010000244.1:0-3453 GCA_038903735.1 Burkholderiales bacterium | reverse complement strand
AGAAGAATTCGCGGCCGTCAGGAGTGGAAATGTCGCTATCGAGGCAGATGGTCCGCTGGGCGCGGCAGCTCGATTTCGCGCGCCTGCCGCCCGAAGTGGTACACGAGGCGAAACGCGCGCTCATAGACACCATCGGCTGCGGCATCGGCGGCTACGGCTGCGACGCCCACCTCATCGCGCAGCGCGTGCTGCAGAAACTCGGTGGCAACGCCGAGGCGACTCTCATAGGCAGCGGGGAGCGCGCGAGTTGCATGAACGCCGCCGTCATCAACGGCATCATGGTGCGCTACCTCGATTACAACGATGTCTATGTGGTGCCGGTGGGCAATATGGTCGCCGGCGGCCATCTGAGTGAAGTCATTCCCGGTGCGCTGGCGCTGGCCGAGAGCAATCACGTGAGGGGAGCGGATTTTCTCGCCGCCATCGTCGCCGGCTACGAGTTGCAGGCGCGCATGCTGCACGCCTGCGTCAAGATTCCGTTCGCCAATCGCGGCTGGAACACCGATTCGCGCGGCGCCGTGGTGATGCCCATCATTGCGGGCCTGCTGCTTGGGCTCAGCGAGGAGCAGACGGTGAATGCGGTAGGCATCTCTGCCTCCACCGGCATGATTCTAGGCATCCTCGACACCGACGAGGAAGCCAATACCCTGGCGAAGAATTTCCGCTTTCCATCGGCCGCGCACCGCGCGCTGCTGTCGGCATATCTCGCCGAGGAGGGGTTCACCGGGCCCGAGCGTGTCATCGAAGGCCAGCGCGGTTTTGTCGATGCGGTATTCCAGGGTGATTACAACACCGGGGTGCTGACTGCCGCCGATGCACCCTTCTACATCCTGGGCAACCGCTACAAGGGTTATGCCGCAGAATCCACCGCCCACGGCCATCTCGAAGCGACCTTGCAGCTTTGCAATATGCACGACCTGAAACCCGGGGATATAGAGGCGATTACGGTGCGCGCCGGTTCGCGCGCCATTGCGCATACCGGCGATGCCACCAAGCGCCATCCGCGCGACAAGGAAACCGCCGACCACAGCGCCTGGTACCTGACGGCGGTGGCGATCATGGACCGCGAAGTGAGCCCGCGCCAGTATTCACCCGAGCGCTATGCCGATGCCGCGGTCGAGGCGCTGATGTCACGCATCACGCTGGAGGTCGCAAAGGATTTCGATGCCGCCCCCATGGGCGGCGAAACCGAAATCCGCACCCGGTCGGGGCAGGTGTTTACGCAGCGCGTGCTGCATCCCAAGGGTACCCGGCAGAATTCCATGTCCGATGCCGACCTTGAGGCGAAGTTCCGCGACATGGCAAAAGTGCACCTGAGCGCGGCGCGCATCGACCGCCTGCTCGATCAGTTGTGGAATATCGACCGGCTGGAGGATGTTGCACGCCTGCCTTCGCTGCTGGTTTTTGATGCGGCACTGCGCCTGGCTTCCGCAGCCTGACACTGAGGATAGAAACATCATGCACAACATTTCATTGACCAGATTGTCAGTGGCCCTCGCGCTATTCCTGTTTGCGGGTGTTGCCAGCGCGCAGACCTATCCCGCAAAACCCATCCGCATCATCAGCGCCACGCCCTCGGGCACCAGCGGCGACATCGCGGCACGCCTTGCAAGCCCGCTGATGAGCGCGGCGCTCGGACAGGCGCTCATCGTCGACAGCCGTCCCGCCGCCGGCGGCCAGGTGGCCGCGATGGCGGTGAAACAGGCCGCCGCCGACGGCTACACCCTGCTGCTGTCGGCCTCGGCCCCGATGGTCACCGCGCGCTATCTGGTGAAGAACCTGCCCTATGACACGCTGGTCGATTTCACGCCGATCAGCAAGGTGATCAGCGTGCCGAACATCTTCGCGATCTCCGGGGCCCTTCCCGTCAATTCGGTGCCCGAGTTCATCGAGTATGCGAAGAAAAATCCCGGCAAGCTCGCCTTCGGCAGCACCGGCAACGGCACGGTGTTCCACATGATCGGCGAGTCGCTGTCGAGGGACGCGGGCATCAAGATGCTGCACGTGCCCTATTCGCCGCAGGGCTTGGCACAGCTGGTGGCGGACCTTGCCAACGACCGCATCCAAGTGCTGTTTCCGACTTTCGCGAGCCTGGGGGCGCAGGCGAAGACCGGCAAGGTGAAAGTCCTCGCGGTGCTCGACCGCACGCGCCAGCGCCAAATGCCCGAGGTGCCGGCGATGACCGAGGTGTACCCGGGTTACACGGTGTTGCCGTCGTGGTTCGGATTCCTGGCCCCCGCCGGCCTGCCGATGCCGATTGCATTGCGCCTGCAGACCGAACTGCGCAACGCGCTCGCCAATGTCGAAGTGGCCGCCAAACTCGAAGCGCTGGGCACCACCCCGGTGGGCAACACGCCCGCGGAGTTTGCCGACGAGATTCGCGCCGATACCCTAGCCGTGGGCGTGATCGCCAGGTCGCTGGGTATCAATCCACAGTAAAAAAGGGAAAAGGGGCCAGGCTCAGTTTTTATAAATTGGGGCAAGCTCAATCTTTAAGTCTGAGCCTGGTCTCTTTTCACCTTCGCAAATGAGGGTAGAGTAGAGAACAGGTTCTCACCTGCCCTCCCTCATCAAACCGTGCATGCGGTTTTCCCGCACATTATGTGACGCACCACATAATGTGCGGTATGTGGCGTTCGCTGATATGTGGCGCCGCCGGGGAATTGGCTTAATTTTCCGTGGATTGCGTCAGCTGAAGACCACATAAATATTGGGACCCGCGTAGGGTCGGTTCTCCGAAAGTCAACGAGGAGACCCAATCATGTTCGATACTCTGTATCACTACCCTCGCGTATTGGCGCGTCATTGCGAAGGTCCCGCGGCTGAAGATCGAGATCGGTTCTTGGCCCACTGCGCAAGTGGCGGGGCGGCCCATGCGACGCTTTTGGGCTTGGCTCTCGCCATGTTGATCAGTTGTGTCACCGTGTTCGCCGGCACCGCGCCATTGGCAACCAGCACACTGTCAAAGAATCCGCTGAACAGTACGCCTGACACATCCTTGATCGGATCGTAAGGCAATTTGGCGCGTATAACCGGGTTCAGCGCCATCATGCTGTGGTCCGAAGAGCAAATGGTATGGCCGTCCGGCGCGGCGCGCACGCAGGCTTCGGCGGCTATCATCCCGTCACCACCAACGCGATTCCCGACGACTACGGCCTGTCCCAAGGCTTTGCCAAGAGGCTCGATCAGGCTGCGTGCCAGGGTGTCAGCGCGGTCGCCTGCGATAGACGGCACGATGAAACGGATGGTCTGGCTGGGAAACCCCTGCGCCTGGACGCTCTGTGCCAGCATCAACCTTGGCGCTCTCGCGAATTGACCCGGGGTCTGCTCATAAAAGTGACCCACTCAGCTGGCCTCCCGTTGCCGTTCGCGCAGCCCAGTGTCGGGGGTGTTAAGCCGATAGACTGCCACCCTGACATGCCGCTAAGCGGACATGGCTGTGGGCGCCAAATA
>JBCKLP010000243.1:0-3458 GCA_038903735.1 Burkholderiales bacterium | reverse complement strand
GTCAACCGGTGGACGCTGCGCGCCGACCTGCTGGCAGGCTTGATCGGCGCCATTGTGGTCCTGCCGCAGGGCATCGCCTTCGGCATTCTCGCCGGCGTGGGGCCCGAGTTCGGGCTTTACTGCGCCATGGTCCCGCCCATCATTGCGGCCCTGTTCGGTTCCTCATGGCATAACGTCTCCGGGCCCACCAATGCGGTGTCGCTGGTGATTTTTGCGACGCTGGCCCCGCTCGCCCTGCCCGGGTCGCCGGAATTTGTTTCCTACGCATTCACGGTGGCATTCATTGCCGGCGCGCTGATGCTCGTGATGGGACTCGCGCGCCTTGGGTCCCTGGTGTATTTCATTTCCCACAGCGTGGTGCTCGGCTTCACCGCCGGGGCGGGTGTGCTGATCATCGCCAGCCAGTTGCGTTATTTTTTCGGTATTGACATTGCCCGGGGCACCGGGCCGCTGCAGGCCATGTTTGAATCGCTGATGCGCATCTCCGAGGTGCAGCCCTGGACTCTGATCGTCGGCATCACCACCCTGGCGGCGGGCATAGCCGCGCGCCGCTATACGCCGCGCATTCCCTACATGATCGCCGCCATCCTCGCCGCTTGCCTCTCCGCTGCGTTGATCCGCGCGGTAGTGGGCGAGGCGGCGGGACTGCACATGGTCGAGGCGATTGCAGCCAGCCTGCCGCCGCTGTCCTCGCCGGATTTTTCCCTGCACACCCTGAGCAGCCTGGCCGGCATCGCCGTGGCGGTGATGGTGCTTTCAGTCACCGAGGCAATGTCGATTGCGCGCTCGGTGGCTCTGCGTTCGGGTCAGCGCATCGATGCCAACCAGGAACTGGTTGGCCAGGGCCTGTCCAACATCGCCGCCAGTTTCTTTTCCGGCTATTCCTCAACGGCGTCTTTCAATCGCACCGGACTCAATTACGACGCCGGCGCAAAGACTCCAATGGCGGCGATATTTGCCGCGCTGATGCTGATGCTCATCGTGCTGTTTATGGCGCCCCTTGCCAGTTACATCCCGATGGCGGCGGTCGCCGGCTTGTTGTTCCTGGTGGCCTGGGGACTGATCGACATTCCGCAGATCCGCCACATCCTCGCCACCAATCGCAGCGAATCCGCGGTGCTGCTGGTAACACTGTCCGCGACCCTGTTGCTGAATCTTGAAATCGCCGTTCTCGCGGGCGTCATTTTTTCACTGCTGATCTATCTCAATGTCAGCTCGCGCCCGGCCTTGCGCGGCCTGGTGCCTGACCCGCGCCTGCCCGGGCGCAACATGGCCGAGGTCGAACCCGGCTTGAAGGAGTGCCCACAGGCCAAGATCCTGCGTATTGAGGGTTCGCTCTTTTTTTGGCGCCATCGAGCATGTCGAGGATTACTTCGACGTGCTGCGTAAAGAGAATCCTGAACAAAAGCACCTGCTGCTGATGTCCAAAAGCATCAACACCACCGATCTTGCCGGCGTGGACCTGCTGCAGCGCGAGGCGCGAAAACGGCGCGCGATAGGTGGTGACCTCTATTTCTACAGCCTGCGCAAGCCGGTGATCAAGATGTTCGAAGAGAGCGGCACCCTGCATTACTTCGGCCAGGATCACATGTTCCGCGGCAAACACGATGCCTTCAACGGCGTGTTCCAGCGGCTTGACCGCTCGATCTGCGCCACCTGCACCGCGCGCATCTTTATCGAATGCGATACTGTCGAAGGGCCCAAGACAAGCGTCCCTGCATCGACAGCAAGAAATTAGCGACAGGCCTTCAGGCCTGTCGATCTAACATGTTTTGGAAGGGGTTTGCATCCCCTCCCAAAACGCTCGCCCCCGAAACCCCGGCCTTCAGGCCGGGGTCGGCTCCCCCGCCCTAAAGGGCGGGGTTTCAAACCGGAGTTAGTTTTAGATGAAAGGACTTCAATGCGCACCCAGGTAGGCATCATAGGAGCCGGCCCGGCAGGTCTGGTACTGGCGCACCTGCTCCACCTCGAGGGCATTGAATCGGTGGTGCTCGAATCGAAAAGCCGCCAGTACATCGAACAGCGCCTGCGCGCGGGGCTTCTGGAACAGGGCAGCGCCGATCTGCTGATCGACACCGGCGTGGGTGAGCGGCTGCTGAAGGAACGCCTCTATCACCGCGGCCTGTACATCAAGTTCAACGGCGAAATGCATCGGATCGATTTCGAGGAACTGGTCGGCAAGGGCGTCATGATCTACGCCCAGCAGGAAGTAGTGAAGGACCTGGTGGCGGCGCGCCTTGGCTATGGCGCCCCGCTGCAGTTCGAGGTGGACGATGTGTCGGTGCATGATATCGAGGGAAAACAGCCCGCCATCCGCTACATCGAAGGCGGCGAAGCGCGCAGCCTCGTGTGTGATTACATCGCCGGCTGCGATGGCTTTCACGGCATCAGCCGCGCTGCCCTCCCTTCGGGCAAGGCCACCCACTTCGACAGGGATTACCCGTTTGCCTGGCTGGGCATCCTTGCCGAAGCCAGGCCCACTGTGGACGAACTGGTCTACACGCACCATCGGCGTGGCTTTGCCCTCCTCTCCATGCGTGGCACCGATGTCAGCCGCCTGTACCTGCAGTGCGGGCGCGACGAGGTGATCGAGAACTGGTCGGATGAGCGCATCTGGGAAGAACTGCGCATGCGCACCGCCGGCGGCGAGGACTGGAAACTCTCGGAAGGAAAAATCATCCAGAAGGGCATCACCGACATGCGCAGCTTCGTGGTCGAGCCCATGCAGCACGGCAAGCTGTTCCTCGCCGGCGATTCCGCGCACATCGTGCCGCCGACGGGGGCGAAGGGCATGAACCTTGCCATTGCCGATGTGCGCGTGCTGGCGCGCGCCCTGAGCGCCTATTACAAGGAAGGCAGGACCGAGCTGCTGGAGAACTACTCGCGTGTCTGTCTGCGCCGCGTCTGGAAAGTGCAGCGCTTTTCCTGGTGGGTGACGCAGCTCCTGCACCGCTTCGATGAGGACAACAACTTCGACCAGCGCCGCCAGATTTCCGAACTCGATTACCTGAGCAGCTCGCAGGCGGCCATGCACACCTGGGCGGAGAACTACGTCGGGCTGCCCATGGAGTGGGATTAGGGAGAATTACGAAACCTCGTGACGGGCGAGGCCACAACCCAAATTCCCTCACCCTCGGTCCCTCTCCCAAAGGGAGAGGGATGTAAAGCCATTCTCCCTTTGGGCAGCAATTCTAAATGTGACTCAATCTGATCTGGATTGGGGGCTTTAGATGGAGTAACGTCGCTCGGCTGGCCCCACACAGATCAATAATGTCGATCAAGACAATCCCCTGACCACGGGTCGCAGGGCCACATTTAGAATTGCTGCCCTTTGGGAGAAAGATGTAAAGCCCTTCTCCCTTTGGGAGAAGGGTTGGGATGAGGGAAAAACCCGTCACAGACGTAGATTATTATCAATAGGCGCCTGAACGGGTCGGCGGTTTCCTCGCCGTCTTTTT
>JBCKLP010000242.1:0-3461 GCA_038903735.1 Burkholderiales bacterium | reverse complement strand
GTCCCTTGTGGGGCGACCGGAGGAAGTCCCTTGTGGGGCGACCGGAGGAAGTCCCTTGTGGGGCGACCGGAGGAAGTCCCTTGTGGGGCGACCGGAGGAAGTCCCGCGGGAGAGAGTGACCGAGGGTGAGGGGAATTCGCGTCGTGGCATCGCTCGTCAGGTGGTTTCGTGTTCCTCACTCAAGATAGCAATCACCATGCCACCCGGCAACAACGGCGGTGCATGCTGGAAATCCCCCGTTTGGGTGCAATTCGATCGATCCTTCCCTGCAATCAGGGCGCCCGTGGTGCGCCCATCACCAATGCTGCACCGCAATAGTGCATGGGGTGCTCCCCGGTTGCTCCCCGGTTTAGTGCAAGGAGACACGTAATAGTGCTTTGTCGACAACGACTTGGAGCTTGCCTGGAGGCCTGGCACGGGGCTTGCGGATAGAAGCGCACTGATCGCCGCCGGGATTATTCGGCAGCGTTCTTCCAATGGAGCAAAGATGCGGCAATCCAATTTCTTGAAATCAGGGCATACCCCCACGCTGTTGGCGGCATTTCTCTATTTTGATATTTCCTTCATGGTCTGGGTGATGCTCGGACCGCTGGCGGTACAGATATCCAATGACATCGGCCTGGACGCGGCGCAGAAGGGACTGATGGTGGCGACACCGGTGCTGGCCGGCGCGCTATTGCGCATCGTGATGGGCATCCTCGTCGATCACCTCGGCCCCAAGATGGCAGGCAGCATCGGTCAGGTGATCGTGATCGTCGGCCTTGCCTGGGCCTGGCTGCATGGCATCACCACTTATAACGAAGTGCTGTTTGTCGGCCTGATCCTCGGTATGGCCGGCGCCTCCTTCGCTGTCGCGCTGCCGCTGGCCTCGCGCTGGTATCCGCCGCAGCATCAGGGCACAGCGCTGGGCATTGCCGGCGCCGGCAACTCGGGCACCGTGTTTGCCGCGCTGTTCGCGCCGACCCTGGCACTCTGGTACGGCTGGAACTCGGTGTTCGGCATCGCGCTGATTCCGCTGCTCATGGTGTTCGTCGTGTATCTGGTGTTCGCCAAGGACAGTCCCGAGTGCCCGCCGCCGAAATCGCTGTCGGCCTATCTGCTGGTGCTGCGCGACAAGGACGCCTGGTGGTTCATGTTCTTCTACAGCGTCACCTTCGGCGGCTTCGTCGGGCTGGCCTCCTCGCTCACGCTGTATTTCAATGATCAATACGGCTTGAGTCCTGTCATTGCCGGTTATTACACCGCCGCCTGCGTGTTCGCTGGATCGGTGATGCGACCGCTGGGCGGCATGCTGGCCGACCGCATCGGCGGGATACGTTCGCTGTCCATGATGTACCTCGCTGCCGCTTTCGCGCTGGGCATTGTCAGCATCGGCCTGCCGCAGGCCTCGCTGGCACTGGGCGTCTTCATGATTGCCATGCTGGCCCTCGGAATGGGCAACGGCGCAGTGTTCCAGTTGGTGCCGCAACGTTTTCGCAAGGAAATCGGCGTGATGACCGGCATGGTCGGCATGGCCGGCGGCATGGGCGGTTTCTACCTCGCATCCAGCATGGGATTTTCACGCCAGCTCACCGACAGCTATCAGGCCGGCCTGCTGACATTTTCCGGCCTTGCGCTGGTGGCGCTGGTGGGGCTCACCGTGGTCAAGAGCCGCTGGCGCACCACCTGGGGCGCGGCGCACATGACGGCAGCGAAAGTGTGAGACATTTCGCGGGTCGCCTGTACTTGGCCTCGCGTTAGTCCGGCGCCCACCCATCCACAGCGCACTGCAGACCCGGACAGGCGCAACAAGGAAGTGCTGATGCCCCTCGCCGTCACCACCGGCCATGCCAGCGTCACCGGCGCGCGCGCGCGCAACGAGGGACTATGTCGGCATGGTGCTCGCCACCGGCGCCGAACTGGAAGCGAAGGGTGTCATTCTCGCGCTGGCCGATGGCGTTTCCGGCAATGGCGGCGGGCGCGAGGCCGCCGAATACACGGTCCGCGGACTGCTCTCGGACTATTACGCCACGCCGGAAACCTGGGGCACCGCGCAATCGCTGGATCGCGTGCTCAATGCCATCAACCGCTGGCTGATTGCACCGGCTGCCGCGCATCGCGAATTCGCCGGCATGGCGACCACGCTCTCGCCGCTGGTGCTGCGCGGCACGCGCTGCACCATTACGCACATCGGCGACAGCCGCATCTACCGGCTGCGCGACAGAAAACTGGCGCGCCTTACCACCGACCATGTCTGGGACCGTGAAGACATGCGCCATGTGCTGACGCGCGCCATCGGCCTGGATGCCCACCTCGCGATGGACTATGCCGAGGAGGACTTGGCTGCGGGTGATGTGTTCCTGCTGGTGATCGATGGCGCATTGGACACCGCTGGTCAGAGCCGCCCGCATCACGTTGGAACAGCAAACGGCCCGCGTCTCCTTCCCCTACAAGCCGCCGATGAGCTAAAGCGCAATACACCGGGAATTCCGCATATATTAACAACTTTTATAAACGACTGTATCCAATTGACAGGCCTATCAATGAATTATTAATATCACTTTTAGACTATTTAACGGTGCCGACCGCGGTCGACCAGCGCCACGCGGCACAAGCCGCGCAACTCGGGCTTACGGGTCGATGCGATCGAGCGGACTCAACACACCGCGCCCGCCGCGATTGAGGACATGCGTATAAATCATTGTGGTGGAAACGTCCTTGTGCCCGAGGAGTTCCTGAACCGTGCAAATGTCGTAGCCGGGCAACCAGCAAATGGGTGGCGAAACTGTGGCGCAGCACATGCGGCGAAACCGGTTTGGCGAGGCCGGCGGCCCGCGCCGCGCCGGCAACCGCGCGCTGCACGATTTTCTCGTCGAGATGGTGCCGCCGGATCACGCCATCGGCCGGATCGGCAGAGCGGCTTCCGGACGGAAAAACGTTCTGCCAAATCCAGCTCCGCCTGGCCTTCGGGTACTTGCGCGCCAGCCCGTCATCAGCGTGGATACCAAAAAGAAGGAACTCGTCGGCCTGTTCAAGAACCCTGGCACCGTCTGGGTGAAGACCGCGACACCCGTCTTTGATCATGACTTTCGCAGCGACGCCAAGGCGATTGCCGTGCCCTACGGTGTCCAGGACATCGGCGCCAATCGCGGCCATATCTTCGTGGGAACCTCTCACGACACGCCTCAGTATGCGCTCGCCTCTGTCACTCGCTGGTGGACGGCTGATGGTAGCCTCCGATACCCGGACTCCCGTCGCGTGTTGGTTCTTGCCGATAACGGTGGCAGCAACGGCTCGCGCTGTCGAGCCTGGAAGTACGAGATCCAAAGAATGCTTGCCGACCCGCATCGCCTGGAGATCACCGTGTGCCACTACCCCTCTGGCGCCTCCAAGTGGAACCCGATCGAGCACCAACTCTTCAGCCCTCAGAGGCTGTGAAAAAATAGGCCGAACCAAATCGCGACGAATTGCCGAGGTCGCTT
>JBCKLP010000241.1:0-3464 GCA_038903735.1 Burkholderiales bacterium | reverse complement strand
GCCAAAGAGCCAATGGTTTCATTGTTTGCGTTAAGGTCTAGGGTGGCGTTGTTGACCACAGCACTGGTGTCGGCAATGACACCCGCTGCCCCGAGTTTCAGCGTGCCCGCACTGATGGTGGTCGCTCCCGTGTAGGTGTTGGCGCCGGAGAGCGTCGCTGTGCCCGATCCCTGCTTGGTCAGGCCGCCGCTGCCCAACGCGATCACGCCGCTTAGCGTGCCATTGCCACCGGCGTCTATCGTCAAATTCTGATTCGTGGTGCTAATGTTGGCGGCGCCGGAGATCGCGCCACTGGCGGTATAAGTCTGGGTGCCATCCGTTGTCACTTTGCTGCCATTGAGGGCAATGGCGCCAGCAGTGACATTCAGCGAGGACAGCGCCTTGCTGTCACCCACGGCACCGCTAAAGGTCACCGTGCCGGTTCCGGCGCTCACCGTCAGTGGCGAGGCGGCTAGGTTGGTCTCCCTGACATAGGGATGGTTCCTAGTCTCGAACTCCGAGGGCGAGGCGGCAAGATCATTCCACCGGCCCAGTGAACCGTTGATCGACAAGGCCGTTTCACCAGCCGTAGCCAACCCGGGACTGGGATTGGCACTACCATTCCAATTGTTTGGTTCACCGCTTGACCAGTTAGAGTAAGCACCGTTAATCGCTGTTCCTCCACTGCCGCCGACAGTGGCATTCTGGGAGAAGAACGCGAGTCCATTGCCACTATCTTGGAGGCCCTCCGGTCCGGTTACCCAGCGCCAGGAACCGTTGGTGCTGATACCGATCACCCGACGCCCGCCAAGCCATGACTCAGTGTAGTTGGCGATGCGGCTGGCCACCGCGTTCTCCAGCCGCGAGGTAATCGTGGCGAGGTAGGTATCGCCAGTGCCACTGCCTGCGCCCGAAGCAGCGTTGGTCTTGGCGTTGACCCAAGTACTATTGCTGCCACTGAGCCAGTTCTGGGCAAAGGTGTAACTGTTGCCGGAATTGAGCAAGCCGCCAAAGGTGACATTTCCGTTGGAAGTACTAATCGTTAAGCCGCTGGTATTGGCAAGCATCATCTCGCCGTTGACCGTCACATTGCCGCCAGCGGTGGTGAGGGCACGCGCGCCGCTGCCGGCCACATACACATCGCCGCCGACCATTGTGGAGACACTATTGATGGTTGCGGTACGCTCGATGCCAAAGCTGAGATTGCCCCCGCCGGTAGAAATATCGGCATTCAGCAGCACAATACCGCCGCCGTCGCCTGTGCCTGTGCTGGTGCCATCACTGTTGTCAGCATCCAACGTGACGTGCAGCTTACCTGCGCCGCCGGTATTGCTGATGGCTTGATCGACAATGATTGAGTTGGCCGCTCGCAGGGTCAATGTGACGTCGGTGCCCCCGCTCGCCTTGGTGATAGCGGTGCTGACGGTGATGTCGCCGACACTGCTTCCGGTTGTTCCGGTGGTAATCGTCACACTGGTTCCGTCTTGCAGGGCAGTGGCGATTGTGGTTGCCAGAATAGTGGAGTTGGCGGTTGGGACGAAGGGGTTGGCGTATGCCGTACCACTTGCAGTGCTTCCGATGATGACGTTCCAGGGATCGATCAACCATAGCCCAGACTTACCTGCCGGTGCTGCGCTGGAAACTGAAATGCCCGCGACATCCAGCCAACCACCGGACGTTTCAATCCGCCCGCCATCGCCGCCATTCGGGCCGCCCTTTGCCAGCAAAGTCCCATAGACGCGGGTTTGCGAATTAAGATTGGTAATGTCCGACCACGCGACAATCGTGCCGCCGTTACCGTTGTCGGTTGCCGAAGCATTCAACACTGCCGTTGGCGCAATGGTGGTAGATGTAGCTTGTGCGTGACCACCGCCACCTTGCCAACCACCGCCAATCAAAATTTCGCCGCCAGCCGTGGTGCCGCTAGCATCGAGCGTTGTGGCATCCTTCAAGCCAATGTCATCGCCCAGCAGGGTGACGTTGCCACCTGCGCCGCGCCGCCCGCGGCTGCTGATGTGTGTGTTGCCGGTGAGCGCCAGTTTGCCGGGCTGCGGCACGGGCAGTGGTGCCGGGGGCGCATTGGGCGCGGGGGCGCTGGCGTCCACCGTGATGCGCCCGCCACGTCCGCCCGATGCGTCTAGCTGCGCGTTGCTCAGGTCGATCTGCGCGGCCTGCAACTCAATGCTGCCGCCCTGCGTGGGTATGGACGTGGTTAGGGGCGTGGTGGTGCCACCGGTTTGCACGTTTGCCGTGGCCGATGCGTTGACCGCGCCCGCCACATCAAGCCTGCCGCTGGCCTGCAGCACAATGCCACCGCCTTGTCCAGGACCACTGACATCCAACAGGCCCGTTGCCGTTTGAATGAAGTTGCCTGCCTGCACCAAAATACTGCCCACGCTGGGGGCGTCGGTATTGGTGCTGGTGCTTGTGCTTGTGCTGGCAATGATGCTGCCGCTGTTCAGCACCACGGGCGCAGTCAAGCTGATGCTGCCCGCGGGGCCGCCGTTGATTCCCACAGTGGCGCTGGCGTTGATGCTGCCGGTGTTCTCAATGCGGTCAGAGGCATCCAGCACAATGCGCCCGCCGCGCTGGCTCATGCCCGTGGCCTCCAGCTTGCCGCTGTTTTTAACCACGCCGCCTTGCACGCGGTCGACCGCATGAGCGCTCAAAATAATCAGGCCTCCGGGGGCCAGCACGGCAGATTTATTATCGACCAAAGCCTTGATGGTGGAGGGGGTGACACGCAGGTTCGCCAGGGTGTTGTTGGCATCAAACTGCAGCTCAAATACCTCGCCCGCCGCCAGTGCAACGGTGCCCAAGTGGGCGACGATGACACCCTGGTTGCGCACCTCGGGGGCCAACAGGGCGATGTAGCCGCCCAGTGCGGCTTTGAGTTCGCCTTCGTTGATGACGCTGCCGGTGGCACCGTTGCGGTCAAAGCGGGTTTTGCCGGCCATGAAGTCGCTCAGCGCGATGCGGTGCGTGGTGGCAACCAGGGCGCCCACATCGACACTGGAGCCGGGCGCAAAGTACACGCCGCTGGGGTTGCTGAGGTAGACCTGCCCATTGGCGCTGATGCGGCCAAAAATTTGGCTGGGGTTGGCATCGAGCACACGGTTCAGGGTGACGCTGGCGGCGGAGGGCTGGTTGAAGCGCACTTGCGCCTGACTGCCCACGTTGAAGGTGGCCCAATCGATGGCCGCACGCTGAGTGCTCTGGTTGATGACCATGCTGGCACCGCTGCTGCTGATGCTCGCCGTGCCCGCCACCGTTTGCCCGCCAGTGGGGAGCTGCGTTGGCGCAGGTGGGTTGGGCGGTGCTGCCTGTGTGATGGCGGGCAGCGCTACCACCACACCAGCCGCCGCCAATAGCACCGCAGCTGAGGCGCGCTTGCCCCGCGAGCGGGCGCGTTCTGCCGCCGCCACCCAGGGGGTGGTCATTTCATTCCAGAGAAGGCGGCAGGACTTGCTCATGGTGTGGTGCTG
>JBCKLP010000240.1:0-3539 GCA_038903735.1 Burkholderiales bacterium | reverse complement strand
CTTACTGCTTGGGAATCTTGGCGCGCTCGATGACCGCGGCCCACTTGGCAATTTCCGAGGCCAGCAGCTTCTGCAATTCCTCCGGCGAACTCGGCCTGGCTTCCACGCCCAGCGCCGCCAGTTTCTCGCGCACTTCGGTTGCGCCGAGAGCAGTGCGGATTTCTCGATTCAGGCGCTCAATGATCGGCCGAGGCGTTTTCGCGGGTGCAGCGAAGCCGTTCCAGGAGGCGGCTTCGTAACCGGCGATCCCGCTTTCGGCCACCGTGGGTACTGCCGGCAGGCCCGGGTAGCGGGTCGCCGAGGTCACAGCCAGCGGCTTGATGGCATTGGTCTTGATCTGGCCCATGGTCGGGGTCAAAAACTCGAACACCAGATGCACCTGGTTGGAACGCAGCGCCTGGATAACCGAGGGCGTGTCCTTGAACGGAATCATGGTCGCATCGGCCCCCGACATGGAACGGAACAACTCGCCGGCCAGATTCTGGGTGCTGCCGACATTGATGGTGGCGATGTTGGCCTTGCCAGGATTGGCTTTGGCAAAGGCGAGGAAATCCTTGACCGAGGAAATATTGGAATCGGGACTGGCCAGCAGCACCAGACCGAAAAATCCCAAGGTGGAGATGGGCGCGAAACTGCTCGTGGTGTCATAGGGCAGCGCTTTGAACAGCGAGGCGCTGACCGCGGCACCGTTGCTGAGCAGGAACAGCGTGTAGCCGTCCGGATCGGATTTGGCAACGGCATCGGCGGCCACGATGCCCCCCGCGCTGGGGCGGTTGTCGATCAGCACCTGCTGGCCCATGCCCTCGGTCATTTTTTGTGCTGTGACGCGGGCGGTGATATCGGCCACGCCACCTGCGCCAAACGGCAGCATGATGCGAACCGGCTTGGTGGGATAGGACTGGGCGGCGGCAAGGCAAGAGGCCATTAGGCACGATGCTCCCAATGTCAGATTTTGCATAGAAATGCGCATGATTGTTTCCTTGGTAGTGCCGACAATGCGGCAGAAATCCTGTCTGGCCAATCAACTGTCGAGCCGTTTGAGAGTTTTCCAGAGGACGGGCCGAGCAATCGTAAAATCGCGAAGTTTGTCTGGTAAAACTCGATCACGGACCGTGAGTTCCCAGGTGCCGATGGATTCTACATGAGAAGATTTTCGAATTGGCCGCTGTTGGCCAGGTGTTGGCCAGCTGTTGGCCAGGTGTAATGGGCATCGCGTATTGCCCGTTTCCGACATCAACGGCAGCAGTCTGGACATACAAAGGCGTGTTGCACGTGCCCGTTCCCGGGTTCACCAGATCCGCAACATAGGTCCCAATCATGGCCCCAAGATTGGTAATGCCACCGCTCGAACCAAAACTGATGATCGGACTTATCTGCCCGCTGATCGTGTAAGGCATTCCTGCAAACGCGATATCCTGGGTGACGCTTGAAACGACGCTTAAGGTCAGGGTTCTACTCTTGCCAGTCGAACCCACCGGCGGAGTCGCTCCGACCGTATACGTCCCAGGCGGCAAATCAACGCTGTAGTTGCCCTGCGTGTCCGGTCGGACTGAACCTGTAGCGTTGCGGAAATGCTGCTCCAATTGCTATCCGATCCGGTCCCGCCGAATGACAGGCTCACACCACCGACTGCGACCCCATTGGCATCGGTCGTCTTTCCTTGCAACCTCACAAACACCACCGAGGAAAGCGCCACATCCTTCACCACGTTCGCCGAAACCTGGATCGGCTGCGATCTCACCGTAAGCGACATCGCCGGTATCGTTCCGGTTTGCGAGTAGAACATGCAGTACGTCCCTGCCTCTACCCCGACCGAGTACTTTCCGTCGGCAGCGGTCTGGACAAACAAAGGCGTGTTGCACGTGCCCGTTCCCGGGTTCACCGGATCCGCAACATAGGTCCCAATCATGGCCCCAAGATTGGTGTTGCCGCCGCACTAACCTGTATCGAGTTGATCTTCGATTCCTTGTACCTTGCGGTATCGGTAGGCGTAACCACCAGATTGAACGTTCCTGTTCCAACGGTGAATGTGTACCGTCCGTTTGCATCCGACACGATCTGCCCAACCTGCACTGCGGTAGTCGCATCCGTCAATGTCACCGTAGCCCCCACCATCGGTGTTGAGCCCCCATACACCGTCCCGCTCAAGGTATAGGCCGATGCGCAAGAAAGGCCAGCAATCAGGAATACGAAAAAACCGATCAGGTTACGAAATGCTTGCTTCATTAAAGTCCTCCGACTTGCACATCCATCTCTTCTCGAAGCCATTGAATGTGCTGTGTGTCTTCGATTGCATAAGCACCACGTCCGCTTTTCCAGGCAAATTGGTATTCGCCGCGAAGTGCATCAAGCGCATATTGCACATTTTGGGTGTCGAATTTTGGGATGTCACTTGAAAGCGAACGTGCAACCGCCTCATACATTTTCTGTGTGGCGGCGCTGTAGGGTGTGAAATCCTGGCCTTGCTTTGCCATAACACGTAAAACACTTCCCAGCAGCGGTGTGAGTTGCCTGACCTCAGCTATAAACGTTGTGCGTGCGCTCGCCAACACCTCAGCCATTGTGTCAATGACGCGCGCGTCGATGTTATTTGCGTCCAGACCATTTGACATTCGAATATCGAGCAACACCTTTGATAGCGGTTCCGGCCGGTTTCCGCTCATGTCAAAGGCTTTTTCCAATGCATCAATGGATGGCTTGATACCTTTCATATCATCAAGCAACCATTGAAGAAAAGTGCGTGACAGCGGTGGTATCTTGGTTGTTGGTGCAAGATAAAACGCTTGCGTCTTGTCGTTCACCAACATGCCCAGCTTGTCACTGTTAGAGCCTGTGGCCAGCAAGCGAAAGCCCTTGCTTTGACTGCAATTGAGCTCATCTCGTGCGGCCTTGAGTGAAAACATCGCCATGGCACCCTCTTTGGTGGTTTGGGTTTGTTGCGCCTCATCGATCACCACCACAATCATCTTGCCGCTGGCTTTAGAAAGAACGCGCAGGGCTTTGGCAAGCGTCTCTCCTTTGCCTGCACCTATCTGATCGAGATCAATCTCCATACCGCCAAATTTTATTTTTGAGAGACCGACCGAACGCACCCCTTTAACCAAATTGTTTTCAAACTCTTTGAGTCGATCACGAATAGCATTCACAATAACCGAACCAGGATCGGCTGAACGGTCTTCCCACAAGTCAACATACAAGACTTCAGCATCAAAATCACGTCGCATCAAGGGCACCAAGTCCTCACGAATAAAGGTACTCTTGCCGGTACGTCTTGGTGCCGAAAGAAAAAGTCCTGAAGCACCATTGTCTGACATCAGGAGGTCGCAAACAGTTTGCGCAAGCTCCGGGCGATGAAAGAATTTTTTGCTGCTCATGGTAAGTTCCCGATGTTGATCTGGTGGATCAATTATAGGACATTATAGTAAATTATAGTAATACAGGAAATCCTTGGACGACAGCAGGCCGCGCTATGCATAACTAAACCTCACGGCTTATTCACCCAGAACCCAGCCCCCAGCCCCAAGGACTTGTTATTGGTA
>JBCKLP010000239.1:0-3604 GCA_038903735.1 Burkholderiales bacterium | reverse complement strand
CGCTGTCGCCAACACCGCTTGGTATCTGTTCAATTTCCGGCTGAACCTGATGCTGGCGTTGCGGGCGGCAGGCCACACGGTGGTGGCGGTGGCGCCGGAAGATGCCTATGCCCAACGCATCCGCGATGCAGGCATTGCGTTCGAGGCCGTGCCCATTTCAGGCGGGGGTACGCATCCGCTGCGCGAGCTGCAGTCGGTGCTGGGTTTGTGGGCAGTGTTTCGCCGTCATCGGGTGGGCCTGGTGCTGAGCTACACGCCTAAGGGCAATCTGTATTCGGCACTGGCCTGCATTGCGCTGCGCATTGCGTTTGTTCCCAATGTGTCGGGCCTGGGCCGGGCCTTCATTCGCAAGTCACTGGTCACGCGGGTTGCCCAAACGCTGTACCGCTTGACCTTTGGCCGCGCGCGCCGGGTGTTTTTTCAGAACCTGGACGACATGGCGGTGTTTGTGAACAGCGGGTTGGTGGGGCCAGAGCAGGCCGAGCGTTTGCCGGGTTCGGGCGTTGACCTGACCCGCTTTGTGCCCACGCCACCCGCAGCGCGGCCGGCTGATGCGCTGGTATTTGTGCTGGTGGCGCGCATGTTGTGGGACAAGGGCGTGGGTGAGTACGTCGAGGCCGCGCGCAAGGTAAGGCAGAAATATCCGGCGGCAGAGTTTCGCTTGCTGGGCTTTCTGGATGTGCAGAACCCCTCGGCAATACCGCGCGCACAGGTAGAGGCTTGGGTGGAGGAGGGTGTCGTTCGCTATCTGGGCTCGACAGACGATGTCTTGCCCTATCTACGCGATGCGGACTGTGTGGTGTTGCCGTCTTTTTACAGAGAAGGCGTTCCACGGACGCTGCTGGAGGCGGCAGCGATGGCGAAGCCGATCATTACCACGGCTGCGCCGGGCTGTCGGGATACGCTGGATGATGGGGTGACAGGTTTTTTGTGCCGCTTGCGGGATGCGGATGATCTGGCCGACAAGATGCAGCGAATGATTGAAATGGACCGCGATGATTTTGAGGCGATGGGTCAGCGCGGGCGTGAAAAGATGATGCGTGAGTTTGACGAGCGGATCGTGATCAATCGATATCTCGATGTCGTGGGTGAAATCGCCAAAGCACGTTGAGCTGTGGAGATGGCGCGTTGCGCGAAAATTGCCACTGTGGTCTGAGGAATTTGAGCCGTGAGTACACCTGACTTTTTCCGCTCCCGCCTGGACGCCATGATCGACAGGAGCCACCCGCTGGTGGTGTTGGGCTCGCGGCTGCCTTGGGCTCAAATCGAACAAACCCTGGCGGCATCCTTCGCGCGCCAGGACCGTGCCGCACGTCAGCAACCGCAGGACGATCTGTTTGGTTTCGGCGCGCTGGTCCGGCACGACCCGCAACGGTAAGGCGGCCCCGGCAACTGCTTGAACTGGCCATGCGCTACAGCCTTAGCAGCTACGATGCCGCCTACCTCGAACTCGCCATGCGCCACGGCCTGCCCATTGCATGCCAGGACGGCAAGTTAAGAGAAGCAGCCCTGCAAGCAGGTGTATTGTTGCTGTGAAACATCTATCGCCTGAAGCTGCGCTGCTCTGGGTGTGATGAAGCCTGGCCAGCGGTGGTGATCATCCACATTGGCGCACGCCAGCGCACGAGCCTGAGATAAAGCCATAGGTACGCGCCGCAGAATATCAGCGCAAGCGCGATCAATGCCTGCGTGTTACGCCACAAGAATGGCGTGGCAAGAATGAACGGCACGGTCCCGGCCCAGACGTACTTGGCAACCGCGCTGTTGCGTTGCGTAATTTCGCGCGGGTCTCGTGAGCCGACCGAAACGCGCGCGAGCCTCAGGTAGATGAGCTGGTGCAAATGCAGCGCGTCCGGATGCCCGGCGCTCTTTCCGCGCACCAGTTTTCGGCGGTAGATCGAGAAAAACGTCTCGAACACCGGGTAGATTAATAGCACCAGTGGAAACCACGGTGAAACATTCTGGTTTCGTGCTACTAAAAGTATGGAGAGTTCCGCCAGGATGAAGCCTACCAAGTACGCGCCGCCATCGCCGAGAAAGACCTTTCCTCCAGGCCAGTTCCACCTAAGAAAGCCAAGCAGCGCGCCGGCCATCGACAGCGCCGTTACGAAGATCAACATGTCGCTGACTTGGATTGCCACCACAGCAATGGGGATCAAGATAATAAAGGCATAACCAGCGACGACGCCATTGTAGCCATCGATGATATTGATGGCATTGGCGACACCGCCGACTGCGAAGACAGTAAAGACGACGGCGAAGGGCAGCCACAGGAGGGCTTGATCGACGCCGGGGATATCCAGCCGGTTGAGCACGGCACCGAGCAGCCAGGCGGCTACGGCGCCGGAGAGCATGGTGAGCAACAGGCGTTCGAGCACGCCGACTTTCTTGGTGATGTCTTCCACCAAACCGCCAAGGAAGGCCGGGATGCCGGCGAGAAGCAGCAGTCCGAATTCGCGTTCGTGCGGGAGCTTGTCTGCGAGCATTATGACGCCGCCGGCCGCCATTAGCCCGGCGATGAGGCCAATACCGCCGATGCGTGGTGTGGGTACGGCGTGGAATTTCTGCGGGCCGGAATCCGTAGGGTCATGCGAGAGATGGGCATGCAGGTGTTCGTATTTGACAATCAGCCAACAGGCGAACCATGCGCCGAATGCAGCGGCAAGAAAGGCGAGGAGGGAAAGTCCGATTTGTACGATCTCGATAGGTTTGGGTGCCGGCTTGGGGCGCTTGATGTTCGGCGCATAACACGTCACCGGTTGCGGGCCGGCGGCGGACTGGCTTTCGGCTTGCTGGCAGGCGCTCAATGCGAGATCCAGGTTGGCCGCGGCAAAGATTACTGCACCCATAGTCATGCGGCCGGATGCGGTGGCAAGCGGCTGGTCAGAGAGCATCGCCTGCTGCGCGGCATCCAGTGCCTGAACGCATTGTAGTTGGCGGATGGAACAGCTTGGGCACTTGGCCAGCGCGACGCGTGCAACGTTCCCGGTCAGACTTTCGCAGCTTTGGAGCGTGAGGTGGGCATCGAACAGGAAGGTGAGTTTGAGGATGTCGGCGGAAGAAGCAGGGTTTGGTGCGTTCGTGTTTGGTGCAGTCGTGTTTGGTGCAGTTGCGGTCACCGGATCGATGGGTGCTCCGATCTCTATCAACGGGTAGTACGTTGCCGGGCGCTGGATCAGGGCCAGAGCGCTGAAGAGCACCAGCAGCGTGGCGATAAAGAAAAGGTTGAGGTGTTTTTTCATGAGGTTAAAAGTCGCCGCTGTGAGACGGCGGCTATGGGTTCGATGGGATATTGCTGAGGTTTTGACAGCTTTGCTGCCAGCGCCAGGCATCGGCGCACATTTCCGTTAATCCGCGCTGGGCTTTCCAGTTAAGGATCTCTTGAGCGAGGCTTGGGTCGGCCCAGCACTGCGCGATGTCGCCCGCCCGGCGAGGGGCAATCTGGTAGGGGATGGGGCGGCCCGAGGTCAATTCGAAGGCTTTGACCATGTCCAGTACGGAATAGCCTTGGCCGGTGCCCAGATTGACCGTCAAGAGCGCTGCAGGATGGGTGCCGAGGTAGTTCAGGGCCGCGAGGTGACCTTCTGCCAGATCGACGACGTGG
>JBCKLP010000238.1:0-3608 GCA_038903735.1 Burkholderiales bacterium | reverse complement strand
ATACTGGGAATTTTCGCATTGGCCAGCGGCAGCGCGCTGGCGCAGAAGAACGTCAACATCCGCGGCACCGTCACCGCGTTCGATGGCAAGATCATTTCGATCAACTCCCGCGACGGCGGGCCGGTGCAGGTCGAGTTGCCGGAAAAGGTCAATGTATCTGGCACGGCAAGTTTCACCCTGGCTGACGTGAAACCCGGCATGCCGCTTGGCGTTACCACTATCAAGCGCGCAGACGGGGAAATTGTCGCCATTGATGTGCGTCCCATACCGCCCACTGCGCCGCAGGGTCTTTCGGCATTCGACCTGCAGCCGGGTTCGACCATGACCAATGCCTTGCTCGAAGGTCAGGCACTGTCCAGCAGCGGCTCCGAGCTGATCCTCAATTACAAAACGGGCATGGTCAAAGTGCTGGTGCCGCCCGGCACGCCGATGTCAAGGGCCGTTCCCGGCAGCCGCGCGGATATCAAACCCGGCGAAACCATTTATGTTTATGCCAGCGTTGGCGCGGACGGCAAATTCACCGCGGTGCGGACGCAGGTCAGCACCAATGGCCTCAAACCCACGCAGTAAGGCGACGTAAACATTTTCACCGCATACCCATCATCTCCCCCGCGCATGCATTGCTGAGCGTCGAGCAGAATTTCGGCCCCTGAACGAGGCGCAAGCCGAGCGCGGCAAGCGCGAGGCGAAAGCGCCACGAGACGAAGACTGACTTTTTATTTTCACGCAAATTCTGCTACATTTTCCGCCCCTGCCGCAGCGGGGACTTACCCGGTTCTGCTCCGCTGTCTCATAGACACGCTCAAGGAGAGCCCCATGGCCGCCGTTCTGGAAAAAGAAACCTTCGATGTCCGCCTGCTGCACCCGATCTCGACTGCGGAATTGGAGCGCCGCTGGGCCGCCGCGCGCGCGCAGATGCGTGCCGCCGGCATCGATGTGCTGGTGGTGCAAAGCACCAACGCGCAATCCGGTGGTGGTTATGTACGCTGGTTCATGGATCAATTGAATGGCGGCTCCAACCCGCTGACGGTGATGTTTCCGGCCGAGGGCTTGATGACCGTGGTCAACCAGGGCCCATTCGGAAAAGACAGGAAATTCGACGGCAGGACCGCCCCCAATCGCGGCATCGGCAAGCGCGTGTTCACGCCCAGCTACCCTTCCCTGCAATACACCGGGCATTACGATGCCGACATCATCGTCCGCGAGATTCTGCAGGACGGCCACAAGACCGTCGGTATGGTGTGCCCGGCGACCATGTACCACAGCTTCGGCGCCCGCCTGATCGAGCAGCTGAAGGGGGTGAATATCGTCGATGCCACCGACCTCATCGACGCGGTGAAATACATCAAGAGCGCCGAAGAAATACAACTGGTGCGCAACTCCTGCGCCATGCAGGACGAAGTCATGCGCCGGGTCGCCGCGCATATCAAGCCGGGCATGAAGGATTTCGAGGTCTATGCCTATGCGCAGTATCAGGGCCAATTGCTGGGCAGCGAGAACGGTATTTTCCTCGGCTCCTCGGCCACGCCGCCCGATCCCGCTGCCTACAAGCCGCGCTCGCAGATGGGCCGTGAAATCAAGAAGGGGGATGTGTTCATGCTGCTGGTGGAAAACAGCGGCCCCGGTGGCTTCTACACCGAGGTCGCACGCCCCTTCTGCCTGGGCAAGGCGCCGCAGGCATTGAAGGACCTGAGCGCGCTCATCATCGAGGCGCAGAAAAACACCGTCAAGCGCCTGGTTCCCGGCGCGTCTTTCCCTGAAATCTGGGACGCCCACAACGCCTTCATGCGCTCGAAGAACAAGCACGAGGAGGAGCGCCTGCATTCGCACGGCCAGGGCTACGACCTGGTAGAGCGCCCGCTGGTTCGCCATGACGAAACGCAGATGAAAGTCGAGGCCAACACCTATTTCGCCTGCCACCCGGAGGTCACTACGCCCAAGGAGTTCCTGACCATCTGCGACAACTTCCTCGTCAATGCCGATGGCAGCCAGGAGCGGCTGCATAAAATTCCGCAGGAAGTCATCGAAATCTGAACAAGGGAAAGAAGCGCCGGCGTAGACCGGGAATGTTTTCCCTCAGGATGGATATGTTCTTTCTGAACTAGCTTTTTGGGTCAACGAGTAGGACTCAATGCTGAACAACCCTCCGGCTTCTTGGTATAACCCATGGGATGGAATCAACGAAACTCATGGCGCAAGTGCTATCGGAACTGCAGGTGCGGCCGGTGGAGCGAAGCGAAGAAGCGCGTTATCGAGAGGAGATGGCGCGGCATCACTATCTTGGCGATCTAGCGAAGATCGGCGAGACGATCTGGTACGTCGCCACCTGTGGGGATCAGTGGGTAGCCCAGATCAGCGTGTCGGCGGCGGCGTTGAAGTGTGGCGTTCGTGATCGGTGGATCGGCTGGGACTTTCGCACGCAGTACGACCGGCTCAAACTCATCGCCAACAACAGCCGTTTCCTGATCCTGCCTGACTGGCACCGGCCGAATATCGGCTCACGGGTGCTCTCGCTCACCGAGCGCCGGATACTGACCGACTGGCAGGAGCGCTTCGGTCATCCCTTGCTACTGCTGGAAACCTTTGTCGATCCCAGACGATTTCATGGTGGTGTGTATCGCGCGGCCAACTGGATTGAACTGGGACTGACCCAAGGCTACCGGCGTACCCGGGAAGGCTACAGCGCAGACATTGACGCGCCCAAGCGCGTGTTTGTACGCCCCTTGCATCGCGATGCACGCGCGCAATTGACCCATCCGGACCGCAATCACCTTCAACTCACGGGAGTCCCAAAATTGATGCTAACGGCTGACCAGATGCGCTCGCTACCGCGGTGTTTCACCACCATTGCCGATCCGCGCCGCCGAGAGGGGCGACGTCACCGCCTGCCCGTGGTCCTGGGCATCGCGGCCGGTGCCTTCCTGTGCGGCATGCACGGCTACAAGGCTGCCCACGACTGGGCCCAAGGGGCTGGGCCAGAAGGCCGCGCGAACGCTTTGGCTGTCGGCGTGAGAAGGGGCGTTATGTCGTTCCCAGTGAATTTGTCATTCGCGATTGCCTGGTGCGCATTGAACCCGATGCGCTGGATCGCGCGCTCAATGCCTGGACTCAGGCCTGGGGGAGGGACGACAAGGCGCTGGCGATGGATGGCAAGACCATGAAGAACGCGATTGACAAGGCCGGCAATCAAACGCACATCATGAGCGTGATTGGCCACGACTCGAACGTCTGTTACACCCAAAAAAAAGTCGGCACATTGCCCGTAGTAGGGAGCGATGAGCAAAAACGCACCAACGAGATTGGCATGGCGATCCCCTTGCTCGAGGGCTGCGAGGTCGCGGGCAAAGTGGTCACGGGCGACGCCCTGCTGACGCAAGCGCGCACTGGCGCACTATCTGATCAGGCGCCAGGCCCACTATCACTTTACCGTCAAAGGCAACCAGCCCACTCTGGAACGTGATATCGCCTTGCTGTTCGAGAAGCGCGGCGCTCCTGACTTCATCGAGGTGGAGCCTGCCGATCACGGTCGCATCGAGACGCGGCGTATCTGGTGCAGCGCAGCGCTCAATGACTACCTCGACTTCCCTCACGTCCCCCCAGGGGACTTC
>JBCKLP010000237.1:0-3617 GCA_038903735.1 Burkholderiales bacterium | reverse complement strand
CCGGCTGGCGCTTTTGTCTCCAGGGCGCGATACGGTCCCTCCCTTCGGTGGTGATTTTCCGATGGAGCTCGCCAGGCGGCACGCGCAGATGCTGGAAAAGCGGACGGAAAGCAAACCCGGTCAATTCAAGCTCGAACGCAACCGGGCGGGCGGCACCTGGTTTGCCGATCCTCACTTGGTGCGCGGCACTCTCATCGAAGGTTCTTTGCTTGCACGGAGCATTCCCGGTGGGCTTGCGCGAGCGATTTACTACTCATTTCTGGTGACGGAGGTGCACCCTTTCGATGACGGCAACGGGCGGATCGCGAGGCTCGTAATGAATGCCGAGCTTTCCCGCGTGGGCGAGGCGCGCATCATTATTCCCACACTCTTTCATGAAGAGTACGTGGATTGCCAGCGACAGTTGTCGCGCCAGAATATCCCCGACGGTTTCATCAGCGCCCTTGCGCTGATGCAGCGATGGACCGCCGCTTTCGACTATGCGGAGGTGCAAGCGCTCATCGAGGCCGTCAGACGCACACACGCGCTTGAGCGCTCACGCGCGCAGTTTCGTCTCACCTTGCCGGATGGTTCGGCGCTCGCACCGGCTTCCAATTACCTGACTTTCTGATTGGCCCGCTGGCACGACAGCAAATTGCAAGTTGGAATGCCGAGCACTCGTCCTCCGCAACACCCCTCGGCTCCTTATGTCCTATACGGCCAACGCCCCGCAATTGAAGGACTCGTGTCTGCGTCGCTCGGGTCTGCGTCGCTTGCAACATTGTCGGTGCGCGTATAAAGTTTGATACAAGGATTCAGAGGATGGAGGAAGAAAAAGAGATTCGATGGGTAGGTTCGTCCTATGTTGATCTCCTGAAATTTCCTGATGAACCGCGCAGGCAGGCGGGTTTCCAGCTCGGCAAGGTGCAGGCGAGTCTGGAACCGGAGGACTGGAAACCGTTTGGCGAAGCGGGTGCGGGCGTGAAGGAAATATGCATCAGAGAGGGCAGCGGCGCTTACCGCCTGATGTATCTGGCGAAATTTGAAGAAGCTGTCTACGTATTGCATTGCTTCCAGAAAAAGACTGAAGCGACGACGAAGCAGGACAAGGAAATTGCTGAAGTTCGCTGCAAATCGGTGATACGGGAAAGGTTATCCAGGCAATGACGATCGATACCAAAATCCGCCATGTGACGAAACCTGGCGGCAATCTGTTTAGGGAACTGGGTTTTCCACGGGGTGAGGCCGACCGCCTGAATGCGGCGTCTCGAAAGCAGATCAATGACACTCTGGCGCTGAAAAAGCAGTTGATGGCAGAATTGTCCAGGTGGATTGAGGATAACCATCTGAAGCAGGAAGATGCCGCGCATATTCTCAAGGTCACCCGTCCGCGCGTCTCGGATGTGGTGAACATGAAAACCAGCAAATTCACGATCGATACGCTGATAAACATGTTGAGCCGTATCGGCAAGCCGGTCCGGCTTGCCATTGGATAATTCGGCAAAGGATTGGCCGCTAGCGACCTTGATGGTGATCGATGATTGGCCGGAGACCAAGTACTGGCGTTCCTTTTCAGGCAATTACCTATATCGGCGATCAGGGAAAACAAAGGTCGCAAAGAAATTGACACAAAGAAATGAGCCGGTGCAGACGCGACGCGTCATTTCCGTGTTTTGCCGCGCGAGTCATCCCAATCTCATTTTCTGCAAAGGGGATTGTGACCTTCGCGCACGGGCCAATAAAGACCATGAACTGGCCCCCGATGACCATGACCTTCACGGTCAAGGACAAGGCCGTGCTCGGAAAGTTCAAGCCGGGCGCGAAGGTGGATTTCAGTTTCGTGCAGTCCGGTAAGGACCCTGTGGTCACGGAGATGAAAGGGCAATAGGCGATTCCGGCAGGCGGCGAGGCTCCCGGGTTCGCTAAAAAATTAATTTGACGCCATCGTCACGATCAAGAAATATAAGTTATAGGATCGTAATCGTCCGTATATACCCTACAGTAGCGGGATCCAGAGAAAGAATTTAATGAAATATCTACTTCAGGCAGGCCTGAGTGACCGATGGAGATGAGTGATGGCGCGATTCATCGCTCATGCCCGGCGCAGCATCAAACACCGCCGCAGCAAACCCATGCGCCCCGGCACACTTGGGGATATATTGCGGTTGTGCCGGTTTCAACATCTGTCCGCCTCAGCGCGGGCCGCAGGGGGACACCATGACAAGCCACCGCCTACCCACCGTCCGCGAATTCATGGATAAATACGTGGACACGCTGTCCCCGGGAACCGAGATCATGGAAGCCGTCAATTTCCTGCTGGAAAAGCGGATCACCGGGGCGCTGGTCGCCAACAGCAAGGGCGAACTGATCGGCATTCTCACCGAGTTTGATTGCCTGAAGCTGCTCGCCCTGGGCGGCCCGGATTACCAGTCTCCCCAGGGAACGGTCCGCGATTTCATGACCGCGGAGGTGCAGACCATACCGCCCACCATGGATATCTATTACGCGGCCGGGCTATTCATGACGGCACGCTTTCGCCGCTATCCGGTGGTTGAACACGGCCGTATCCTCGGTGCCATCACCCGCTTTGACATCCTGCGCGCCGTGCAGCGCGGACTTGTCACGCTCACCCCGGATCGCCTGCCCGTCCGCTAGCCGGGCCGCGTACTGCCACCCGGGCATTGGCCCTCAGTCGTATTTGAGGTTGGCCATTTTTGCCAGTTCGGCGGCGACCTTGCGCTTTTCCAGGATGATGGCGGCGAGATCCTCAGGACTCCCCCCCGTTGAAATCATCGCCTGGGCGCCCATCACCTTGCCGACGAAAGCACCATCGGCGAGTAACCGGTTAACCTCGGTATTCCAGCGGCGCACCACCTCACCCGAAGTTCCCGGTGGCCCGACCAGAGCCAGCCAGTTGCGGAAATCCAGGTCAAATCCCTGCTCCGCCAAAGTCGGCGTATTGCCGGCAAAGCTGGAGCGCCGCTTGCCCACCACCACGGCCAGGGGCACGACCTTGCCTGCCTTCACATGCGCTGCGACGCTCGAGGGCGCGATATTGGTGACATCGATTTCGCCGGAGGCCATGGCCAGCGCCAACTGTGCCGGCCCTTTGTAAGGCACATGGTTGAAGCGCACGCCGGTGCGGGACTGAAACCATTCCATGTACAGATGCATGGTCGAGCCGGCACCTGAGGAACCCCAGGCCACCTGGCCGGGACGCGCGCGTGCATACTCGATCAATTCCTTGACGGTCTTGACCGGCAGGCCGGCTTTCACAACCAGCGCCACTTCTATTTCCGCCAGATGGATGATGGGCGCAAATGCGAGCGGATCGTAGGGCAGATTGGTGTAGGCAAAGGAATTCAGCGTCAAGAGATTGCCGTCGGTCATGCAGATGGTATAGCCGTCGCCGCCACCCTTGCCGCATTCCACCATGCCGATCGAGCCATGCGCACCCGCGCGGTTTTCGCCGATGATGGCCTGCCCCCAGGCCGCGCTCACGCCCTGCGCCACGGCGCGGCCGACCACGTCGGTGAGCGATCCCGCGGGAATGGGGATGACCATCTTGATGGGTTTGACCGGGTAGGCTTGCGCCAGCGCGGCTGGCGCGGCAAGCGCGCTGCACAGGGCCGCAAGGC